>JBFYZU010000213.1:0-18442 GCA_041309365.1 Myxococcota bacterium
TCACCTTCACGCGATTCCCGTCGAAGATCTCGTAAATAGGGAAGGAGGCGGTCTGGACCGCGAGCCGGCCGAGCTCGATGGCCAGGTCGCTAGCGGGGCGCCATCCCGTGGGGCAGGCGGAGTAGACGTGGAGGTAGGCGGGCCCGGGCGTCTCGGCCGCGCGCCGGGCCTTGGCCATCAGGTCGAAGGGGAAGGACGGGCTCGCCGTGGCCGCGTAGGGTATCCGGTGGGCCGCGGCGATCTCGGTCACGTTCTTCTTCCAGGTCTGCTGGCCGATCGACTTCTTGCCCGCGGGGCTCGTCGTCGTCGAGGCGCCGAAGGGGGTCGAGCTCGACCGCTGGATCCCCGTGTTCATGTACGCCTCGTTGTCGTAGCAGACATAGACCATGTCGTGGCCGCGCTCGAGCGCGCCCGACAGGGCCTGGAGGCCGATGTCCGCGGTCGCGCCGTCGCCGCCCATGCCGACGAAGGTGATCTTCTTGTCGGCGAGGTGCGCGGGCAGCTTGCCCTTGCGCCGGAGCGCCTTGTAGCCGCTCTCGGCGCCCGAGGCCACGGCCGCGGCGTTCTCGAAGGCCACGTGCAGCCAGGGGATGGCCCAGGCCGTGTCCGGGTACGAGGAGCTGATGATCTCCATGCAGCCCGTGGCCGAGCACGTCACCGTGTTCGGGCCGAGCTCTTTGTGGATGAGCCGCATGGCGAGCACCTCGCCGCAGCCCTGGCAAGCGCGGTGGCCCGAGACCACTTGCTCGCCCGGCTCCATGAGGCGCGCCGAGTAGACGCCGAGCAGGTCGAAGCCCTTCATCGTTCTACTCCCTCACCTGGAGGACCCGCGGCTCGGGCACGCGCTTGCCCGCGAGCACGGCGAGGGCCCCCTGGACCATGCGGTCGAAGTCCGAGACCGGGATGTCCCGGCCGCCGAGGCCGGCCTGGTACTCGACGACCTTGGGCCGCCTCTCCTCGTGATAGAGCGCGCTCTTGAGCTCGCAGGCCACCGGGCCGCCGACGCCGCCGAGGGTCATGCACCTGTCGACGACCGCGAGGGCCTTGGCCCCGGCCACGGCCTCGAGGAAGGCCTGTTTCGGGAAGGGGCGCCAGAGGCGGATCCGCAGGAGGCCGACCTTGACCCCCGAGGCGCGGGCCTGGTCGACGTAGGTCATCGCGGTCTCGCCGATGGAGCCCATGGTGACGAGCAGCACGTCGGCGCCCTCGGCCTGGTAGGTCTCGATCGAGCGGTACTTCCGTCCGAAGACCTGCTCGAACTCGTCCCAGCACTTCTCGATGACGGGCAGGGCGTTGCGCATGGCAACCTCCTGCGTCCACTTGGCCTCGGTGTAGACGGGCGGGATGCCCACCGGGCCCATCGTGATCGGCTTGGTCGGGTCGAGGCGCTGGAGCGGCACGAAGCTCGGCAGGTAGGCCGCGAGCTGCTCCCTCTCCGGCATGACCACGGGCTCGATCATGTGGCTGAGGATGAAGCCGTCGAGGTTGAAGATCGTGGGCAGCGAGACCTCGGGGTGCTCGGCCACGCGGAACGCGTGGATCGTCAGGTCCACCGCCTCCTGGGCGTTCTCGGCGAAGGTCTGGATCCAGCCCGTGTCCCGCTCCGCCATGATGTCGGAGTGGTCGTTCCAGATGCTGATCGGGCCGCTGATCGCGCGGTCGACCACGCACATGACGATCGGCAGCCTGAGGGCCGGGGCGATGTAGAGGATCTCGTGCATCAGCGCGAGGCCCTGGCTCGAGGTCGCGGTGAAGGTCCGCGCCCCGGTCGCGCTCGACCCGACGCAGCAGCTCATCGCCGAGTGCTCGGACTCGACCGGGATGAACTCCGCGTCCAGCTCGCCGTCGGCCACCAGCTCGGACAGATGCTCCACCACGTGCGTCTGCGGCGTGATGGGGTAGGCCGAGATCACGTCCACGTTCGCCAGCTTGGCCGCCTCGGCCAGCGCGATGGACACTTCCATTCCGACGCGTCTGGCCATCACTCCACCTCCCTTTCCATGGCGATGCACGCGGTGACGCACTCGTTGGCGCAGATCCCGCAGCCCTTGCAGTAGTCGAGATCCACCTGCGGATAGCCCTCCTCGGTGACGCTCAGGCAGCCCTCGGGACAGAAGATCACGCACACGGCGCACTTCACGCATTTCTCGAGAGCCCAGACCGGACGCTCGGAGCGCCAGTCGCCGGTGCGATTGCGCCGCGCCGATCCCGGCTCCAGGATATCCATCCCCAGGGGCAGGTCCTTCCAGCCGGGGAACTTGAACGCTTGGGTCATGTCTTCATCTCCTCGATGGGGGCTTGCACCCGAACCAGGCCCGTCAGCCCAGATCCGTCTCTTCCATGGCCCTTCTGAAGGCACGAATGTTGCGCTTCCCGAGCATGGGCCCGAACCGCCTGTCGATGATGGCCTCCACGGTACCCGCCTCGACGAGCGCGGCCGCCTTCACGAGCGAACCGAGCAGCACCATGTTGGTGATGGCCCTGCCGATCTCCGCCATGGCGATGGCCGTCGCGTCCACCGTTGCCAGCTTGCCCGTGAAGCCGGTGAGCTCGGCGATGGCGGCGCGGCCGCGCGAGGTGTTGACCACCAGCATCCCCGTCGGCTTGATGCCGGTGGTGACCTTGACGATCTTCATGATCGTGGGATCCAGGACCATGACCACGTCGGGTTGCTGGATGGCCGTGCGATCCCTTATCTGGCTCTCGTCTATCCGCGCGAACGCGATCACGGGAGCGCCTCGCCGCTCCGGCCCGAAGCTGGGGAATGCCTGTGCGAACTTGCCCTCGTCGATGGCAGCGGTCGCCAGGATCTCGGCGCTCGTGACTGCCCCCTGACCGCCGCGTCCGTGAAATCTCAGTTCGATCATTCTTGATTCCTCACGGGATAGGTCGTTCTCGGCCTCCACACCTGCCATCGAGCCTCCACGAAGCCGTCTCTCCGGACAGACGTGAAGGGAGAGTTTTAGATAAGTGCGAACATGGAGTCAATTCAATCCCGCAGATTGCAGCGACATTGCCCGTTCACCAGGTGCCCGGATGGTTCGGGTGCGTAGTCGCACGGCAATCAGTCGATATATCTGCCGACGCTTTTCCAGAGCTTGCGATTGCTTTGTAAATGAGGGTAATATGCTATCCCTGGTATCGAGAACAACCCCGAATCGGGAGGACGAGATGAGGAAGTCCTGTATCGGCCTGCTCTTTCTGTCTCTGCTCCTGGCCTGTACCCTGATTGCTGCAGGTACGGCGACTGCCCAGACAAAGGAGAAGGAAGCCAAGCCCGCAAAGAAGGCCGCCGAATCTGCCCCGGTCGACAAGGGTGGCGTGGAGAAGGCCGACGTCGAGGAAGAGGAAGTCGAGGAGGAGGAAGGGGAAGCCGAGGTCGAAGAGGAAGAGGAAGAGGAAGAGGAAGAGGAAGAGGTCGAGGAGGAGGAGGAAGAGGAGGAAGAGGCCGAGGAAGATGATGCCGCGGTCGAGGAGGATGACGAGGAGGAGGCCGAGGAGCCTGCCAAGCCTGCGAAGGTCAAGACGCCTCCGGAGCCCCTGCCCGAGTTTCCGCCCGTGGGAGTGCCTCTTCTCGAGGGCAAGTGGATCGACCTTCGCTTCACCGCGGCGGTGGTCACCCTGTACGAGCTCGATGTGAGCGGTCTCAAGAGCGATCCCGAGCTGGCGCACGACTTCGACATGCTCCACGCGTTCATGGGATTTCGCGGCGCGTTCTGGGACGACAGGCTCGAGCTCGCGGTCCTCGGCGACATGGCCGAGTGGATCAACCCCAACGAGTTCCTCTGGGACAGCTCCTTTCTCCTGGACGCGTTCGTGACCGTGAGGCCTCTCAAGGGCATGGTGGCCGACGATCTCTCCGGGCTCGAGATCCGGATGGGCCGCTTCATCCCGGGCTTCACGCACTACCAGACCCGCAACGAGGCCATGCTCGACACCATCCACGCCCCGGCCCTGACAACGGCCATGTACCCGCTCCGCCAGATGGGGCTGGAGGCGGCGTTCTGTCACAAGTACTTCGAGGCTGCCCTGGGCGTGTTCAACGGCATGCGCTTCTTGCCGGACGCCCTCGGGACCGGCTCGTCCATCTGGCTGGGCCCGGGCTACCGCGGTGCCACCCTGGGCAACGTCCCGGACGACAACAAGGGAAAGGACGTCATGGTGAGGCTCACGGGCAAGGTGCCCTTCGGCCTACGCATCGACGGCTTCTTCTACATGTCCAGGCCGGAGTACAACGATGCGGCCTCTGCCACGCACGCCGTGGCGCCGGCCTTCCTGTACGGCGGAGAGGTCCTGTTCGAGAACCTCCTGGCCGATCAGGTCAAGCTCAAGCTCGTCGCCAACTTCACGGGCCGCACCATGACCTACCCCTCGGTGGCAGGCGGCGGGAAGATCCACCCGAACGTGACCCAGTACGGGTTCCTGTTCCACGCCGGAATCAGGGTGGGCCGATGGGTGGAGCCCATGGTGCGTGTGGACTTCTGGAACGGGCGCGCTTCCGACTTCGGCTCTCCCTCGCCCGGCTTGGTCTTCTACGGCCAGGATCCGTTCGGCCGCGTGCAGACCATGGCCAGCGGGGCGACATGGGAGATGTGGGCCACGGGTGGGCTCAACGCCTTCCTGTTCGGCGATCACTTCCGTCTCACCCTGACCGGCACGTACGTGCATCGCGCCAACGAAGGGCTTCGCGACGACTTCTGGCTGGGCATCCAGGCCGCAGCCATCATCTAGCCTGCGAGGCGGGCGGCAAGTGGAAATATCGTGATCAACCAGCGCGAAACGACAAGGAGAACAGATATGAGCGATACGTTCACGAGGACGGTATCCGTGCTTTCGTTGATGTGGGCCTTCACGCTTGCCACGGCACCCGTGTCGGCGCAGGAGCCCGAGGTGATCGGGCCGGGATCGACGACGACCACGACCGTGACCTCGACCACTCAACCCGCCACCACGACGCCCGAGACGCAGCCTGGGTGGGGTACGCAGCCGACCACCACGCAGCCCGGGTGGGGGACCCCGCCTCCGACCGGCGGCGGATGGGGCACGCCACCTCCTCCACCCGTCGAGGCGCCCAAGGGCGAGGGCCTCAACATCGTGAACTCGACGTACGGCTCCATCAACCTCGCGCTGGCGCTGCAGGCCAGGCTGCGCTTCGACCACATCACCAGGGCCGACTACTTCGGCTACCTGTGGGACGCCGTGACCACGGACGACAACTCGGAGATGCACTTCGAGGTGCAGCGCGCCAGGCTCGCCCTCCTCGGCCACCTCATCAATCCCAAGCTCAAGTACTACGCCGAGGTCGACCTGTTCGGAGGCGTCGAAGGCCTGAACCCGGTCCCCTACCCGTTGTGGCAGCAGGCCAAGATCGGCTACCAGATCGGCGACACGGACAAGTTCAGATCCACCATCTGGCTGGGCTACATGCGGGTGCCGTTCGGCCTGCTGGCCGAGCGGCCCATCCACAGGCTCGGCGCCATCGAGTACCCCCTCTACATGATGGAGGGGTCGGGGCACTTCCCGCTGTGCCCGTGGAGCCAGTCGGGCCTCATGTGGGACGCCAAGTTCGTCGACAAGATCAGGCTGGTGTTCGGCGTGTTCAACGGCCACTCGGCCGCGGCCGCGATGGATCTCAACGGTGACGGCATCACCGACACCTACGGCTCCACCTTCGGCCTCTGGAGCGACCTGAACATGGCCAAGGACTTCTTCCTCAAGTTCGCGTTCGTGTCCGAGAAGATCGGCCTGGACGTCGGGCTCAACATCTGGCTGGGCTTCCCGCCCACCCAGAACGCCACCACGGCCGACGCCGACAAGTCCGACACGGCCTTCACCATGGGCCTCGAGGTGGGCTGGGAGGCCAAGGGCTTCAACATCATGAGCGAGTTCCTGGTGGGCATCCTCAGGCTCAACAAGGGACAGCACCCGCAGCCCGACCCCGTGACCGGGTTCCCGCACTCGGACTACACGGAGAACCTGGCCACCTCCCTGTCGTTCATGCTGCACTTCGGCTACACGATCAAGGACATCGTGGAGCTCATGCTCCGCCTCGACGTCTTCGACCCCATCATCAACGAGCAGGACGGCACCGCGTACTCCTTCGGCGCGTTCCCCACCGGCCCAGGCCGCGACACGGTCAACGACATCCGGATGCGCATCACCACGGGGCCGCAGATCAAGCTCGAGAAGCTGCACTCGATGATCAGCCTCAACTACGCCCTGGACATGCTGCACCACAACAACCGCCACATCCTGCCCCCCGATCCGCGCAACCCCGAGGCGACGTCCATCAACGTGTTCAACCACATCGTGATGGTCCAGGCCTCCATCGCCCTCTGGTAGGTCCGCCGCACGTCCAGCCTCTCCGCCTCATCGGCCTTATGGCCCGCGCCCATGTGTGATATCTATCCCGGGTGACCGATGAACCCCAAGCGGGAGTCGCCAGCCGCGTCATGTCCCAGAGATGGCGGTTCGGCAAGTTCTGCCTGGTGGGCGTCAGCGGCCTCGTCGTCAACCTGGCCTCGGTGTGGCTTCTGGACGCGGTCCTGCTCGCGTGGTTGCCGGGGTGGTGGCGCACGGGCCTGTCCTACCTCGGGGCCATCCTGGTGAGCATCTTCACGAACTTCGTCCTCAACGATTCGTGGACCTGGAGAGACCGGCGCGGCTCCGGGGCATCGTCCTGGCCGGGCCGCCTGGGCAGGTACTACGCCGTCTCGGCCCTCGCAGCGCTCCTGCAGTACCTGACGAGCCTGGGCGTGACCGCCCTGTGCGCCTGGCATCTCACGGGCGCGGCCTCGGACGGTGTGGCCCTCCGGTACAAGTGGCTCGCCGTGATGGTGGGTGTGGCCGTGGGAACCGCGGTCAACTTCCTGGTGAACCACTTCTGGACGTACAGGAAGTCCCCTGCCGGATGAGCCGCGACCAGACCCTCTGGGGAATGCATCCCCGAATCGCCTGCGTCCGGGATCAACGGATCACCCCCCTCACGGCCCTTGCCACGAGCTCCCACTTCTCGACGGGCACCGTCTCCGGACGCTGTCCCGGATCGAGGCCTGCGGCCAGGAGCACGGCTGCGACCATCTCGTCGCGGGCGCCCAGGGAGCTCAGAAAGGGGTGCAGGCTGTTGGCCAGCGTCTTGCGCCGCTGGCCGAAGGCCTCGTGGACCAGCCTGCGCACCAGGGGGTAGAGCGCCGGCTTGACGGCCGGCTCGAGAGGCCGCGACAGCACGATGACCGACGAGTCGACCTCGGGCCTGGGCATGAACGCCCCGGCCGGGATGTCGAAGCCGCGCGACACGACGAAGCGTGCGGCCGTGAGGATCGTGAAGGCGCTGTACTCCCTGTCCCCGGGCGCTGCGCAGAGCCTGCGGGCGACCTCCTTTTGTACCGTGAGCACCGCCCGGCAGACCGACGGCATGTCATCGGCCAGCTTGCGGACGATCTCGCCCGTGAGGCTGTAGGGGATGTTGCCGGCCACGGCCAGCCTGCCCGGTGCGAGAAGGCTCCTGATGGGCATGGCGAGCACGTCGCCCGCCACCACGGTCAACCCGGGAGCCCTGCCGAACCTCTCCGAGAGCACGGCGACGAGCCGGCGGTCGCGCTCCAGCGCCACCACCCTGGCCTCGCGCTCCAGGAGCCGCGCGGTGAGGTTGCCCGTGCCCGCCCCGATCTCCAGGAGAAAGTCGCAGGGCTCGGCCACGGCCAGGCCTGCGATACGCGACAGGGCCGCGCCGTCCATGAGAAAGTTCTGGCCCATGCGCTTGGCGGGGTGCACGCCGGCCTTCTCGAGCCAGGCCCTGGTGTTGTCCGGGATCATCGGATTGGTCCGCGACGCCCGACTCTCATGCAGATCCCGTCGGGTTGCACGACAAACACCCCGTGTCGCCTCCTCGGGCTCAGCGTCGATCCTGGTCATTGGCCACGCCCGTGCGCGTCCGGGTCCTGGGGCCATCCCCCCCGGCCTTGCGCCAGCTGCGGGCGAGGCGCACCTGGGTGAGCAGGTCGAGACGGCCCTGCGCCGTGAGCCTCTCGATGATGAGCGCCCAGGCGCACGGCGTGCCATCTCCCACCTCGCACATGCCCGCCGAGGATCCGCCGCAGGGCCCGTTGAGCAGGCTCTTTGCGCAGCGGGTGATGGGACACACGGCCGCGGTCGTCGCGAGCAGGCAGTCGCCGCACCCGCTGCACTTCTCCTTCCAGACTCCCGGCTCGTCCGTCCCACCCATGAACGTGGTGCTCAGCGCCGGGATCACGGGCTTCGGGAAGACCATGTCGGCCAGGATCTGGACGCCCACCCCGCAGGCCAGGCTCAGGATCGCGTCCGCATCCGGAGGCAGCTTCAAGAACGACTCCATGAGATCCCGCTCGCACTGCCTCTCGAAGGACGCGACCGTGAACGAGCGCATCGGGCCTGCGCCGTGCTGCGGGTGGGACAGGGCGAGGACGAGAGCCCGGGCCTCGGCCTCTCCTCCGGAGCGGCACACGGTCACGCACCCTCCGCACGCCAGCACGTGCACCCTCTCGAGCCCGGCCAGGCTCGCCGCGATCTCGGCCAAGGGCTTGAGCTCGGCGACGATCATGGCTCCCTCCCCGGCAGCAGGACCTTGATCCCCGTGGCGAGCCTCGCACGGTCGAAAGCGGCCCGGCGAGCCCGGTGCTCGTCGCACAGCGGCTCCACGAGGGAGGCGAAAGACGGGTCCACGTCGCGACCGAGCCTGGCCGTGTGCACGGGCCTGCCGCACTCGGTGCACCGCGCGATCTCCAGCGTGATCACGTGATCCCACCCGCCCTCGATGAGATGCTCGAACTGCACGGCCCGCCGGGGGCAGACCCGAAAGCAGGTTCCGCACCGGGCGCAGCGCGTCATGCTGTGCATGATGATGCGCGTGTCCCCCTCGTCCCTGGTGGCCAGGGCCCGGGCAGGGCAGTTCTCCACGCAGGCCAGGCATCCGTTGCAGTTCTCGTCGACCCTGAAGTAGCTCACGCCGTCGGCTCCTTCACGCGCGCGAGCGCAAGGAGGCTCGATCCCACGGCCTTGGCCGCGACGACCACCTCGCGCGCGATCCTGTGTATCTCGACCTCGTTCATGCTCGAGCCGAACCCCACCACCCAGATGGCGGCCGCAGTCCCGCCGTGCACATGGACGGTGCAGGCCACGGCGTTCACGTCTCCGAGGTACTCCCCGTGATCGGTGGCATAGCCGATGCGCCTGACTTTGCGCAGCTCCTCCATGTACCGATCCTCGTCCGTTATGGAACGCGGCGTGTAGGCCACGAGGCCCCGTGATCGCACGATCGAAAGTGCCCTCGCCTCGTCCATCTGTCCCAGGATGACCTTTCCCGTGGCCCCTGCCAGAAGCGGGATGCTCGTACCGACCGGGGCCGATATCCTCAGATCCTGCGGGGACAAGGCGATGTCCAGTATGGTGACATCCTGCCCCCAGTGCACCCCCAGAAACACCGATTCGCCGGTGCTGTCGCGCAGCGCCTCCAGATGAGGCCTCGCCGCGGCCGTGATGTCGATACGACCCCAGGCCTTCTGGCCGAGCCTCAGGAGCGCAGGCCCGGGCCCGTAGCGCTTGGTGCCTGGGTCGCGTACCAGCGCCCCGGTCTGCACCAGGGCAGAGGCGATTCCCAGGGTCGTGCTCTTGCCCATCCCCAGCTCCCTGGAAAGCTCGCTCAGGCTCGGGCCGTGCATTGCGCGACACACGAGCTCCAGGATCTGGAACGCCTTGCCCACGGTGGGCGCCTGATAAGCCTGTCCCATGTTCAGTATGATGAACCGATGTCCGACAAGTAGCATATCGATGCAGCTGGATTTGTCAACGCGAAGTCGGTTCGCCTACATGGATTAGTCCAGGATAATAGGAGGTTATGCATTGACATGACCATGATTCGATTCTATGCTCCCAAAATTCACCATACTGAATTACAGGAGGGTCTCCCATGCCTGTCGAGATCAAGGGTGGATCAACGGCCGAGGATCTGCGCAAGACCAGGACCTACGGCAAGTTCAGGTGCCACAATCCCAGCTGCATGGGCCGGCTGCAGCCCGAGGCGGGCCAGGATCACGTCGAATGCTCGGAGTGCGGGATGCAGTTCAGGGTGGCCTGGATCAGGCCAGACTTTCCCCGGATCCGTGGTCCGGTCTGGGAGGTCAACCGGCGGCTCGCCGAGGAAGCTCTCGAGCGCAAGGCCGAGCAAGCGCTCCAGCTCAAGAAGGAGGGCAGGTAGCCATGGCCCTGGACCGCAAGATCGCCTACATCGACCTCTCCACGGGCGCGGTCGAAACGCGTCCCATTCCCCTCGAGGCTCGTCGCAAGTTCCTGGGAGGAAGGGGCCTGGACGCCTACCTTCTCTACAACCACACCGAGAAGGGGTGCGACCCGCTGGGGCCTGACAACACGCTCATCATGAGCGGAGGCCTGCTCACGGCCACCTGCGCGTCGGCCACCGCGCGCACCCACATCATGGCCAAGTCGCCGCTCACGGGCCTGCTGGGCAGCGCCAACATGGGGGGTTTTTTCGCGACGGAGCTGGCCTGGGCGGGCTTCCACCACCTGGTGATCAAGGGCAAGGCGGAAAAGCCCGTGTTCTTGTTCATCCACGACGGCGAGATCGAGATCCGTGACGCCGCGGCGCTCTGGGGCATGTCCACCACCGAGACCCAGTGGGCCATCCGAACCCGGCTCGAGGACGAGGAGATCAAGAGCTGCGTCATCGGCCAGGCCGGTGAGAACCTCGTGCGTTACGCCAACGTGATGACGGGCATCAAGAACTCCGGTGGCAGATCGGGGATGGGCTGCGTCATGGGCAGCAAGAACCTCAAGGCCGTGGCCGCGCGCGGGACCATGGACGTGAAGATCGCCCACCCGGTCGAGGCGCTGGAGTTCAACAAGCGATTCATCGATCAGATCGTGAGCGCCAAGGTCAACCAGACCCAGGGTACCCTGGGCACTCCCTTCATCTGGGGAGCCACCAACTCCTGGGGCGGCATCCGGACGCGCAACTTCCAGTACAACCAGCTGGAGTACGCCGACGACGTGGAACCGGAGCGCCTCGACGAGATCGCCAACGAGACGATCGGCCCGTACCACATGACAGGCTGCTTCGGCTGCCAGGTGCACTGCCGCGCCCAGTACAAGATCCCCTCGGGCCCCTACAAGGGTCGCTACGACGAAGGTCCGGAGTACACCTCGCAGGGCGCGTTCGCGGGCGAGCCCGATTGCCGCAGCGCCGAGACGGTGCTCGTGGGCAACCACCTGGTCAACCAGTACGGCGTGGACAACCTCGAGATCGGCTCCATCATCTCCTGGGCCATGGAGCTCTACGAGCTGGGCATCATCACGAAGGACCAGACCGGAGGGCTCGACCTGCGCTTCGGCAACGACGAGGCGCTCCTCGAGATGGTCCACAGGATCTGCACCCGAAAGGGCTGGCTGGGCGACGTGCTTGCCGACGGTGGCATCCCGGCGAGCAAGAAGATAGGAAAGAGCTCCTTCGACTACCTGATCCAGGTCAAGGGCATGAGCAACCTGCACTCCGACGAGCGGGCCACGCCCGCCCTGGCACTGAACATCGCCACGGCCTCGCGCGGGTCGGATCACCTGCGCTCCAGGCCCGCCATCGACCTCTACCATCTGCCCGAGCCCGTGCTGCGCAAGATCTACGGCAGCCCCGTCCCCTACGACGGGCCGCTCAGCTCGGAGCACACGTCCTACGAGGGCAAGGCCTGGGAGGTGTACTGGCAGGAGAACACCTACATGGCCGTGGACTGCCTGGGCATCTGCAAGTACCACACGTTGTTTCTCGGAGCCACGCTGCCCAACTTCGAGGACTGGCCCAAGGTGATCCTCTACAACACGGGCCTTTCGTTCACGCCGACCGAGCTGTGGGACATCGCGCGCCGCTGCAACATGATCGAGCGCATGTTCAACCTGCGGGAGGGCTTGACGAGAGACGATCCGGAGAAGGGGGACGTGCTCAACCACCGATACCACGACGAGCCCGTGCTCCGGGGGGCTCCCGACGTCGTGGGCCTGTTCATCGACAGGGAGAAGTTCTTGAAGATGCGCAGCGAGTTCTACTCGCACAAGGGCCTCGACGAGGAGGGGGTCCCCCCCCCCGCGGTCCTCGAGAGCCTCGGTCTCGTGGCCGAGCCTTCGCACATGCTGTGAACCAGGGAGCGAGACGATGCACAAAAGACACCTCATCCTGAAGATAGAGCACCAGAAGTGCACCGGTTGCCGGCTCTGCGAGCTCGTTTGCGCGGTCAAGCACAGCCAGGTGTCAAACCCCATGCGCAGCCGCATCCGCATCGTGAAGTGGGAGCACGTGGGCATCTCGGTGCCCGTGTCCTGCCAGCAGTGCGAGGATGCGCCCTGCGCCGCGGCCTGTCCGCGCAAGGCCCTCTCGCGCAACGAGGCCACGGGAGTCGTGGAGCTGGACTACGACCTGTGCATCGGGTGCCGCACGTGCGTGAGCGTGTGCCCCTTCGGGGCCATGCACTTCGACGCCATCGGGCGAAGGGTCATCAAGTGCGACATGTGCGACGGTGATCCCCAGTGCGTCCGGTTCTGCGAGGTCAAGGCCCTGAGCGTCGTGGAGGCCGGCGACATGAGCCTGGAGCGCAAGCGCACCGCCGCCATGAGGCTCCTCGAGGCAGACGACCGCAGCGCGGCCCTGTCCAGCCCGCGGTAGCTCTGCCCCCCACGAACGGCCTCGACGAGCCGGCATCGCCGGGCGCCTCGGCTCCGACCGGTCCCGAGCGTCCAGGCCAGCCGTCCGTTCAGCCACCTGTCAGCATGACCGTGACGTGGAGAAGGTCGCCGTCCTTCGTGGGCCGCGCCAGCTCGTCCGGGTAGGTGCTCTCGAGGTTGAGCCAGATCTCGACGTTGCGCGATAGCTTGCCGTGCTTGTCGAAGAGGGCGTCACGCATCCCAGGGTGGCGTCTCGCAAGGTCCTCGAGACACTCTCCGACGGTGCGGCCCTCGACCTCGACCGTCTCGAGGCCGCCAGCGTGCACGCGGTGCGTGCGATGGAGGTGGATCTGCACGCTCATGTCGATCCCCCTCCCGGCTCCGCGCAGCACGGACATGCCGGGTTTCGTGTCACCTTGAATTCCGTGAACGTCTGTGCGAGGCCGTCGTACGCGAGGAGCCGACCTGCCAGAAGGTCTCCCACTCCGAGCAGGCACTTCAAGACCTCGCAGGCCTGGATGCTGCCCATCACTGCGGGCACGGTCCCGATCACGGGAAACGACGTGGTCTCCCTTCCTCCCCTGTCCATGCAGGCCAGGCACGCGCTCAGGCCGGGCAGGATCGTCATGACCCGGCCCTCGAATCCCTGCACGGCCCCGTGCACGAGCGGGAGCGAGGCGCGCACGGCAGCAGCGTTGAGCACGAGCCTCGTGCGCCTGTTGTCCAGCGCATCCACGAGCACGTCGCATCCTGAGACGAGATCGCCCACCGAGGTCTCGTCGATGGGTACGTGCACCGGCTCGATCTCCATCTCCGGGTTCAATCTCGAGAGCTTGGCCATGGCCGACTCGACCTTGGTCACGCCCAGGTCGGCGTCCTGGTGCAGCACCTGGCGGTTCAGGTTGCTCGTCTGCACGCGATCCCCGTCCACTATCCTGAGCCGGCCCACTCCGGCCGCGGCGAGGTACGTGCACACCGGAGAGCCCAGGCCGCCCAGGCCGGCCACGAGCACCCGCGCCTGCGCGAGCCTGAGCTGGCCCGCCACGCCGACCTCGGGGAGCATGATCTGCCGGTCGTAGCGCTCGAGCTGCCGTCGTGTCAGCGATCCCACCTTTCGACCATTAGTGCCTCTTGCCCGCACGATCAATCCCCCGCAGGCCGGGCTCTTTTTGGCCAGGGCGTTATGGTGTATCACCGGAGTCCGGATGAAGTCGTTCTTCGAGACGGTCAGGCTCGAGCGGGTCCACGAGCTCGCCCGGCAGCTCGCGACGCTCGAGGCCGAGAACGTGCCGCTGGAGATGGCCCTGGGGCGGACCCTCGCCGGGGATCTGCGAGCAGACCAGGATCTGCCGGGATTCGACCGCTCCAGCATGGACGGCTATGCGGTGCAGAGCCGCGACAGCTTCGGAGTGTCCGAGTCCTCGCCAGGATATCTGCGGCTGGTGGGGGACGTGGTCATGGGACGGGCTCCGGGCTTCGTGATCGACCGAGGGGAATGCGCACGCATCTTCACGGGAGGCATGCTCCCGGCCGGCGCCGATGCCGTGATCCAGGTGGAGCACACGCGGCAGACGGACGAGAGGACCGTGGAGGTCGTCAAGGCCGTGGCACCGGGCACCAGCGTCATGGGTGCCTGCGACGACGCGCGGGCCGGCCAGGTGCTGTTGACCGCGGGTCACCGGCTCAGGCCCCAGGACGTGGGGCTTCTTGCCTCGCTCGGCGTCCACGACCCGGTGCTCGTCAGGAGGCCGAAGGTGGGAATCATCTCCACCGGCGACGAGGTGGTGCCCGTGGATCGCGCTCTTGCGCCTGGCCAGGTGCGCGACGTGAACGCCTTCACGCTCGCGGCCCAGGTACGGGAAGCAGGCGCGGAGCCGGTGGTGCTGGGGCTCGTGGGGGACGACGCCCCAGCGCTCGTGCAGGCCACGGCCATCTCGCTCGACAGGTGCGATCTCACCTTGCTGTCCGGCGGGTCCTCGGTGGGGCTCAGGGACATGACACGGGATGCCTTCCTGTCTTTCGAGGGGTCGAAGCTCCTGGTGCACGGTGTCAGCGTGTCGCCGGGGAAGCCCTTCATCTGGGTGCAGAACGGTCGCCACCCGCTGTGCGGCCTGCCCGGGCAGGTGGCCTCGTGCATGGTGGCCTTCCATCTGTTCGCAGAGCCCATGCTGGAGAGGATGCTGGGCAGGGAGCCTCGATCCTTCGCCCGCTTCGCGCGGGTGAGCGCCCGGCTCGGCCGCAACGTGTCTGCCCCACCCGGCCGGGAGGTCTACCTGCGGGTTGCCCTGGTCGAGACCGGGCAGGGGCTTTCGGCCGAGCCTCTGCTCGGCAAGTCGGGGCTCCTGAGGACCTTCACGCAAGGCCACGGGATCGTGCGGATACCGCTGGGCGTGGAGGGACTGCTCCAGGGCGCAGATGTGACCGTGATGGTCTTTCCCTGAGGTGCCGTGAGATGGAACGCAAGGTGTATCTCGAGATGAAGCCCGTGTCCGAGGCGCGCGACACCTTTCTGGGGGCGTTCTCGTGGCAGCGCTTCCTGGCCCCCGAGCGGATCCTCACGGCCGACGCCCTGGGCCGGGTGACCTCCGAGCCCGTCTTCAGCCTGCTGTCCTCGCCAGGCTACAACGGGGCGGCCATGGACGGGTACGCCGTGCGCGCCGAGGACACCTTCGGCGCCGCGGAGGAGCGGCCCGTGAAGCTTGTCGTGGGCGAGGAAGCGCACGCCGTGAACACGGGGCAGCCCCTGCCTGCCGGCTGCGATGCGGTCATCATGATCGAGCACGTGCAAGGGCCCGTCGGGGGGTGCATCGAGATCGTGGCCGCGGCATTTCCTCTGATGCACGTGAGGAAGGTGGGCGAGGACATCGTCGCCAACGAGATGCTCCTTGCGCACCATCACGTGCTGGGCGCCGCGGACGTCTCCGCGCTTCTGGCCTCCGGTGTGACCCGAGTGAGCGTGCTGGAGCGGCCCAGGGTGGCCATCGTGGCCACGGGAAGCGAGCTCGTGCACTGGAGCGAGCTCGGCACAGGCGAGCTGCCTGCCGGGCGGATCGTCGAGACCAACTCGACATTGCTCGCGTGCCTGGTTCGCGAGCAGGGCGGGGTGCCGGACGTGCGGGCTCTCCAGGCCGACGATCCCGTGCACATCCGGCAGGTGGTCGAGCAGGCCCTCGATGGGGGTGCCCACATGGTGCTCGTCAACGCGGGCGCCTCGGCCGGGTCGCACGACTACACGGTGCACGTGCTCGGGGAGCTGGGACGGGTGCTCGTGCACGGCATCGCGGCCATGCCCGGCAAGCCCACCATCCTCGCAGAGGCCAGGGCACGGCCCGTGGTGGGCACGCCCGGGTATCCCGTGTCCGCCTGGGTGTGCTTCGATCAGTTCGTCAGGCCCGCTCTCCAGCTCATGCAGGGCCAACCTGTGCGTGTTCGAGAGACCATCCAGGTCACACCCGCGCGCAAGCTGGCCTCGAAGCTGGGCGTGGAGGAGTTCGTGCGCGTGCACCTGGGCCGCGTGGGAGACCGTGTGGTGGCCACCCCGCTCAAGCGCGGGGCAGGAGCCATCACATCGCTCACCCGGGCCGACGGCATCATCCGCATCGGCGCCGACTCGGAGGGCGTCGACGAGGGCCTCGCGGTGCAGGCAGAGCTCCTCAGGCCGCGCGAGGTCGTGGACCGCACCCTGGTGGTCGTGGGAAGCCACGACGTGACGCTCGATCTCCTGGCGGACCACATCCGCACCCTGGCGCCTCAGGTCCACATGTCCGCCTCCAACGTCGGATCGCTGGCCGGCCTCGTGGCACTGCGCGACGGCCGGAGTCATGCCGGTGGCACCCACCTTCTGGACGCTCGGACGGGGGAGTACAACGTGAGCTGGGTGAAGCGTACCCTCGGCGGACTGCCGGCCCGGCTCGTCACCCTGGCGCACCGCGAGCAGGGGCTCATCGTGGCCCGGGGCAACCCGCGCAGGATCACGGGGCTCGCCGATCTCGCCCGGGAGGACGTCGTGTTCGTCAACCGGCAGGCCGGAGCTGGCACGCGGGTGCTTTTCGACCACGAGATCGGCAAGCTGGGAATCGACCCGTGTCACATACGGGGGTATATCCACGAGGAGTTCACCCACATGGCCGTTGCCGTGCTCGTGAAGTCCGGGGCGGCCCACGCCGGAATGGGAATCCTGGCAGCGGCCATCGCCCTTGGGCTGGACTTCGTCCCGGTTGCCACGGAGCGTTACGATCTCTGCATGCTTGCGGCCTTCAGCGACGATCCCCGGATCTGCGTCCTTCTCGAAGCGCTCGCATCGCCCGCCTTTGCCAGGAAGGTGAAATCCTTGGGAGGTTACGACGTCACCGAGATGGGCAGGGTGGCATGGGAGGGATGATCGAGCTTGCGCCAGTGGTGGATGGAATGAAACCCGATCATGGCCCCGGTTGACATGAAGATGACGTTCGAGAAACGAAGGTTGAAAAGTTTCGACCCTTTATCTATAAAACTGAACCATTGAACCCGTAGCCCAACGGGTGCTCACGGCGGGGGGGTGTCCCCTTCCCGGGGCGACCCGTAGAGAGGGGTTGGGGCTGTGACCATCAAACCGAACCTTCTCATCGCGGACACCAGTCCGCACGATCTCCAGCTGCTCGAGATCAGCCTTCGCAACGTGGGGTTCTCGGTGACCACTGCGACGAGCGGTCTGGACGCGCTCAAGAAGGTGGAGATCTTCCCGCCCGACATGATCATCTCCGAGACCGATCTCGGAGACATGGAGGGGTTCGAGTTCTGCCAGAAGGTCAAGGCGATCGAGAAGATGTCGCAGATACCCTTCCTGTTTCTGTCCAGCGACAGGGATCTGCAGAGCAAGGTGCGAGGCCTGAAGCTGGGCGTGGAGGACTACCTCACCAAGCCCATCTTCCTGGTCGAGCTCGTGGCCCGCATCAGGCTCCTTTTGCAGCGCAAGGAGCGCGAGGAGCTGGAGACGAGAGAGAGCAAGACGCGCTTCACTGGCCCGCTCTCCGAGATAGGTCTCGTGGACATCGTGCAGACCGTGGACGTGTCCAAGAAGACCGGCGTCGTGCACCTGGCCCACGACGGCGAGTCCGGCGCGCTCTACTTCCAGGACGGCATCATCATCGACGCGGAGCTCGACAACATCGTGGGCGAGGAGGCCGTGTTCAGGGCTCTTCGCTGGAACGAGGGCTTCTTCGACATCGACTTTCGGCCCATCAGGCGCGACAAGCGCATCGAGCTGGGCACCCAGGAGCTATTGCTGGAGGGGATGCGGCGGCTGGACGAGTGGAACCGGATCCTCGAGCAGCTCCCGCCCATGACCACTGTTTTCGACGTGGAAGTGCCGGAGCTCGTCGAGCGGCTGGACGAGCTGCCGGACGAGGTGAACCAGCTTCTCGCCCTCATCGACGGCAGCCTCAGCCTCGAGGAGGTGGTGGACAAGGCCCAGTTCTCGGATATCGATACGCTGCGCATCATCTCCAAGCTCATCTTCTTCGGGATCCTCATCGAGACGGACCGAAAGAGCACGAGCAAGCCCCCACCGCCTCCGAGGACAGAGCAGGGAGTGCTCATCGGCGATCAGAGACCCCTGACAGCACCTGCGCCTGTCCAGGCACAGCCCAGCAAGCCAGAGCCCAAGCCAGAGCCCAAGCCAGAGCCCAAGCCAGAGCCGAAGCCGGAGCCCAAGCCAGAGCCCAAGCCCGAGCCGAAGCCAGAGCCCAAGCCCGAGCCGAAGCCAGAG
>JBFYZU010000214.1:0-4235 GCA_041309365.1 Myxococcota bacterium
AACGACGTGCACGTACCCGTCCCCTTCTACGCATCCAGCCGCGGGTACGGCCTGTTCATCGAGGATCCCCACCCGTCGTTCTTCGACTTCGGCGTGCAGGATGAACGAAGGGCCAGGGTGACGTTCAACACGTCCGAGCCCTTGGTCGTCCACGTGATCACGGGCGCCGACCCGCTCATGGTGGCCACTCGCTACGGCAGGCTCACCGGACCGGCGGCCCTGCCCCCCGTCTGGGCCTTCGCTCCCTTGCAGTGGCGTAACGAGCTCGATGACCGCGCCATGCTCATCGAGGATGCATGGGCCATCCGCGACAACGACATCCCGGGATCCTGCATCTGGATAGACAACCCGTGGCAGACAGCGTATAATACACATATATTCAACGAGGTGCAATTTCCTGATCCGCAGGGGATGCTCGACGAGCTCTCGGACATGGGCTTTCGGAACATGGTGTGGTCCACGCCCTACCTCGATTACTCGGACGACAGGTGGTGGGATGGCATGGAGCCGGACACCCGGGGGCTGTTCGAGGAGGCGGAGGCCGCCGGGCACTTCGTGCTCAGCTCCTCGGGAGATCCCTTCTACCTCCCGTGGAACGGCTCCCGGTCGGGCGGCCGCATCGACTTCACGAGCCTCGAGGCGTTCGCGTACTGGCAGGACATCGTGAGCCGGGTCACATCCATGGGCGTGGTGGGGTTCAAGCTGGACTACGGCGAGGACATGATCCCGGGCTCGGTTCTCGACGCCGCCATGGACCTGCGCTTCGCTGACGGCCGGACGACCCTCGAGATGCACAAGCTCTACTCCATCCTCTATCACCGCGCCTACCGCGAGCAGGCCATCGCGGACAACGGCGAGGCCTTCATCCTGGGCCGGTCGAGCACCTACGGAGGCCAGCGCGATTGCGAGGCCATATGGCCAGGCGACATGGACGCGAGCTTTCTCGAGCAGCGCGAGCAGAACGAGGACGCGAGGCCGGCCGTGGGGGGGTTGCCCACGGTCATCGCTGCCGTGCAGAACCTCTCGGTGAGCGGATTTCCGGCGTTCGGCTCGGACACGGGCGGGTATCGCGGCGATGACCAGGCCAAGGAGATCCTCATCCGCTGGGCCGAGCACACGGCGCTCACGCCCATCATGCAGCTCGGCGGCGGAGACCACCACAACGTCTGGGACATGACCGTGTACGACGCAGAGACCCTCGCGATATACAGGAAATACGCGAGGCTCCACACGCGGCTCTTCCCGCTTTTCTACACGCTGGCCGTCGAGGCCACCGACGAGGGCGTGCCCCCCGTGCGGCCCATGGGGATGATGTGGCCCAGGGACGAGGGCGCCCACGAGGCGTGGGACCAGTACATGGTGGGCGACTTTTTGCTCGTGGCGCCCGTACGGGAAGAGGGAGCCACGAGCCGCACGGTGCACCTGCCCGAGGGCAGATGGGTGCACTGGTTCACGAACGAGGCGTACGACGGGCCGGGCGACGTGGTCGTTTCTGCACCTCTCGACTCCTTGCCTCTCTTTCTGGCCGCAGGCGCGATCGTCCCGATGATCGCCGATGACGTGGACACCTTCGTGGAGACCGCTTTCGACGAGTTCGTGACCCTCGCGGAGCGGCAGGATCTGCTGTTCGTGCGCATCCTGCCTTCTCAAGCGAGCGAGCTGACGCTGTTCGATGGCGGCCGAATCGCGGTGGGCGAAGAGGGGCCCGTCGCGACGGTCCAGGTGACTCGGGGCAGCTGGTTCGGCTCCTGGGTGCTCGAGATCGACTGGGGCCACAGGGCCGGCGCCGACGGGAACGCCCCTTCGAGCGTGACCCTGGAAGGGACGGCGCTCACACAGGAGGCCGATCGGGCACTCGTGGCATCGGCTGGATGCGACGGGTGCTGGCATCACGACGCATCGGAAGGTACGCTCGTCGTTTCCATCGCATCCGAAGGCACTGTCGTGGCACGGTAGATGTATTTTCGGACACAGGGTCATCGTCCGTTCTGGACGCAGCTCTTGTTCGGGCTCGAGGCTGTCGCCTCGCTGCTCGCGGCCGCGGGTACGATCCTCTGTTTGGTGAAGAGCTCGAGCTGGTACGAGGGCCCGGCCGGAAGATGGCCCATGGTCGTCATCACCCTGGCATCCTTGTCGGTCATCTCTTTGGCCAACGCAGCGCTGTTCGGCATGTGCATACGCTGGACCCGCTCGATGGAGGTCATCCGGCTCTCGGGCCGCGTGCACAGCATCGTGGGCATGCTCAACGGCCTTCCGCTGGTCGTCCTGCAGCTGAGCGGAACGATGGTCGTGCCCCTGCAGCTGAGCGTTCTCGGCCAGCTTCCCTACATGGTGGGCCTGACCGTCATGCTCCTGGCCCTGCCCGTTTCCGGTGTCGTCCTCTCTCGCTCGCGCCACGAGAACCTGCTCGTGATCTCCAACGCCGCCGGGCTCATGGGCATGTTCCTGGGCACCATGGCATTCATGCTTATGTGGATCCTCGCGCTGGCGGGCTTCGCATCCTGACGCGTCGGGCTCAAAGGTCCAGCGTCACCTCGAGTGTGGTGATGATGCGGTTTTCGAAGATGGCGCTCGTGCAGATCTCGGTGATCACCCTGCACCGGGTCACCCGGCCCGTCAGTGTGCGCCTCAGGGTGAAGGACCCGTCACGCTCGTCGGGGTAGGGCTCTATGTTCTTGTGGTAGGAATCGCGATCCTCGTACAGCCAGTCCGGGCCGTACTCGATGCCCGAGTCCAGGTCCTGCACGATGGGTTCGAGATGCTCCACGCGCCTGCCGTGCAAAAGCCCCTGCTGCACCTGGTCGTAGTAGCGCAGCTTGACCCTGTGATCCAGAGGCACCAGCGCCAAATACGGAAGGTGGAGCGTGAGCCGCCCGGGATCGGCCGCGGAGTCGTGACGTGACATGACTCGCTCAGTCTAGCGGCAGTCGGGGGGGCAGGTCGAGGGCCCACAGCCTTTCAAGATCCACATCGTAGGCATGGTTGCCGCTATTTTTCGAGACCAGGCGTGCGTAGTTTTCGGAGCGCACGTGGTCGACGATCACGCCCGAGGTGGCACGGAGCATCTCCTCGTGAAACCAGGCAAACGGCCTGCCCGAGATCCTGTCCGTCACGCAGCCTGCCTGCACGGCCCATGAGAGCTCGGCCAAAGTCACGTGATCGAGACATCGCGACAGGGCCACGAAGCGACCCTGGGCCGCGGGATCGAAGAAGCTGAACTGCCCCGAGTACAGGACGGCGTTGTGCGCGAACTCCGGGCAAACCATGATGCCGCTAAAGCCCAGACGGTCTGCCAGGCCCAGGAACATGGACATGACCTCGCGCCCCACGCCCAGCCCCGGGTGCTCCTGGCCTGGCAAGGGGGGCCTCGAGGCATCGAAGCTCCGGGTGGGGTCCTGCAACCTGAGCCACTGCAGGTAGAGCATCCGCACTGGCCTGTCTCGCAGCGGGCCGGCGAAGTCCGCCCGGCTCACGAAGCTGTCCGCGCGCAGGATGACCTCGCCGAGCAGGTGGGGCCTTTCGAGCTTGCGTCCCGTGACCCGCACGACCTGCCTGTGCTCCTCGGCTGTCTGGAGCTCGACCTCGATGCCCGAGAATCCACGGCTGCGAAGCTTCGGTCCTGCGCCGTAGCGATCGATGGCCTCGAGCACTTCATCGGGCGTGTAGAATCCGAGGAGCATGGTGCCCCGACCTCGACGGCAGATGAGCTCATCCATGTCGTCGCCGGCCGGCAGGAGCGAATCGGCGGGCGTGAAGTGCACGAGGGCACGGCCGAGATCGTGGAGCTTGTGAAATCTCATCTCGCATGGAGCGTAATCCCGAAATCGGGCGGGGCAAGTGTCCGCACCGGCTTGAAATTCTCCCGTGAAGCGCCTATATATCACGCGCGTAAGGGGCTGTAGCTCAGCTGGGAGAGCGCCAGAATCGCACTCTGGAGGCCGAGGGTTCGATCCCCTTCAGCTCCACTTGCTCGTCCAGGGGGATTGTCTGCGTGGAGATCGTCTGCACCATCATTCCCGACGCGCGCGGCATCGCGGCGTTCGCGGAGATCTACAGGGCCGGCATGACCATGCTCAGGCTCAACTTCTCGCACATCGACCACGAAGGCGCAGAGAGGATGGTCGAGGCTGTCAGGAGGCTCGACGAGCAGAGCGGCCGGACCGTGGGCGTGATGCAGGATACCAGGGGACGGAGGATGACCATGGGTCCGGTGCCCGGCACGGAGCAGGAGGTGG
>JBFYZU010000215.1:0-18490 GCA_041309365.1 Myxococcota bacterium
CGGGAAGCTCTTCAAGAAGATGACCTGCATGTTCGACCGCGTCGTGGAGAAGGCCCGCGAAGCCGATACCGACTGGCGCACGGCCGCATACATGCTGGCGCTGTCGAGGCTCGAGCGCGTCTACAAGGAGCGCGGCATCTTCCCGTGAACATGCAAAAAGAGACGACCTCCGGACACGTCGGTGATACTCGAACAGTGAACCACGACGGCCTGCACCACGCGGATCCGAAAGTCCAGCGGGCAAGGCTGGCGCGACCAGCCATCGTCCTCGTCGGGGTGCGCTCCCGCGATTCCGGATATCTCAACACCACCCCTCTGGGTGGTGTTGACCGTGTCTCCCTTGCTCGTGTCATGTGTCTCTCCTTTCCGACAGGTGGACGCCGTCGTCGAGCGCGTCGAGCGCGAGCACCTTGGCGCCAGCCTCTGCGCCTCCGTGGAGGGCTTCACCCTGCACGCTGCCCTCCACGTCGAGACCGAGGACCGCGAGGACTTCGAGCGCCTGCTCGAGTTTTTCTGCGCAGGTGAACGCGTCTACAGCTCGCCGAGCTCGCACACCAGAGGCTTGTGATCGAACATGACGTACGGGTAGACGGCGGGATATCCCGCCGTGACGCCGGGCACGTGGCAGACCCCCGTGAAGGCGTCACTGGCCACGTGATCGATGTTCAACCCGCCCGTGTAGGTGGGAGTGGCCGAGGGGCCGAAGGCTGAGACCCACTGGAACGGCTGGCTGCCCCCCACGTGATCGTTCCAGGCCGCGGAGCTTGGATCGAGCCAGCCGGGCACGCGTCCCGGATCCGTGTTCAGGTCGCCCATGACCACGTTGCGCGTGCCGTTGGCGCCCGGCTCGCCGTCCATGTCCACGAAGACCTGCTCCACCTGCTCGGCGCGGCAGTCCATGTCGTCGGGCAGGATGCCCGACGAGCCGTGGTAGTTGACCACGGTGATGCTGCCCCCGGCCACCAGGTCGATGGTGGCGCGGGCCACGCGGGCCCCGGAGCCGCACCCGTCCACCCGCTCTCCGTCCAGGCCCTCCAGGCAGAAGTCGGGGTCCGTGCACTGCCGGATGGAGCCGAAGCTCTTCTTGACGGCGATGCACTTGTCGTCCTTGCCCGGGTGGCAGGCCACCTGGTAGCCCATGCCGAGCAGGACCCGTGCCACCGTGGGATCGCCCGCTGCCCAGGTCTCGCAAACGAACCCCGGGTGGTACTCGGGCGCGATGGCCGGGCAGTTGCCGGAGTAGAAGATCTCCTGGAACGTCACCACGTCGGGCTGGACCAGGGCGAACCAGCTTCGGACCGCCTCGACGGCCTCCACCCAGGCCAGGCCGTTTCCGTACTCGGCATCGGAGATGGCGGCCTCGGCCGAGCCGTAGCCGTCCCCGTCGCCCTCGGTGCCCGTGCTCGCGCCCGTTCCCGTGTTGAAGGTGACCACCACGAACCGGCGATCCGGCGGCGCATCCTCGTCTTCGAGATCGACTGTGGGCTCCTCCGCCTGGTCCGCGATGGGATCCACTGCCGCGTCCCGGATGGGATCCTCGGCCGGATCGGGGATGGGATCCGCGACCGTGTCCCCGGACGTGTCGTCCGCCGGGTCCTCCCCGACGTCCTCCACGAGGTCGTAAACGGTGTCCTCGGTGGAGTCGGCGTCGCCCTCGTTCCGGTTCTTGCCGCCGCAGGCCGCCAGGGCCACACACAGGATCGTCACGGGTGCATTCCATCTCATGGCAGCTACAGGCTAGCACCCTGTGCGTGATGGGACAATGAGGCTTCCACGAAATGAAACTTCCACGAACAGGCATGGCCTCATGGCGGTGGGCGATCGGGTCCTGAGACCGGCTCGAAGGGTGCGATTCGGGGGGAAGGCGCTGTGCGGTGCCCATCGTGTTGACATGATGGGCAGATATGCGACGATGTTGGGAGGTCATGAAAGACCCATCGATATCGTGGGTTGAGCGGAGGAGTCAGGGTGAACGGGAGATCCAATGTGCTCGATTCCATGTCAACCCTGGCCATGACATGCCTCTTCGTCTCCGGGTCCCTGCTGTCGTGGACGGGATGCGGTAAGGCCGGTCCGGCGCCGGCTTCGCCGGCCGCTCATGCCGGTGCAGGTGCAGGTGCCACTACCGGTGCCGTGCCCATGCAGGAGCAGACCGCTGCTCCGGGCGAGGCGTCTGTAAAGGCCGATCCCGGGTCTCTGCCTCCCGAATCGTCACCCCATGTGGAAACGGAAGCGGCAGCAGGTACGACGGCAGCTGTCTGCGGTACGGCCGATGGAGGAGAGGCGACCGATCCCGACGAGTACGAGGTCTATTACGCTGTCGTCATGGATCGATTCTGGGGGGACGACATCCAGACGGTCGTCGTCGAGGACATGACTACGATCGGCCATGCAAAAGATGAAGAGGCTCTGGCCACGGGCCTGAAGAATGCGGGCAAGTACATCGAAAAAAAGATGAAGGGGACGAAGGCGGATACCCTGAAGGACTTCGAGAAGAAGAACGCATCGATGCATCCGGTCTGTCTCGACGCCTTCCTGCACCCCCAGGCAGAAGGAAGTGGGGGAAAGAAGATCGTCCACCTGGGACCCGATTTCGCGCTCATCTCGCAGGCCGAAGTCGAAAAGATATTTTCCGGAGAAGACGGGTGGCATGATTTCTACGAGATCTTCCCTGCCTCCCAGGGCATCCTGACCTTCTCGCGCGTCGGGTTCAACGGCAAGAAGACCCAGGCGCTGGTCTATGCTGGCAACCAGGCCGACTGGCTTGCTGGCGCGGGGTTCTACCTGCTGCTGGAGAAGAAGAACGACTTTCGCTGGAGGGTCGTGGCAGAGGTGACGGCCTGGATCTCCTGAGCAGCACGGACCCTTTTAAAAGCGCACTGTCCAAAGAGCAGCTTTGCGTGGCGCCCCGGTTTCCGAGCGATCTGACCGCATGGAAATGCCCTGGCACGTGCTCTCTCATCACCAGGGCCTCCATATGTCAACGGCTTCCGAGATCCGCGGCTATCCGGTGAAACAGCAGTTGATCGTAAGAGGCTCTCTGACGCTGGCCGGGTGGCCCGAAGTTCACCGCTCCGAGATCGTCCAGCTCATCGGCAATTCCTACAGGCGAAAAGGAGTTATGGGAAAACGCACCTGCCCCCGCTGTGCGCAGCCCCTGCGACTCGCCGAGCTCGCCACCACGCCGGAGGCCATCCGCAGGGTCATGGCCCGCGCGGGCCTCGCGCCCATGCCACCGCCGCCGCCGCTCCCTCGCGTGCGAGGCCAGCTCGCGCTCGGGCTGTAGGCATCAGCCCGAGAAGCGTGCCTCGAACGGACCCTCTCGAGAAGCTCGTCGAGCGCGGGGGATGGCCGAGGTGCGCCCGAGTTCTCGTGGATTGCATTCGAGCACTCCCGTGCTATGATTCACCCGGACATCGAGAGGTTCGCGGGGGCTCTCGGGGGCTCTCGATGCGCGTCGGATGGATGGCCGATAGTTCGAGGGATCGCGAAAAAGCCGGGTCATTTGGCCTACGGTCTCGCGTGTCGGTTGGCTGCACCATCTGAACGAATGGCGCGACGCAGCCTGATCGGCGGCGGGTTCGGCGAGAAGATAGGTGCCTGGCGGGCTGCCAGTTCCCAGGACTCCGGAGCCCACCTGCACTTCGTGGCTGGTCTGCCGCTGCGACAGTCTGGAGCGGATCCGCTGAATTCGGTTCGAACAGGACACACGCCGACGAGAAGTGTCGGGCCGGAAAGGAAACACCCCGAATTTTCCACAATCAGCTGGCCGACGAATATCGAAGGTGGACAGGCGCTCGACCACGCACTACGTTCGATGCGCCCCCGATGCATCCAGAATCCGTCCAGCGGCCGCAATGGCCTCCCGTGCATCCTGCTCCGTGGCCGTGATGAGACCTTGCACGGGGTAGCGCCCCGGAATGTACCAGGGGTTCAACAGGAGCGCATCCTCCTCGCGGATGACAATCGCGTCATCGAGATCGCTGCAGTGCAACAGAAGTCGTGGAAGGTCGTGTACCCTCGGCGGCTGCCCGCCCCTTTCCGAGATACAGCCCTTGATGGCCAGCTCTGCGGCCTGATGCGAGAGGAAACAGGCGATGGATGGGATCCCGGAGGAATCGAAACCGGCCACTGCGAAGGCCAGTGCATCCCGTGCTTTCGAGTACCATTCTTCAGGCAGCATCTCTGTCCCGGTCGAAGATGACCCGTCCCGTTTCGATCATCGTACGGAAGAACGGATCGCCCATCTTCAGCCTCTGCGCAATCTCGGCCGGTGTGAAGACCAGGGTTTCGAAGGGCGGCATCTGCTTCCATCGTGAGGCCCTGGAACGATGGTAGAGCAATGCCTGTACGGCACGGATCCGTTCCACGGGACGTCGTTGATCGTCCTTGACGATCAGCAGATCGACGTCGCTGCCTCCGGTTGCGTTCCCGGATGCACGTGATCCGAACACCACGATCTTGTCGGGCCCGTACGACCGCAGCGACTCGATCACATATTGCTCGATGTCCTCCATTCCTTCAAACCTATCCGAGATTCTCCGGTTGCACAAGGCATCCCGATGAGGGCCCCCGGCGACCGGGAACGCTCGTCCACGCCATCCGGGCAAGCAGCATCCGGATCGCAAACACGTAGGTCGACCGGCGTCCACCAGGTATTTTTACCCGATAGATTTTTGAATCTTCGGATCTCTGGGCTCCTGGACAGGTCATGGGAAGATACGAACATCTTCCGATCCACCGCAGGAGTAGAGGCATCGTCCGCTCACGAACTGCCCAGACGGATCGATGGCCTCAAAGAACACCCGTGGCATGCTGGTCCACGGGAAATGACGTGATTCGCAGGACGACGACAGGGCTGGATGCCAGCCATGAGCGGCGCCGATAGATCGGGGGATCGCGAAAAAGCTGGGTCATTTGGCCTACGGACTCGTAGATACCGCCTCGCTTCGGCCCGGAGGGGAGGGAGATGGCAATCGGTGTGCCAAGGCTCGCTTCGCGAGAACACCACCGCGCGGCCCCGGTGTCCCATCACGTCGGTTTCCTGCGGCGCAGCACCCACTTCCAGGCCTCGACCACGACCAGCACGGCCAGGCCGGAGCCGAAGGCTATCCCCAGGTCCCGCAGCCCAAGGGGATCGGTCTTGAAGACGCGCTGCAAAAACGGCAGGTAGACCACCGCCACCTGCAGGCCGACCGTCGAGAGGAACGCCACCACCATCAGCGGGTTCGTGAAGAACCCCGTGCGGAAGATCGAGCGTCGCTCGGAGCGCACTTCGAGCGCCAGGACCACCTGCGCGGAGATCAGCGTCGTGAAGAGCAGCGTCCGCCAGGCCGGGTCGCCGCTGCGGAAGGCCCAGACGCCGATCCCGAGCGAAATGAGGCTCATCACCACGCCCAGCACGACGACGAACGCAACCAACCCGCGGCCGAAGATGCTCTCCTCGGAAGAGTACGGGGGGCGGGCCATGATGTTCTTCTCGGCTGGCTCCACGCCCAGGGCCAGGGCGGGCAGGCCGTCCGTCACCAGGTTCATCCACAGGATCTGGAGCGGGAGGAGGGGCAGCGGCAGGCCGAAGAGCGGCGCCAGCAGCATGACGGCGATCTCGCTGGCGTTGCAGGCGAGGAGGTATTTGATGAACTTCCGGATGTTGTCGTAGATCTTCCGGCCTTCCTCGACGGCCGCCACGATGGTGGCGAAGTTGTCGTCCAAAAGGACCATCTTGGCCGCGTCCTTCGAGACGTCGGTCCCCGTGATGCCCATCGCCACACCGATGTCGGCCTTGCGGAGCGCGGGCGCGTCGTTGACGCCATCGCCGGTCATGGCCACGACGAGGCCCTGCTGCTGCAAGCTGGTGACCAGCCGGATCTTGTGCTCAGGCGAGACGCGCGCGAAGACCGAGACCTCGTTCATCCGGTCGCTCAACTCGCCGTCGCTGAGCCGGTCGAGGTCCTGTCCGGTGAGGAAACGGTCGCCCTCGGTGATGCCGACCTGCTTCGCCACGTGCCGCGCCGTCAGCGGGTGGTCGCCGGTGATCATGATGGGACGGATGCCGGCCGCGCGGCAGCGGGCCACGGCCTCGGCGACCTCGGGGCGGGCAGGGTCCAGCATGCCGAAGAGCCCGATGAGGGTGAGGTCGGTCTCGAGCCCCTGCAGGTCGGGACCGGTCGGAACGTGGTCGAGCGCACGGACCGCCACGCCCAGCACGCGCATACCCCCTGCCGCCAGATTGTCGTGCGCGGCCATTACGCGCTGGCGACCTTCGTCGTCGAGCGGCACGCGCGCGCCCTCGACCCACAGGTGGCTCGTCTGCGCCAGGAGCCCGTCGATGGCCCCCTTCGTCACGGCCAGGAAGTCGGGCGTCTCGACGGACGGGCTCCTCCGGGCCCAGAGCGGCCGCAGAACCTCGGGGATGTCCGTGTCGGCAGCCGGCAGGCGGTGCACCGTCGTCATCCGCTTCCGCTCCGAGTCGAACTGGAGTTCGGCCACGCGAGGCAAGGCCCGGTCGAGGTCGTCCTTCCGGACACCGTACTCGGCCGCGGCCAGGACCAGCGCCCCCTCGGTCGGGTCGCCCACCGCGTGGTGGCCGGTGGACGGGTCTTCGTCGCGGGTCAGGACGGCGTCGTTGCAGAGCGCGCCCCCGACCAGGAGCAAATCGAGGGTCGAGGCCAGGGCTCCCCCTTCTTCCAAGGCGCCGGTGCGCTTCAACGTGAACCGGCCCGCGCCCTCGCGCTGGACCAGGTCGAGGTGCCGGTTGGCGATGTCGATCGCCGTGACCGTCATGCGGTTCTGGGTCAGGGTCCCGGTCTTGTCCGAGCAGATGACGCTGACCGAGCCCAGCGTCTCGACCGCCGGCAGCTTCCGGATCAGCGCGTGGCGCTTCAGCATGCGCTGCGCGCCCAGTGAGAGCGCGATGGTGACCACCGCCGTCATGGCCTCGGGGATGGCCGCGACGGCCAGGCTGACGGCGGTCAGGAGCAGCTCGAAGACCTGTTCCTGCGTCCCGGCCTTCCGGAGCCCGATCAGGAAGACCGCAGTCACCAGCGCGCCGGCCGCGATGGCCAGGCCCTTGCCCAGGCGATCGAGCCTCTTCTGGAGGGGGGTTTTCTCTTCCTCGACCGATTGGATCAGGCCGGCGATCGTGCCGAGCTCGGTGGCCATGCCGGTCGCGGTCACCACGATCTCGCCGCGGCCGTAGCTGATGACGGTGCCCGCGAAGACCATGTTGCGGCGCTCGGCCAGCGGCCTCTCGGCTTCGAATACCACGGCGCCGTCCTTCTCGACCGCCTCCGATTCTCCAGTGAGCGCGGCCTCCTCGGCGCGCAGGTTGACTCCTTCGAGCACGCGGCCGTCGGCCGGCACCACGTTCCCCGTCTCCAAAAGCACGACGTCGCCCAAAACGAGCTCGCGCGACGAGATCTCGTGCACGCTCCCGTCGCGCCTGACCCGCACCGTGGGGACCGACATCCGCTGCAGCGCAGCCATCGACCGCTCGGCGCGATACTCCTGCGTGTAGCCCAGGATCGCGTTCAGGACCACGATGGCCAGGATGACAAGCGCCTCGATCCAGTCTCCGAGCACGAACGACAACACCGCAGCGGCCAGCAGGATGAACGTCATGACGTTCAGCAGCTGCTCGCGCACGATGGCCAGCCGGCTGCGCCCGGCCCGCTCGGTCAGCTCGTTGGCGCCGGTCGCCTCGAGGCGCGCCGCCGCTTCGACCGCCCCGAGCCCCGTGGCGCGATCGCAGGTCAGGCTCGCCAACACGTCCTCGGCGCTCAGACGCCAGGCGTTCGATCCGGGGAGAGTGCTCATGGCCTGAAGTATAGGGACGTCGCTTCCCCGTTCCAATCCCCTGGAGGACATCCTTGCATCACGGTTCCAGAAGCATAACCGGCGTCGAGATCTCTCTTGGCACCCTGCGGGCCATCACGGGGCCGTACGCGGAGTTCGCCGGCTTTCCCGCAGACCCCCGGGTGGAGCTGATCCACGGCGACAGGCGCAGCTTCGCCAAGAGCACGGACTTGCGATTCGACATCATCCAGCCGAGCGGCGTGGATACCATCACCGTGCGATCCTCCGGGTCCATGGTGCTGGCCGAGGACTACCCCTACACGGTGGATGCGTTCCAGGACTTCCTGGGCATCCTGAAGCCGGGCGTCGTTCTCAGCGTCGTGCGGTTCGGCGAGGAGACCATGAGCCTGGCCGCCATCGCTGTCGTGGCGCTGAGGGACATGTGCGTGGAGAGCCCGGTGAAGCACATCGTCGCCCTCAGGCAGAAGAAGCTCTGCGGCGTGCTGTACGCCCTGCCCTACTGGGCAAGGTACGCGGCGGCGTGCGCTGCGCTGTCGCCGGTCGGTTCTTCATGGGCTGGTTCTTCCCGCTGGGATTGCAGGTGGCAGGATCGCGCTCGAGAAGCCTCGTCCCCTGGGCCATCGCCGTGAACGGTTTCGCCTCTGTGATCGGGTCGCTGGCCACGTTCCCGCTCGGGATGGTCCTTGGCTCCAGCGTCGTCTCTCTGCTGGGGTTGTGCGGCTACGTGGGGGCCGTCGCCGTGATGGTGCCGCTGGCGATCCGCTCTGCGAGGCGGGACTGCTGAGCGTGAAACGGCTGGAGATCGCAGATGGGATCACCTACCTGTTGTGACCTCTCGGGAGGCACGGGCGTCGTCTATGGGCTGCTGCGGCCTCGTTGTGGACGACCGGCGCAAGCCGATCATCGACGGGAACAGGGGGTGGACTGCACAAGTCCACGCGTTTCTCGTCACGGCCGACAGACGCGAGAGGGACTTGCCGTTAGGCGTGACCTCGCAGAACCGCGTGATCCCGTGCGCCGGGATCCAATGTGGAAACGATTCGGAGATTGGCCTTCTCGAGGGTTCTCGATCCAGGCGCGGATCCGTTCCAGAGCCTCGGCATTATCCTCTGCGTCCGCCTCGGGATCGTGGTCGATCTCGCGGGCTGGCATGTTGACATCCAAACACATAGACTCGCAGGTGAGAATGGAGGCATGGGCATGAGAGCCATCGCAATCGCGGCGGCATGCGCGCTGGCAGCCTGCGGGGTCAAGGGTGGGACGCCAGGCGACGGCGAGACCGACGGCGACGCGCCCGTCGTCCTCGAGTGGGACGAGGAGGATCTGCCGTACAGGGTGACGGTCACGCTCCGGGCGCACGAGGAGAAAGACAGGACCGACGTGCCCGTCGTCGCACGGATCGACCACGCCGGAATGTTCGTGATGCGGGGTGTGAGGGTCCACGAGCCGGGTGGAGGCGAGGTGGACGCGGGCGCATGGTGCCAGCCCGACGGCCGGGTCCTCGAGGTGGGGTTCACGGCCGGCGGCGTGACGCCCGTGGGCGAGACACGGACGTTTTTCGTCTACTACGACGTGTCAGCGAGCCCCAACGAGTGGTCGTGGCAGGACGGGTGGGCGAGCTTCGGGCTGACCGACCGGGACGGCGACTCGACGGACGACGGGTTCAGGCTCTCGGGCTCCGGGTACGCTCTCGAGAGGGAGATCGACGAGTCGACGGGGGTCCTGAGGCCGTACCGCAGAAGCGACACGAGGCTCGAGCACGGCTCCAGGCTCGTGGCCGGGGGCTTCACCACGGGCTACCAGCTCGAGAGCCCGACGAGCACCTTCGAGGCCGGGAGTGCCGAGTCGGAGCCCGTGGGCTCGATCGTCTCGGACGCCGACGGCTTCAGCGCTGCCGCGGCCGCCTCGTGGATGGCAAGGCCCGAGCCCGTGAGCCACGATCTGCACCTCACGTACCGGGTTTTCGAAAGGTGGCCCTTCATGCAGATGGTGCTCTCGGCCGGGGCGCCGGGCACGTACGCCTTCTCGAGCGCGGATTGGAACGGCAGGACCGTGTACCTCTCGGACGCGTACGACCGCATGGTCTCGGACACACGCGGCGACGAGGTTCTCGCCACGGTGTGGGACACGTCCATGCGCTGGCTCGTCGTCTACGACGAGGCCTCGGACGGGGGCTTCGGCTGGTTCATCTTCGATCGTGGCGTTGTCAGGGCCGATGAGGACGCCGGGACCTACTCGATCTACGACTCCTACGGCTACAGCGCGGCAGGCACGACCGTGTTCCGGAACCTCTGGATGCACTCTGACGACAAGGACGAGATCGTGGACCTCTTCGATGCCATGGCGCCGGGGGTCGAGGTTTCGAGGCCCGAGAGCAGGGACCTCAACATCCTCGAGCCTCTCGAGGATGAGTACTTCTTCCCCGGCGACGTGCTCACCGTCCTCGTGAGCACGCCGGGAAGCTCTGGGCCCGTCACGGCCTCGCTCCTGCTTCCGGACGGCTCGAGCCGGGACGTGAATCTCGAGAAAGAGGGCGTCCTCTGGTCCTGGGCGGATCCTCTCGTGCTCGAGGCGTCTCACCCCGTGGGCACGTGGACCCTCGCGGCCACGAGCGCGGGCGTCACCCGTGAGGTGAGCTTCGAGTTCCGGCTTCCCGCCCACCCGAAGCTCATGTTCGGGCCGGATGACCTGGACGACATCAGGGCAAGGAAGGACGACCCGGCGTACGCCGAGATCTGGGCGAGGATGCTCGAGCTGGCGGGCGGGTACGAATCCCCCATCCTAGACCCCGGGCCCGGCCTGGACATCCGCGGGTACGCGGACCGGCTCATGACCCTCGCGCTCGTCCAGCTCGTGGACCCCTCCCAGCCCTTCGAGGATCTCATGTGGGAGTACTTCTTCACCATGCTGCGCTACACCAACTGGGACCCGGACTCGGCGCCGTTCAACAACCACGACCTCACCGTGGGCCACTTCCTGACCGCGCTGGCCCTCACGTACGACTGGCACCACGACGCGATGACGCCGGACGCGAGGCAAGAGGTCCGGGAGCACCTGCGGGCCATGGCGGGCGCGTGGCTCTCCACCTCCTGGATGCGAATCTACCGCGACATCGACTGGACGCACTACGGCACGGTCACGAACAACCACTACTGGATCAACCACCAGGGCGTGGCGGCCGCGGCGTTCGTCCTCGAGGACGAGATGCCCGAGTCCGTGCGAGGCCCCTGGGTGGACCACCTCGAGGAGAACCTGGGGATCATCCTCTCGGTGCTCGAGGAGGACGGCACGAGCAACGAGGGCGTGGCCTACCACGCCTACGGCCAGATGAACCTCTTCAGGTGGCTCGACATGCGCGACCGCTCCCTCGGCGGCAACACGGCCACTTCGGTGCCCTGGTTCGCAGAGAGCGTTTTGTGGGATCTCTACTCGATCATGCCCGGCGGCGACGACGGCTACGGCGGGCCCGCCAACTTCGGCGACTGCCCCACGCGCCACTACCAGCCGCCGCGCACGATCCAGGCGTGGCTCGCACGCAGGCTGGGAAACGGCATCGCCCAGTGGAGCGCCGAGGAGCTGGACTGGCCCGAGATGACGGCCATGTCGTACCTCTGGTACGACCCGTCGGTCCCGGCCGTGGCGCCGGACACGCTGCCCGCGTGGAGGCTCTTTTCGCACAAGGGGATGTTCGCGTGGCGCTCGTCGTGGCTCGACGACGCCACCTATCTCTGTCTCAAGAGCGGCTCCTACTTCGGCGGCCACGAGCAGCCCGACGCGGGCCACTTCATCCTCTCGAAAGCCGGCGTGCCCTACGTGACCGACCACGGCTACTCGTATCTCAAGATGACCGACGAGCACAACCTCATCCTCGTGGGCGGCGTGGGACAGAAGGGCGAGGGCACCCAGTGGATGGGCGCCGTGGACCCTGTCTCCTGGGCCAGCGTGACGCACGTCCTCGCGGACCGGGACTTCTTCGACGTGGTCGCGGACCCGACTCCCATGGTCATCTCGACGGATCTCGACTCGTGGACGAGGGAGATCGTGGGGCTCGGGCCGGACATCTTCATCGTCCGCGACGCCGTCTCGGCCTCGGCGCCGGTTGCGGTGGACTGGCTCCTTCACTCCTACGTGTCCGAGCCGCCCGCCTCGGTGAGCCGCACGTACACCTACGCCGAGCACCGGCTCGAGAACCCGTTCACCGCGGACGCCCCGCCTCACTGGTCGATCCGGCCGCAGGCGGGCGCCGATGTCCTTAACGTGGCCGACGCATCGTACTTTTCGTGGACTTCCGTCGTGGAGCCGAGCTCCTACGTTCCCGAGCAGGACCCCGACACGAGCGAGTACAACGACACGTTCGAGTCCTTCCAGGTGGGCTACCGGCTCAGGCGAACGCTGACATCGGACGACGTCACGTCGCTCGTCGCCATGTGGTTCGGGGACGGGATCTCGCTGGAGTCGTGGAGCGACGAGACGGCGGACGCGCTTTGCCTCCAGGACATCGCGGACGTCGCCATCGTGGTCTGGCCCGCGTCCGGATCGGTCATTGGCTTTCACGGCGTGAGCGTCACGGGCCTGATGGCGGGCCGCCGCATCGACGAGCCCGCATACTTCGCCCGCGAGGTCACGCTTTTCGAGCATGGCGCGGACACCCTCATCGTCGCCTCCACGGCCGTGAGCGTCTTCGCCCGGCTCGAGCATACGGGAGCCAGGTTCGCCGTCGTCCAGGCCGCGGCCTTGTCGGACCTCTTTCTCTCCTGTCCTGAAGAGCCGTCGCGCGTCCTTTTCGACGGCGTCGACACGGCCTTCACGTGGACAGGCCCCACGCTCTCTCTCACCGTCCCAGCGGGCCAGCACAGGATCGATATCGAGTAGAGGTCGTTGCCCCTCACGTGACTCCTGGCACCTCGCTCGGTCGTCGCCTCCGCGGATCCTGCCCCCAGGGCCGATGGATTCGGGGGATTGACACGATCTGCTAGAGCTTGCAGCCGCAGTACTTGCAGAACACCGCATCCTCGTCGTGCCCCTCGGCCGAGCACGAGGGACATGCCTGTGACGAGGTCGCCGTACCGGCGCGCTTCGCAAGCTCGGATGACACGATCCCGGTCGGGACCGCCAGGATCCCGTAGCCGAGGATCATGGCGACGGAGGCGATGGCCTGGCCGAGGGGCGTGCTCGGTGACATGTCGCCGTAGCCGACGGTCGTCATCGTGACGATCGCCCAGTAGATCGACCTCGGTATGGACGTGTAGCCGTTCTCGGGGCCCTCGACGATGTAGACCAGCGTGCCCATGACGCAGACGAGCGCCATGACCGTCGTCAAGAACACCACGATCTTGGGGCGGCTCGCGCGCAGCGCGTTCCAGAGCGAGTGGCCCTCGCCCAGAAAACGCGTGAGCTTGAAGACCCTGAACACGCGCACCAGCCTCAGGACGCGCACCACGAGCAGGGCCTGGGCTCCCGGCATGGCGAGGCTCAGATAGGCCGGAGCGACGGAGACGAGATCGATGAGGCCATAGAATGACGACGCATAGAGCCATGGCTTGCGCACGGCCAGGAGACGCAGGACGTACTCGACCGTGAACAGGATGGTGAATACCCACTCGGCGACCTGGAGCTCCTGTCCGAACCTCGCCTTCACGTCGGCGATGCTCTCGAGCATGACGGCCAGCACGCTCAGGACGATGGAGCCGAGAAGAGCCACGTCGAACGTCTTGCCCGCCGGCGTGTCGCTCTCGAAGATCACCTCGTGAAGCCTCGCCCTGAGCTCGGAGCCTGGCTTCTCCTCGCTGCTGCTGCGGTGGGCCTTCAGTCCGGGATCCATGCAACGCACGATATCTCCTGGGTGGCATGACACACAAAAAAACTGACGCCGCATCTGCCGATCATCCTCGCATATCGGAATTATTCTTATGATCGTGAATACTTGCAGAATTCCAACCTGCGGATGGTTGACAGGATGAAGGCTGAATGTTATGCATGTCACGAAGATGCGAAATAACGCAGGTTAGCAACAATGAAGTTCATCAAGATCGAGAACCACGAGCTTTTCAGGATGCATGCAGAGTACTGCAAGGTGCTCTCCAACCCCACGCGACTGATGATCATCGCCCTGCTCAGCAAGAAGGAGATGAGCGTCGGCGAGATCGCCGAAGCGACCGGCGTGGCCTTGCCGACGATCAGCCAGCACCTCCGTGTCCTTCGCGAGCGCCAGGTCATCGTCACGCGCAAGGAAGGACAGACCGTGTACTCGAAACTCAGGGACGAGCGGCTCATGGAGGCGTGCATCAAGATACGGACGGTGCTCCTCGACGGCATGAAGCAGAGAGGGACCGTTGCGCGCGAGATAGATCCGCTGGGTGTATCGGTGGAGGAGTGAAGGATGATTTTGTTTTACCCTTTAGTTGCATGATTTCGCAATTTCGATACCAGGCATATTGAAGACGAAGAGGAGAAGAGACATGGAAATCGATGAGTTGGAAGACCTCGAGCCCAAGAATGTCGTCGACGCGCGTGGCAGTGCGTGCCCTGGACCACTCCTCGAAGCGAAGAAGGGCATAGGCAGCGTCAAGATCGGAGAGGTGCTGGAGATTCGCTCCAGCGACAAGGGAACACGCAACGACATCCCCATTTGGGCCAGAAAGGTCGGGCACGAGTTTCTCGGCAGCCTGGAGGCCGATGAGGGATACGACCGGCTCTTCGTCAGGAGAGGAAAGTAATACACGTTTTTCCGCCTGACAGCGCGTGCCATTGCGCGTTCCGGATGTGGAGCACTGCGGCGGCGCCTGCTGGGCCAGAGGGACATGTGGGTAGCAAGATGAGCGCTAACACTCCAGGAGAACCGCCCAGGATCCTCATCCTGGCCACCAGATCCTGCGCATACCCGGGTGCAGACGCGACGGGCCAGGCGCACCTGGATTACCCCTCGAACACGTACATCGTGAGCGTCCCTTCCCCCGCGATATTTCCGGAGGACTTCTACTACGGGTGCTTCGAGAGGGGCATCGGCGGGATCATCGTGATGGCCTGCGGCGCAGAGTGCCCCTACGAGGGAGCCTACGAGCGCCTGGCCGCCCGTCTCGACCGGGTCTCTCTGGGTCTCAAGGAGCGGGGGATCGACCAGGGACGGCTCAAGCTCTGTGCGATCTGCACTGTCTGCACGAAGTCGTTCGTCAAGGCGGTCAACGAGATGAACGAGCTTATCGAGAACGACGGAAAGGTCGACTCATGAATGCCCCGGTCAGGTTGGACGCGCTGATCCTGGGCGGCGGGATAGCCGGTCTCCAGGCGGCGCTGGATCTCGCCGATCAGGGATACCGGGTCGCGGTCGTCGAGAAGCAGCCGAGCATCGGCGGTGCCATGATCGGACTGAGCAAGGTGTTTCCCACCCTCGACTGCGCGAGCTGCATCACGACGCCCAGGATGGCAGCGGCCGCACACCACGAGAACATCACCATCTTGACCTACACCGAGGTCGATTCCGTGGAAAGCGTGGGCGCAGGCTTCGTGGCCAACCTGATCCGGAAGCCGCGATACGTGCGCGAGGACCTGTGCATCGGCTGCCGCCTGTGCGAGTACGCATGCGACAACGAGCTGCCCGATCCCTACCAGGGAGGGTACAGCGCCCTCAGGGCGATCCACATACCGTTCGGGAACGCCATCCCCCAACTCGCCCTGATCGACATCGGCCACTGCACCTTCTGCGGCAAGTGCGTCAAGGCGTGTCCCACCGATGCCATCGACTTCGAGCAGGAACCAGGGCACGTGCAGGTCGAGGCGAAAAGCGTGATCGTGGCCACCGGGTTCTCGCTCACGCCCCTCGGAGCGAAGGGGCAGTACGGCGCGGAACGGATCGCCAACGTCCTGTCTCCGCTGCAGATGGAAAGGCTTTTGGCTCCGCACGGCCCGTACGGTCGCGTGCTCCGGCCCTCGGACGGCAAGGTGCCGGACTCCATCGCCTACGTGCAGTGCGCCGGGTCTCGCGACGCGAGCCTCGGCGTGTCCTACTGCTCCCGTGTCTGCTGCATGTACGCCATCAAGCAGGCCATGCTGCTCGCCGGATCGGTTCCCCTGGCCGACATCACGATCTACTACATGGACATCCGTGCCTTCGGGAAGGGATACGAGGAGTTCTACAAGAATGCCCAGGCCATGGGCATCCAGTTCGTGAAGGGGAAGGTCGCCCGCATCACCGAGGACCAGGACCGCTCGATGACCCTTCGCGTCGAGCGCATCGACCAGCTCGGTCAAGTCGAGGAGCGACACCACGACCTGGTCGTGCTCTCGCTCGGGATGCTCCCCGGGGACGATCCGTCGCGTCTCGTGGGGATCGAGAACGCCCCCGACGGCTTCGTTCGGGTGCCGCAGGCCAAGGAATCGCCGTGCTCGACGTCGGTGGCGGGCATCTTCGTCGCCGGGACGGCGGCAGGTCCGAAGGACATCGTGGATACCATCGTCGAAGCCGGCGCCGCGGCGTCGGAGGCCGCACGTTACATGCGCCGCACCGAGGCCTGTCATGTCTCGAGGAGTGACGCGCCATGAACGATCTGGAATCGAAAAACGCGATCGAGCAGGGTCCGGACGGTTCCACCTCCCCGCGGGTCGGCGTCTACGTCTGCCAGTGCGGAGGCAACATCTCCGACGTGGTCGATGTCGCCCGCGTGGTGGACGAGGCATCGAAGCTCCCGGGCGTGGCCGTCGCCAGGACCAACACGTTCATGTGCTCCGACCCTGGACAGAACCTCGTGCTTGAGGATATCCAGAAGGGCCTCGTCGACCGGGTGGTGATCGCCGCATGCTCGCCGAGCCTGCACCAGACGACCTTCGGCAACCTGCTGGTCCGCGGGGGCATGAACCCCTTTCTGCTGGAGCAGGCGAACATCAGGGAGCAGTGCAGCTGGACGCACCACGATCACGATGCCGCCACGGTCAAGGCCTCGACCCTGGTGCGGATGGCCGTCGCCAAGTCCCGCCTGCTCACGGCCCTCGTGCCGGTCCGTGTGGATGCCCACAACCGGGCTCTCGTCGTAGGTGGCGGCGTGGCGGGCATGCGCGCCGCGTGCGACATGGCCGATATGGGCATCGACGTCGTCCTGGTCGAGCGAGAGCCGACGCTCGGCGGCTTCGTGCGTCGCCTCGACCGTCTCTTCCCCGACGAGCAGCCAAGCACGGAGTATCTCGATCACGTCGTCTGCCGGGTGATGTCGTCGCCGCGCATCCAGGTCCACACGGGCGCCGAGCTGAAGCACATCGAAGGGTACGTCGGCAACTTCACTGCCACGCTGGGCGTCAAAGACGGCGCACGGGAGGTCCATGTCGAGTCCGGAGTCGTGGTCGTGGCCACCGGGTTCGGTCTCTACGAACCCGTGGGCAAGGAGTACGGGTACGGCCGCATGCCCCAGGTCGTGACCCTCGCCGAGTTCGACGGGATGCTCTCGAATGCGTCTCGAGACGGAGGTGCTCTCTCGGTGGGCGACCGATCCGTCCGCTGCGTGGGGTTCATCCACTGCGTGGGAAGCCGGCAGGTAGAGGGTGTCCACAAGCCCCAGGCCGATGGGCACATCAACACGCACTGCAGCCGCGTCTGCTGCACGGCGACACTGGCGGCGGAGTGCCGCCTGCGGGAGCGCTTCCCCGAGGTGGAGATCCACGATTTCTACCAGGACATCCGCACCTACGGGCGGGGTCACGAGGACTACTACGAGCGCGCCTCCCGCTCTGACGTGATCTTTCACCGCTACGCGGGCGACGATCCGCCCAAGGTCAAGAAGGCGCCCGAAAAGGACGAGAACACCATCCTGGTCACCGTGGTCGACGGGCTCACGTGGGGCGAGCAGATCGAGGTCGGCGTGGATCTGCTCGTCCTGGCCGTCGGCATGATGCCCAGGGACACCTCTCCTCTGGCGAACGACCTGAAGCTGTCGTCGAGCGCAGATCGCTTCCTCCAGGAGGTGCACCCCAAGCTGAGGCCCGTCGAGATGGCCGTCAACGGGGTCCTCTTGGCCGGTACATGCCAGTCACCCAAGGACATCTGCGAGAGCTGCGCCTCGGCTTCGGCGGTCGCGGTCAAGGCCGCGGCCATTCTCGGAAAGGGTCACGTGGAGCTTCCTCCCTACGTGGCCAGGGTCGATCTCGGTAGATGCGACGGCACGGGCGCCTGCGTGAAGGAGTGCCCCCTGGACGGCGCCGTGCGCCTCGTCGAGGCCGGAGGCAAGCAGCATGCCGAGATCAACCCCGCGATCTGCAACGGTTGCGGCTGCTGCGTTGCCGTCTGCCCGCGCCGCGCCATCGACATCGACGGGTGGACGATCGCGCAGTTCACGGCGATGGTCGATGCCATCCTCCCAGACAGGAAAGCGGCTGTGTGATGAGCGACCCAGAAGACCGGAAAGCAGCGCAGAAGACCGCCCTCAAGCGCCTCCGCTCGGAGCGCGCCGACCACATCGAGCGCGTCCGCAAGAGCCAGAACGTGATCCGGGAGACGAGGCGAGCCCTGAAGAAGGCCCTCGAGGATGGGCCTCGAACCGTCCCCGATCTGGCCGGGGCCACCGGCAGGACGACCGACGACGTGCTCTGGCACGTCGCTGCCATGCGCGCGTACGGCATCGTGACAGAGGACGAGCAGGAGGAGAGCTACTTCAAGTACCGCCTCGTCCCCGCGAAGAAAAAAGGACGGTGA
>JBFYZU010000216.1:0-11251 GCA_041309365.1 Myxococcota bacterium
GCGTCGATTCGCTGGTATTCGAAGGCCCCTCTCTTTTTTCGGACTCCAGGATTCATCTTTCCGTCGAGCATGCACGGAGTATCGGGATCGGACATTTCGAGATCGTCACCGACCTCGGAGCCGCGATCAGCACCGGCGACATCGATTGGTGGTCAAATGCCGCCCCGGACCGCGCCATCCTGCATCTCTCGGAGACTTCCGAATCGGTATCCAGCGATTCGCTGAAAGCCGGACTTTTGGTCTCGATCACCGCGTGCGGCACGAAGATCGTCCTCACACACTGGATGAGCGCAGATGCTATCAACGCGCTTGTCCCTTCCTGCAGGCTCCTGCGCGAGGCAGGAGTCGTTATCGACGAACTCCGCCTGGGACTCACGGACGAGGTGGACGGCCTCGGCTTCGGAGAGATCGCGGACGCCCTGTTCTCCCTCGCCGGCATCCCCGGTGGATGCCCATCGATCAGGCTCCTGCCTCGTTCCGGCATCCCGGTCTGCGCTCTCCCGATCCCGAAGTGCATCCCGAAGCTGGATCCCGCTTTGGAGGCGGTTGCGGACATCGAGTGCGGGTCCTGCGCTATCCGGAGGCGCTGCCCGGGCCTGCCCTCGTCCCGCCGGCAATCTCTGTCCTCCTCCCTCAAGCCCTTCCGATCGGTTCCCCCTCAGATGCTCGGCCCGATGGACGAGATCCCGGATCTGTCCCCAGCCGTGAGGATCGGGAAATACAACAGGCTCAAACAGCATGGAACGATGTCCTCCTTGCGGCGCCAGAAGGCAACCTGGCCTCCCGATGTTCCAGTCTACGTGTCTCGCGCCGAGTATGATGATCTGGACACGGATCTTGCCGGGATGCGGGCCGTCCTCGCGAGGATGCCGGTCGCCCGCCCGTTCGAGGGCTTCCAGCCTCTTACCCTCGCACCTCTGGCCCCGATCGTCCTCGCCAACGTGCTCAGGTCGCGCGGGGCGGATGTGCTGGTTCGGGATCTCGCAGTGCAGTCCCGGCGCACCTTCTCCAGTGCGGAGCTGGAACTCCTGGGAGATGGCGCTGGATGGTCCGCCCACCTCTCTGGCATGGGCGACGCGGCGAGGGTCGCCCTTCTCGATCGACTGGTTCACCTGCTCGACGTCGGGAACGTCGATCTCGCCGGCTTCTCGGTCGAGTGCGATGCCGACAAACCTCTTGCGATTGCGCTCGGCAAGGAGCTGGCCTCAAGGACGGGGGCGAGGGTGGTCGTCGGCGGCCGCATCCTCGGGGACGCCGGATCGCTCGCCCTTCTCTGGCCTGGTTGCTTCTTCGTCATGCACGAGGGCGAGGTTCCCCTCCTCATGCTTGCAGACGCCCTGATGCATGGGAACCCCCTCGGGGAAATCCCCTCGCTGGGTTTTACGAAAGACGGCGAGTTATGCAATGAGGGGCGGATGGCCATCCACGACCTGGACATCCTCCCTGTGCTCGACCTCACCGGTGTTCCGCTCGATGGGTACGACCAGGGCATCGTCGAAGAGGGCGAGGGCCCGGTGCTCCCGTATCTCTTCAACAAGGGCTGTCCTCACGTCTGCGGATACTGCGGTGACTCGACGCGGCGCATCGTCAGGCTCAGGTCGCCCGATCTCATAGTCGCTGACCTCGAGTCGGCCGCCTTGCGCTTCGGCGTCCGCCGCTTCTACTTCCTCGACCACCTGCTGAACGCGGACAGGAGGCACTTCGCCGAGCTTCTGGACCGGCTCGAGCGGCAAAAGCTCGACATCGTCTGGGTCGACTCGTGCAAAGCGGTGGGCATGGACCGCGACACGCTCCTGCGGCTCAGGAAGGTCGGTGCCTCCATGCTGTCGTGGGGAATCGACGTGGGCAGCCGCCGCATGGCCCGCCTGATGCGTAAAGGCATCGACCTCGACGAGGCGGCAGACATCCTGCACCGCTCCCACGATGCTGGCATCAAAAACCACGTCAACCTCATCATCGGCATGCCGCACGAGACCGACGAGGACATCGAGGAGACGGTGCGCTACGTGGATAGGATCCGCCACTGGGTCGATCGGTTCCGCGTGGCGAAATACCGCTACTATGGAAACTCCCTGCTCTCTGCCCACCCGGAGTCGTACGGCCTCGCCGCGTCGGTCGGCGGCGAAGGCGTGGATGTTCCGGGCGGCGCCACGTGGGAGGAGCACTGCCGCGTCGCCGACGCACACCTCGCCACAGTCAGGGAGGCTGCCTGGGGCAGGGCCGGACTATCACTTCTATAGGTGCCACCCCGCTTGCCTCTCCCGTCTGCTTCGACACTGACAGCCCCTTGGCGTCATGCCCTGCTGGTGACTAGCGGGCATAGCTCCTCGGGAGCGTGCAGGCCTTTTTGTCCAGGCTGTTCTCCGGCGGCATCCCTCCATGGATTCGATTCCCCACGCTGCCGTCCCAAGAGGGGAAAACGCCATTGATGGACGACGGCATCGCAGTCACGGACCGCAGGCTTTCGCATGGAATCGAAAATAGGTGCCAGTACTCGAGCGACCCTAGATACAGGGAAACAGCTCCTGCTGCTCCCCCGCACTACTTCGACAATGACATCAGCTTCCGCGCGCGGACGGCGTCACGCGAACGGCTGCTGACCGTCTGCCCCCGCTGTGCGCAGCTGGCCGACGCATTTTGAGGATGGACACGCGTCGACGTCGATGACGTGTCGTCTCGACCGGAGGCCGGCGCACCGAGGTCATCGCATCGGCCCGAAGGGGCTAGCCGGAGCACTGGGTCGAAAGGACGGCGTCGATCGGAGTCGTCGCGAGAGCGACGGGGACGGTGACGAAGAACGGATCCGTGGAGTCGAGGTCGATGTCCGCGTACGGGATGTCGAGATCCATGGCAAGGACGTCTGCGTCGGAGCCGATCCCGGCAGGGCAATCGCCGCGGATCCGCCCGGCAGCGTCGGTCTTCAGCACCCAGATGTCGCCGGCCACCGCCCCGAACCCCTCGGTGCTGCCTGCCGCGACGATGCCCCCGTCCGGGGCCTGGTCAACGGCGCGCATCTCGTCCCGCACGTACGGCGTGACACCCGACTCGTGGTAGCGCAGGCTCCAGTCGACGCTGCCATCCTCTCCGATCCGGAGCAGCCAGGCATCGGCCCTGCGCCAGTACCCTGCGATCGTCCAACCGCCCGGGTGCGAGGGGGCAACCGACAGCCCTGCGCACAGGTCCCACGAATCGGAGGTGTAGACCCGTGCCCACGAGGGGCGCCCCGAGGCATCCAGGGCCAGGCCGAGGATCCCTCTGTATCCGCTGCCCAGGGTGTAGTCGCTCGCGACGAAGTACGAGCCCGAGGTCGAGCACAGGACCGTGGCCAGGCCAGCCGGCGGCTCGGATGCCAAGGCGCCCGCGTAGGTTTTCGCCCACTCGAGGTCGCCGCCGGCGTCGAGCTTCGCCAGCACGTAGCTGTGTTCGCTCGGATTGTCGACACCGCCTCTGGCACCGACGGCGAGGCCTCCATCGGCTGTCCGGGCCAGGGAAGGAGCGTTCCACGAGTCCGTCCCGGTACCCGAGAGAAGCCTCATCTGCACGAGGCCGCCCGAGGGGTCGAGCCTGGCGACGACGATGTTGCCGGACGCCTGGCCCGCGACCGCGATCCCGCCCGAATCGAGAGGCACGACGTCCGTGATCCTCTCCACCAGGATCTCCGGGCCCGATGCCGGCGAAGGCACGAAACCAACGGCCCAGAGCGGGACGCCTCCGGCGTCCAGCCTGGCCGCGATCCCCGCCCTTCCGGTCGTCCTGTCCACCGCCGCCCCGCCGGCCAGGGCCAGGCCGCCGTCGGCGGTCTCCACGACGACGTTCCACCTCTCTCGCGCATCCCAGGCGTAGGTGCGCTGCCACAATGGCTCGCCCATCGCGTCGAGCCTCAGCAACCAGGCGTCCTGCTCCCAGGCCTCCTCGTCCCGGATGGTCCCGGCCACGACGTACCCTCCATCGCTCGACCCGACGACGGAGAGCCCCGAGTCCTCGAGCCCGGTCCCGTAGGTCCGGGACCAGGTGATCTCCTGATGGTCCAAAAACTCGTGGATGTCCGGATCGTGCAGGGAGTCGAAATAGACGTCCGCGCCTGCGTCGGCATGACCGGCGAGGCGCGTGTCGCTGCACCCGGAACACGCATCCAGGCAAACGGCCAGCACCAGTACCGTCAAGCAGCGCATGGGCAGGATGATAGCACGAAAGACAGGCAGGTCCATGCCCGAGACAGGGATGCCGGCATCGGGGAGCAGGTACCATGACAGCGAGGCGGATGAGATTTCCAGCAGGTACAGGCGCACGAAATGCAGTTCGAATGTCCTTGTCATGGTAGTTGGCCTGTGGTAGCCGAGCGAGAGAGGAGTTTCTGGATATCCTGGGGGATTGAATGGAGGAAGAGGATATGAAACAGCCACTGATCCATCTCATATTCGCCACGTTCATCATGGCTTCCCCGCTTCACGCCCAGACGGCGGGTCCCGAGAATACCGCCACGGACTGCCAGGACGGAGCGGACAACGACGGTGACGGCTACAGCGATTGCCAGGATCAGGAATGCTCGGCATTCACGTTCTGCCCGCAGGCGTCCGGCGGCGCGGGGTGCATGAACGACATGGACTGCAAGGGAAACCGCGTCTGCGAGAACGGCCAGTGCGTGGTCTCAGGTCCCATGGCCACGGCCGGCCACGTGCAGACGGGCCGCGGGCTCGTGGTGACGGGCATCGTGCTCAGCATGCTGGGCGTGGCCTCAGGGAGCGCCTCGCTGGGGCTCGCCACCCAGTCGACGAACTCCGACACCATGCTCTTCGCCTCCATCGGCACCGGGGCATTCGGGTGGCTCTTCAGCGTGGTGGGCGGAGGGCTGCAGCTGGGTGGGCAGGCCAAGGCGTGGAACGCAGTGCTGCAGCTCGGGGGAAAGTCCAGCCGGGGGCTGTTCATCGGAGGCATCGTCACCTACAGCCTCATGTCCTTGACGGGTGCGGCGGCCATGGTGCTCGGACCCACCGTCGGGACGGCCACCGGGATCGGAAGCGCCCCTTTCTTCGGCCCGCTGCTCGTGACCGAGGTGCTGGCCACGACCATCCTCCTGGCAGGCGACTGGAGGGTCAACAGGGCCCTCGAATCCGTGCTGGGAACGGCCAGCGTCTCTCCGTTCTTCACTCCGCTCGAGACAGGGGGTGCCGTGGCGGGGTTCGCAGGCACGTTCTGACCACGGGCACGTACCGAAGGCCGGCGATCGCAAGGCGGACGAGCCCGTGCGACCGCCGGCTTCCAGGCTCCCGCGCGTTCGTGTATGAACGTTGCCATGCAAAGGCACATCCTCGCCATCTGCCCGGCGGCCGCCCTCGCCTCGGTGCTGATTCTCGCTCCCCACGAGGCTCGCGCCGACAACGCGGACTCGGGATTCCACCTGCACTTCGATGCCGACCTGGGCTTCTCGCTGCACAAGAAGGCCTACCCGGGGTTCCAGTTCGCCGTGGGCCTGGGCGCCGCATACCTCGGGATCTCGGACTCCTCCTCGGACACGTGGAAGGTCACGTTCGGCCTGGGCGTCTACGCGGACCTCGGCCTGGACGTGCCCTTGAAGGACAGCGACTGGTTTGACAGCCCCGGGTGGGTGCTCTCCAGCGGTCTCGACGTGATGTTCCACAGGTTCGTGCTGCAGGCCGGATGGGTCGGCGCGAGATGGGATCACAACCGCGACGGCATCCAGGCCAACGGCATCCGCGCTCGCCTCATCTTCCACCTGCTGCCCGGCGACGTGGGAAAGATCTTCGGCGCCATGAGCCTGTTCGCCGGCTGGGTCCACTACGTGACAGGCCCACCGACGCAGTACAGCTTCGTCTTCGGCCTGAGGGGCATGTTCGTCATCTGAAGCCCCGGGGGCGCGGGTGCCTGTTCGATGTGAGTGAGATGCGTGCAGCTCGCACCTTGAACACGCGGTTTTTCCCGTTCCCACTCATGGCAGCAGGTTCAGTCACAACAGAAGCAGAAGACCCGTCCTTTCGTCGCGAGAGAACGGGCCTCCACGTCTCCGTCACGTCGAGCAGGGGCGACCGTTGTGGCGTGAAGATGCAGGAAAGCGAGGTTTTTCACAGACACAGCTTGGCGGCAAAGGCATCGTAGCCGCCCGCCGAGGTCAGGTCGAAGATCCCGGCCGCAGGATCGAAGTCGGCCGTCCCGTGGAAGTCGCCCGCGAAGTGCACGTTCCCGGGCACGGAGATGCAGATGGACTTGCCCCTGTCGCCGCTCGGCCCGCCCATGCGCTTCGCCCAGACGAGACCGCCCGAGGCGTCGTACCTGGCGACGAACACGTCGGAGCCGCCTTGCGAGGACAGGTTGTACGTTCCCGCGCCCGGATCGAAGTCGACCGTCCCGTTGAAATCGCCCGCGATGTTCAGATTGCCGGACCCATCGATGGCCATGGAGGAGAAATAATCGTTCCCCGTCCCGCCGACGCGTATCGCCCAGACGAAGTTGCCCGAGGCGTCCAGCTTGGAGATGTATCCATCCGTGGCGCCGGCCGAGGACAGGTTGTACGCCACCGCGCCCGGATCGAAGTCGGCCGTCCCGTTGAACGAGCCCGACGTGTAGATGTTACCGGGCCCGTCGGTGAGGACGGTGGTTCCGTAGTCGCCCAGGGATCCGCCCATGCGTCTCGCCCAGACGAAGTCCCCGGCAGGGTCCAGCTTGAGGACGTAGATGTCGGTCCCGCCGGCCGAGGACATGCTGAACGTCCCCGCGCCCGGGTCGAAGTCGACCGAGCCGAAGAAGTACCCCGTGGTGTAGAGATTCGAGGAAGAGTCGAAGGATATGGAGCTACCGCAATCGATGTTCACCCCGTAGAAGGATCTCGCCCAGACGTGGTTCCCGTTCGTGTCCAGCCTGGAGATGAAGATGTCGCCCCCGCTGGCCGAGGTCAGGTTGGCCACTCCCGCGCCCGGGTCGAAGTCGACCGTCCCGATGAACTCGCCCGTGGTGTGCACGTTCGCAGAAGCGTCGAGGGCGACGTGGACGCTGAAGATTTGCATCGCCTTCGCCCACACGAAATCCCCGTCGGTGTCCAGCTTGGAGATGAAGCCATACTGACCGCCGGACAAGGACAATTCCATTGTTCCCGCGCCCGGGTCGAAGTCGGCGGTCCCGTTGCAATAGCCCGTCGTGTAGACGTTTCCCGATGCGTCCACGGCGATCGAGAAGCCTTGATCGTCACCCGTTCCACCCATCTGCCCCGCCCAGACGAGATTGCCCGAGGCGTCGAGCTTGGACACGAAGATGTCGTTGCTGCCGGCCGAGGTCAGATCGAACGTCCCGAAGCCCGGGTCGAAGTCGACCGTCCCGGTGAAATAGCCCGTCGTGTAGACGTTTCCCGATGCGTCCACGGCGATGGCGCTGCCGGTGTCGTCGCCGGAGCCGCCCCAGCCGTCCGCCCATGACAGCTCGCAGACGTCGCAGTTGGCGCCGCCCCAGGGGGAGGGGCAGATCGAGCAGTCGATCCCCGACCAGTGGTCCGTGCACAGGCACTCCGGCGGGGATCCTGCGACGCAGGTGCCGTGCGTGGGGCACGCCTGGTACATGCCTCCCTGCCTGTCGCACGAGTCGAAGTAATGAATCGCGGTGAGGGTGGTGTCGCAGCCCAGGTAGGAGTCGTGGACGCAGCAGAGGTCCGACTCCTCCCAGCACAGGTCGGCGCACGTGGTGCCCGGCGAGACGCAGGCGCCCAGGTCATCGCACACCTCCTCCCCGTCGCAGAAAAGGCCGTTCGACGTGCAGGAGGTGCCGGCCGGATCGAAGCAATTGTCGGCGATCTCGTCGCAGGCGTCGGCGCACTCCGTCCCGGTCGCGCAGGGATCGCCCGGATGCACGTTGCACAGCCCCGTACCGTCGCACGTGTCGGCGCCGTTGCAGAACACGCCGTCGTCGCAGTCCGTCCCCGGATCGCACGTGTACTGGCAGGTCGTCGGCTCGCAGCCGTCCAGCGTCGTCGCGTTGCCGTCGTCGCACTCCTCGCCAGTGTCCTTAACGTGGTCGCCGCACCACGGGTCCATGCAGTTCTCCCTGCACGCGTCCGGGAGCGTGTCGCTGTTCGCGGTCCCGTTGTCGCACTCCTCGCCGTCCTCCTCCAGTCCGTTGCCGCACTCCGGGACCTCCGAGTCCGCATCGTCCGCGTCGCCCGCGTCCGTGTCTTGCGCATCCGTCGTGTCTCCCGCGTCGCCGGTATCCGTCGCTCCATCCGTCTCCGCATCGGCATCGGGATCCGCCGCAGCATCGGTCGAGTCCGAGGCCGCATCCATGTCGGACTGCGAGTCCGTGGCCGTGTCCGGGTGGACCGGCGGCCCGTAGTCCCACGGCGAGTTGCAAGCAGCCATCAGCACGGCCGCGCACACGAGGACCCAAGTCGCACGTTTCGTAGCGATCATCTCTCCAACCTCTCCTCGTCCTAGAAGGACACGGTGACCAGCACACCCGGGCCCGAGGCCTGGACCTCGACCTTCTTCTTGCCCCCGAAATCGGTGAAGGGCGCCAGGATTGCGGCCGCCACCGCGCCCGCCACGGCCACGGTCAGGCTCGCGACGAACCCGCCGTTCAGGCCATGTCCCCTGTCCGAGATGTCCTTCTGCTTCGCGATCGCCTCGTCGTCGGTCCCGGTGAAGGCGCCGGACGCGACGTCTTCCTGGAAGTCCACGTATGCGTCGTGGTTCTTCTTGCCCAGCACGCCGAGCACGACCGCAACGACCCCGCCCGCGACAGCGGTGCCTGCCGCGCCCGCGAACGGGCCCGGACCGATCTTTTTGGCCTTCTTCTTCGCCTTCTGTTCCCCCTTGACCGGCAAGACCGTTTCCCCGGCAAAGGAGCCGGCGTCGAGCCCGACAACGGGATCGAGCACCACCTTCTGCGTCTCGCCCTCCACGATCTCGACCTCCTCGACGGCCGTGGCCTCGCCCGGCCCCTTCAGCGAGACGACGTGCATCCCGGCCTCCAGGTCGCCCTTCCACGGGGCGGCGCCCACCTTGACGCCGTCGATGAGCACGACCGATCCCTCGGCCTTGGACTGCACCACGATCTTGCCCGGTGACGTCGCTGCTTCGAGGACGATCGCGATGGTCGTGGGCTTCTCGCGCTTCAGAACCAGCGTGCGGGTCTCGGTGATCCAGCCCTGGGCCTGGACCAGGATCTCGTGCTCGCCGGGATCGAGATACTGAACCTCCGCGATCGGCGACTTGCCGATCAGCTTCCCGTCCACGAGCACGAACGCGCCGTCGGGGGTCACGTCGATCGTCAGCTGGCACAGGATATCCTCGAGCCTCTCGATCTCCTGGAGGACCAGGTCGCGCCTGTCGGCGTCGATGTAGTCGGCCCCCTCGTTGAGGTACTTGACGTAGTAGTAGAGGGCCTGCGCGTCGTGATCGAGCATCGCGTGGCTCTGGGCGATGTTGTAGAGGAGCGAGTAGAAGGGCTTCGCCTTGTACGCCGAAAGGAACTCCGCGAGCGCACCCGCGTAGTCTCCCTGCTTGTACATCCCGACGCCCTTGTCGAAACCTTCCTTGGCCGTGTCGTCGTTCAAGCCGGCCGGCACCCCGGCCGCATCCTCGGCGTGGGCAAGAGGTGTGGCGGCGATCGCGACCGCAAAGGTGGCCATGGCCAGTAATGCCGTCCTCATCGTTCATCCATTCGCGCGGCGCACCTGCGCACGGTTACAGCCAGAAGAAGCTCTTTCAATAAGCCTGTACTTCTATTCCTATTAAGTCAAACTGCCATATTCTGCCTGGCCGTATGAAACCAAGCATGAAGTCGCCAGGGATGGCCTGCAGGGGCTTTCCCTTGCAGGTCGCGAAGGGCCACGGAGGATATCCTTGCGATCCCTGGCAGGCCACAACCCGGTGAAAAGACATTGGCCGCCCGGCATGACGATGATGCGGGCCGCGATGCCCCGATGGGTTTTTCCGCAAGAAAGGCAGGGCAAAAAAACGCTCGGGGTCGAGGGAGAATCGCACGCGGCGGCTTTGACATCCAGGCCCCTTCGTGTTACGGATTTGATATTCGTAATACTCGCACAAGGAGGATCGAGATGACGCCGGCAAGGCACACCACACGAGGAGCGAGGGTCGTCGGGATTGCTGCCATTTTTGCAGGCGTCTTCGCCTGGGCGGGATGCGAGGAGGCCGAAGAGGATGTCGCCCACGTCACCATCCACAACGACTTCGACAACCCCGAGATGTCCTACAACCCACCGTGGACGATCTGCGAGTCGTACTACGGAGGCACGTCGTTCGGGAAGATAGAGATCGGCGAGACGAGCGCCGAGATGCAGGTCGAGCCGGGCCTGGGCTACGTGCTCATGGTGGCCGCCTGGGAGGATCCCACCTGCGCCCCGGCCAACTGCCTGCCCATCGCCAGCCGCAACGAGGAGGAGGTCGTCCCCGATCAGCACCGCACCATCGCCATCAACATGCCCAACCACCAGGGCCCCTGCCCGCCCACGGGCGTGTCGCCCATCCCGCAGGAGCTCTACGACCGGATCCTCGAGCTGTGGCCCGAGTACGGTTTTCTGCCCTACGACCAGCGCACGGAGAACACAGAGTGCCTCGACTGACGCGACGCCCCCTGGCCCTCTGCGCGGTCGCGGCGGCGATCGCCCTCGAGGTGACGGGTTGCGAGCTCGCCTACCCCGAGGTCGTGGTCGTCAACCTCATCGGAGAGGACGTGCTCGTGAGCGACGTGAGCTTCAACGGGTGCAAATGGGATCAGATCATCGCATTCGGCGAGGCGACGAGCCCGGGCCAGTGCCTGCCGGGCGCGGACAGCGTGCACTTCGCGATGCTGGACGGCCACGACTACTGCACGGATCAGGTCGAGGACGGGTCCGTGGGCGGCCTCTGTTTCTGCGACGAAGAGGACGATTTTCCCGACGACCCGATCGACCCCGGGCTCGTCAACGAGGAGCCCATGTGGTTTCACTACAAGACCATCGTCGTCGAGCGCGTCTCGTACGGGTCGTTTCACCTCTTCACCCTGAGGGCGGCCGGGATCGAGCAGGACTTCTCGGTCCCGGGCCCTTACGGGCACTGAAGCCCACGAGGCATGCACCGGTCGCTGCTCATCCTCGCGATCGCCGCGGCCGCGGGCACGTCCGCGGCCGCAGCCCAGGACGCGCCCCTGGCGGACGGGCCGGGGGCGGGCCAGGAGGGCCTCGTGGACGGAGGGGCCACGGACGTGCCCGGCAAGGACGAGATCGCGGGCGGCGAGGGGCTCGACGGCGGGG
>JBFYZU010000217.1:0-21287 GCA_041309365.1 Myxococcota bacterium
GGTGGAGAACACCAGCGTGTCCATGCTCGGGTCCGGGTCGTCGTCGTAGGGCACCAGGAAGTAGAAGTTGCCCTCGGTCGTCGGGTTGGAGCTCGGGTCGTGCGGGTCCGTGCCGGCTCCCACCTCGATGAGGTCCGGCACGCCGTCGTCGTCCGAGTCCTCGTCGTACGGGTCGAGCCCGTTGGTGAACTCCCACGCGTCGCTCAGACCGTCGTTGTCGCTGTCCGCATCGCGGAAGTCGGCCACGCCGTCGCCGTCCGTGTCGAAGGGCCACGTCGAAAGATCCGCGTCCCCGGCCTCGGTCGAGTCCGGGATGCCGTCGCCGTCCGTGTCCAGATCGTGACGGTCGTAGATGAGATCGCCGTCGATGTCCGTGTCCCAGGGACGCTCCTGCAGGTCCGTGAGGTTGTCGTTGTCCGAGTCCAGGTCCCTGTAGTCGGCCACGCCGTCGCCGTCCGTGTCCACCGGCGCGCTCGGGTCGCCCCCGATCTCCAGGTCGTCGTTGATCGAGTCGCCGTCGTTGTCCAGGTCCAGAAAGTCCGCCTTGCCGTCGCCGTCCATGTCGGCCAGCCCCTCGGACGAGTCGTAGATCCCGTTTCCGTCCGAGTCCTGGTCGCGAAAGCTCGGTGTCCCGTCCGCGTCCGCGTCGTCGGGAGGTGTGCGGTTGTCCCCGTCGCCCGCCTCCATGTAGTCGGGGATGCCGTCGGCGTCGCTGTCGTCGTCCAGGTAGTCGGGCGTGCCGTCGCCGTCCGTGTCAACGCCCCCCGCGGCCGCGCTCCTGCCCTCGTCGTCGTCGCTGATGGTGTCGCCGTCCTCGTCGGGCCTCGGCGGGCCAAGGTCTTCCAGCGTGTCGCCCGGAACGTCGCCCACGGTGTCCGTGGTGCCGTCCATGTAGTAGGTGGGCGACCGTTCCGCCCCGCACCCTGCCGTGGCTGCGAGCACGATGACACATGGACCGATGGTTGCCGCTATCCTCATGTTCATGGGCCCTCTCGTTGGAAACGCACGCGGGCGTCCCTACTCATCATGATCCGTAACGTGGTGGCATGACAAGGTTAATTGCTGTCGGCGCCTGGATGCCGCCTGGTCTGGACGAGGCATTTGTCCATAAAATACAATAGGTTGGTCATATATCAATCATGTTCATCATGAGATCCACTCGTCGAGGGCCCCGAACCGCTCGAGGACTGCATCTCCTCTTTCATCTCGCGGGCTATGGGCAGATGGCGCAGGGCCACGGAGCTTTCCGGCTCCTTCTCGAGAACGTCCTCGAAGATGGCGATGGCCTCGTCCACCTTTCCGAGCTTGAGGAGGCACAACCCGAGGTTCCCGTTGATGGTGGGCACCTCGCCGGTGATCTCCACGGCTTTGCGGAGCTGATTGCAGGCCTCGGGGATCCTCCCCCGCGACATGAGCTCGTTTCCGTGGTTGTTGAGAAGCCTCACCGAGCGCGGGCACACGCGGATGTCCGCCGTCGTGAGCGTGTAGTCGCTCTTCCAGTCGCGGTTGCGGGTGGTGGTCCGTGCCGCATGGAAGACCATGTAGAGGGAGAGCGCTGCGATCGTGGCCACCCTCGCCTTCTCCGAGCCCGAGGCGACGAGCCTCACCGCGACGAGCGCGATGAGGATGCAGGCACCCAGGGAGGCGAGGTACAGGGTGCGCTCGCCGAAGATCGTGTGGATGACCATGGGCAGGTTGGACACGGGCGCGTACGCAGAGGCCATCATGACCAGGGCCGCAGGCACGAGCCTCTGCGTGCCACGAAAGCGCCAGGCGAGATATCCCGCACAGGCCACGGCCACGACTCCCACCCAGAACAGCCCTCTCGTCAATGGCGCGTCCAGGGGCAGCTGGGCATAGGCGTAGTCCGAGGAGAGCTGGGCCGGGAACAGGATCATGAGCGCTGCCTTGCCGAGCGTGATCGCGCAGGCCGGGATCCTCTGCCACAGGGAGAGCTCCACCATGGGGTTGTCCACGAACTGCGTGCCCGTGGCCGGCGACAGCTCGCCGAACATCCACAGCCTCAGGCCGAGGAAGCCTCCGATGGCAACGAGGTGCCCCACGTACAGAGGTCCAACGACCGCGACCTTTCGCCGTGCCCACCAGTCCGCGCTCAGTGCCAGGAGAGGAACGCACAGGGCAGTCTCCTTGAACAGGAGCCCCGAGAAGGTGGCCACCGCTGCTCCCGCCGACCAGGCCAGCCAGCCGTGTCCGCCCCGCTCCCGTGCCCGCGCCGCTTCGACGTGCAGGATCAGCGCGGCGAGCACGCCCAGCGCCGCGCCCAGCTCCGCGCGGCCCACGATGGAGGCCACGGCCTCCGTGTGAATGGCGTGCAGCGAGAAGATGCCGGCGGACACCAGGGCGAGCCACACCTCCCTGGTGAGCCTGGCCACGAACACCAGGACGAGCACGCAGACGAGCCCGTGCATGGCCACGTTCACGGCGTGGAACGTGGCGGCGTTCTCCCGCGCGAGCCTGTAGTTCAGGTGGTAGCTCAGGATGGTCAGGGGACGGTAGCCCGTCGTGCTGGTCTCCGGGGCGAGGCTGCCCCAGTAGGAGGTCGTGAACACCTCCTTGATGCGGCCCGGGTCGGTGACCACCTCGTTCGACAGGATGGCGAACTGGTCGTCGTAGACGAAGCCGCAGCCCAGCGTGTTCGCGTACGCACCCGCGGCCACCGCGAACACGGCCGCGCAGAGTGCCGGAAGTGCCCACCGGCTGTTCACCCATCTCGACATCGTGAGTCCGCTCAAGGGGCCTTGAGCCCGAGGCCGACGGATGATACCCCATATCGAGGCCGCAGGGGAGAAAGCAGGAACACCCAATGACGCCGACGCCGAAAAAGCTCATCGATGAGGACACCATCCGGGCTCGTGTCGCCGAGCTGGGCGCGATGATCTCGAGAGACCAGGGCGGGCGCGAGGTCCACCTCCTGGGTATCCTTCGCGGCAGCTTCGTCTTCATGGCCGACCTGGCCCGGCAGATCGCCGTGCCCACGACCGTCGACTTCATCGCCCTGTCCAGCTACGGGGACGAGACGGTGAGCTCGGGAGTGGTCAAGATCGAGATCGATCTCGGCATCAGCATCCGCGACCGGGAGGTGATCATCGTCGAGGACATCGTGGACACAGGGCTGACGCTCCAGTACCTACTGCGCAACCTGGCCACCCGGGGCCCGCGCAGCATGAAGCTGTGCGCCCTGCTCTCCAAGCCGAGCCGCCGCAAGGCGACCGTCGACATCGACTACCTGGGCTTCGAGATACCCGACGAGTTCGTCGTGGGATACGGGCTGGATCACGCCCAGCGCTACCGCAACCTGCCGTACATCGGTGTGATGGATGGAGTCGGGGAGGTCTGAAGGATGATCAGTCGATGGCCACGAGCTCCACATCGAACACGAGCATGCCCTGGGGCTTTCCAGGCTTGCCCTTGTAGGCCAGCTCCTCCGGGATCCAGAAGCGGCGCTTCTCGCCCACGACCATGAGCTGCACACCCTCGGTCCAGCCGGCGATCACCCGGTCCAGGGGGAACGAGGAAGGCTTGCCCTTCATCACCGAGCTGTCGAACATCGCCCCGTCCGCTGTCCAGCCCGAGTAGTGCACTGTCACGCGGCTCGTTGCCGCAGGATGGGCGGTCCCCGTGCCCTTCGCGAGGACCTTCGAGGCCAGGCCCGATGCCGTCTTCTCCGCGTCCGCGGGCGGGGAGGCCACGTCCGCCGGCGTCTCGGGCGGCTTCTGGATGCCCAGGAGCTCCACGTCGAACACGAGCATCCCCTTCGGGTAGCCCGGCCGGCCCTTGTAGGCCAGCTCCTGGGGTATCCACAGCCGCCTCTTCTCGCCCACGACCATGAGCGCAAGCCCCTCGGTCCAGCCGGCGATCACGCCGCCGAGCGGGAACGAGATGGGCTCACCTCGCACCACGGAGCTGTCGAACATCGCCCCGTCCGTTGTCCAGCCCGTGTAATGCACCCGGACGGCGTCCTCGACCGTGGGGTGCTCCGTCCCGGTCCCCGGGGTCAGCACCTTGCTGGCAAGGCCCGATGCCGTCTTCTCTGCGTCGCCAGGTGGCGCGGCCACGTCCGCAGGCGCATCGATGGCGCCGGCCTTCTTGGGGATGTCCACGGCTCGTTTCTCCGTCTTCTCGGGGATCGTCACGGTCTCGGTGGCCTTCTCGGCCTGTCCCACGCCGGGTCCGTCGCCTTTCGAAGGCGGCGGCTTGCACCCTGCAATGGCGGCTGCGACCACGATGACGACCACGGTTGATGTCAGGGTTGTCTCACGCATGGGCCATTGCTAACCCATGAAGGGGGTGTGCGCAAGTGTCCGTGGTTGTATAAGAGACCATGCCGCCGGACCTGGCTGCGCTGGACATATGGCGATTTCTCGAGACGGCCATGCTCGAGCACGGCAGCTCTGTGGCCGTGGTGGACGGCGAGACGCGGCTGGACTACGCCACCATGGCAGCTCGTGCATCCTCGCTGGCATCGTTCTTGTCTGGCCAGGGCCCGGTGGCCATCCTCGCGCCCAACAGCCTCCCTTACGTGGAGACCTACTTCGCTGCCGCGGGAGCGCGCGCAGTGCTCGTGCCCGTCAACACCCGGCTCGCGCCGCCGGAGATCGCCGGGATCCTGGAGCGTTCCGGCGCTCGGATCGTCGTGGCGTCCGTGGAGCACGAGGCCAGGCTCGAGGAGGCGCTCGGAAGAGGGGATGGCCTGCGCGCGGTCGTCTGGACGGACGGGGAGCCGAAAGCCTGGCCTGCCGGCGGGTCGCTGTCGTACGAGCAGGTCGTCTCGAGCGGTCGAACCGTGCATCCCGCCCCGGTGGACCCGGACGCGCCCGCGCACGTGTACTTCACGAGCGGCACGACGGGCCGGCCCAAGGGCGTCGTTCTGACCCACCGCAACGTGTGCGTGCACGCCCGCGCGGCCGCCGAGACGCTCGGGATATCCAGCACGGACGTCTGGGCACACATCGCTCCCATGTTCCATCTGGCGGACGCCTGGGCCACCTTCGCGGTGACCTTGGCCGGAGGCCGTCACGCCATGCTGCGCCGCTTCGATCCGGCAGCCGCGCTCTCGCTGTTCGAAAGAGAGCGCGTCACGGTGACAAACCTCATCCCCACCATGCTCAACCTCATGGTGAAGCTCGACGGGGCCGGGTCCTACGACACGAGGTGCCTCAGGCTGCTTCTCAGCGGCGGCGCGCCCATCTCGCCCGACCTGGTGGGGCGCATCCTGGACCTCTTCGGTTGCCAGTACGTCCAGACCTACGGCATGACCGAGACGAGCCCCTATCTCACCCTGGGCATCCTGCCCGGGCACCTTGAGGCGCTGCCGCGGCCGGAACGGATCCGCATCATGGCCAGGACCGGGCGTCCCTGGTCCGTCGTGGATCTCGAGGTCGTGGACGCCCATGGCGTTCCCGTGCCTCGTGACGGGGCGACGGTGGGAGAGATCCGCGCCCGCGGGCCCACGGTCACGCCCGGGTACCTGGACGACCCCGAGGAGACGGCCAGGGCGTTCCAGGACGGCTGGCTCATGACAGGCGACCTGGCCGTGGTGCACCCGGATGGATTTCTGGACATCGTGGATCGCAGGAAGGACGTCATCATCACGGGCGGGGAGAACGTGTACAGCATCGAGGTGGAGAACGCCATCTACGAGCATCCGGCCGTGCTCGAGGCCGCGGTCGTGGGAGTCCCCGACGACACGTGGGGAGAGGCCGTGTGCGCCGTGGTGGCCCTGAGGGAGGGGTGTCGCGCATCGGAAGAGGACCTCACCTTGCACCTGAGGTCGAGGATCGCATCGTACAAGGTCCCGCGGCTGGTGCGCTTCGTGGACTCGCTGCCCCGCACCGGCTCGGGCAAGATCGACAAGAAGAAGCTCTGCTGACGCTTGAGCCCTGGCGCGCGCTTGTCTAGACTCCTTATATCCATGGCAGGACCAGACGTCAGCAAGGACGGCAGCCGGCACGTGACGGACGAGAGGTTCAACGTGGTCACGCACCTGACCGCGGCCATCTTCTCTCTCATGGGCAGCGTGCTTCTCATCGTCATGTCCAGCACCCAGGCCGGGGTCTGGCACATCGTGAGCTTCTCGGTGTACGGGGCGTCGCTCACGACCCTGTTCGTGGCCAGCTCGCTCCACCACGGGGTCGACTCCTCGCCAAGGGTGGAGGCGTGGCTCAGGACCGTCGACTACATCGCCATCTATCCTCTCATCGCGGGCACCATGACCCCCATCTGCCTCGTGGTGGCAAGGGGCCCTCTGGGCTGGTCGGTGTTCGGTGTGGCCTGGCTCATTGCTGGCGTGGGCATCACCCTGAGGGTGATCTTCGAAAACCTCCCGAAGTGGGTCTCCTTGACCTTCTACGGCGCCATGGGCTGGCTCGGTGCGGTGGTGGCCTGGCCAGTGCTCGAGTCCACCACATGGGTGGGGGCCGGGCTCGTGATCCTGGGCGGCATCTTCTACAGCGTGGGCTCGGCCATCTTCATCGTCGAGAGGCCCAACCCCTGGCCAGGCAGGTTCGGGTTCCACGAGATCTGGCACCTGTTCGTGGTCTGCGGGGCCGCGCTGCACTTCGCGTTCATGTACCTGTTCGTTCTGCCACTCTAGGCGTCAGTACACGCCCAGGTCGTGACCGAGGGCCAGCGGGCCGTCCCAGCCGGCCCGGACCTCCTCGAGGAGCTGCTCCTCGGTGGCGCCCCACAGGAGGATGTGCGTCATGACCAGGAGGCCGGGGTCGGCCTTCGTTGCGATGTCCGCGAGCTGCTCGCTCGAGGTGTGGGACACGAGATGGTACGCCTGCCACCCTGGAGGCCTCTTCCGGAAGCCCTCGAGGGCGTAGACCTCGTGCACGAGCACGTCGCAACCGCTGCACGCATCCACCACGGCCGTCGTGGCCGTGGTGTCGCCCGAGAACACGATCGACCTGTCCGCCGCGTCGAACCGGTAACCGTATGCGTGTTCCCAGTCCCCGTGGTCGACGGCAAAGGCCGTGACCCTCACGATGCCGTCGTCGTACACGACTCCGGGCAACACCTCGTGCACCTCGACGTCCTTGCCGTGGAGCGTGGACGGCTGCTTGCCCCTCGATCTCACGGCCAGATCCTCGGACCACGCCTCGAGGACGTGCGCGGTCATGGCACCGAGGCCTGGCGGGCCGTATGCCTCGAGCGGGCCCTCCCGGCCCACGGTCCAGGGCGTGAGGATGAGATCCGGGTATCCGGCCGTGTGATCCGAGTGCAGGTGGGTGATGAACACCAGATCGAGGCGCTCGGGTTCGAGCTCGCCGATGCCGGCGAGAGCTGCCGCGCTCGCCCTTCGCACCACTCCCGGGCCGCAGTCCACGATGTAGGCCCGGCCTCCCGCGATCACGGCCGCTGCCGGTCCAGAGCGATCGGGCGTGGGGTTGGGCGTACCGGTCCCCAGGAGCACGACCCGCGTGCCCACCGCATCGGAAGCCTCGTCACGAGCCGCGTCCGGCTCCTGGCCGGAAAGAGGGGCGGCCGACGGCGGCCGGCACGACGCGAGAACGAGCGCCAGCGCCGCGAGGCGAGCAGCCTCAGGTGCGGCTTCCGTAGGCCTCCTCACCGATCCTGTCCACGATGGACACTACGTCCGAGTCCCACGCCCCATCCTTGACCTCCCTGTTGAGGATGTCCATGGCCGCCACGTGGGTCAGGGCTGCGCGGTACGGCCGGCTTGTCGTGAGCGCATCGTACACGTCGGCCACGGAGATGACCCTCACGGCCGGCGATATCTGGTCCTCCACGAGCCCGTCCGGATAGCCCTTTCCGTTGAGCTTCTCGTGGTGGTGACGGACGAGCGGGATGAGCGGCAGGGCGGACTTGAGCGGAGCGCAGATGCGAGCGCCGGCCTCGGGATGCGTCCGCATGATCTCCCACTCGTGGTCGTCGAGCTTGCCCGGCTTATGGATGAAGGACAGATCGACCACCAGCTTGCCGATGTCGTGCACGAGACCGGCCCGTCGCATGAGCAGCTGCTCCTGATTGCTCATGCCCATCTCCGAGGCGATGAGTGTGCTCAGCGCGCTGACCCGCTCCGAGTGACCACGCGTGTACGGGTCCTTGGCCTCCACGGCGGAGCTCAGCGATGCGAGAACGCTCTCGAAGTGCTCCGTCTCGTCGTTGAGCCTCTTGAGCCTCACCAGCGACCTGACGTGCGCGAGCAGGACCCTGGACTCGTACGGCTTGCTCAGCCAACCGTCCGCGCCCATGTCCATGGCCAGCACCTGTGCCTCGACCTTGCGTACGGATGTGACGACCAGCACGGGCAGCCTGCTCGTCCTGGGGTTTTCGCGGATCGAGCCGACGATATCGTCGATCGACGCCCCTGGGAGCAGGTACTCCAGGATCAGGAGATCCACGGGCCCCCTCCTCAGGACGTCCGCCATCTCCTTGTCCGTGGCGAACGCCCTGACCACGTAGCCTTCCCGCTCCAGTATGACCCGGGCGAGGTCCCTGTACGTCTCGTCGGGATCCGCGAGCACGACGGTCGCAGGTGGAACCAGCGCCGCCGGATTGAAGATCTCCGGGTCCATTTCCAGGTCGGATTGTATACACGCCTGCGGCGCACGCAAGACCCAGTCGATCATGGATTCGAGAACGCGACGGAACGTGCTAGATTCCGGCTCGTGCTCGACGAGCTTTCCAGAGAGAAGCTCGAGGCCCTGGCCAGGGCCTTCGCCCGCAACTGGCTCGCCCACGACGGGCTCTGGTTCCAGGCCGTGGAGAGGTCGCACGGGATCGAGGAGGCCACGAGGCTCGACGCAGAGGCGTGGAGCAGGTTTTCCCCCATCGAGGCGCGCCGCATCAGGGAGATCCTCGACCTGCCCGAAAGAGGAGGCCTCGAGGCGCTGCGCACGGCCTTGTGCTGGCGCATGTACGCCCTGCTCAACCGCCAGCACTCCGAGCTCGAGAACGGCCGGTTGAGATTCTACATGGACGGATGCCGCGTCCAGGCCGCCCGCAGGGAAAAAGGCCTGGGTCTCTTCGCCTGCAAGAGCGTCGGGCTCGTCGAGTACGGGTCGTTCGCGAGCGCCATCGACCCGCGCATACTGACGAGCTGCATCGCCTGTCCGCCGGACGTGCATGACGGGGGGTTCGTCTGCGGGTGGGAGTTTCGGATGGACGGGACGTGAACGAGCGAGGGTGACGCCATGAGCTTCGATCGCAACGCGTACCTGGAGTGGTACATGCCCAGGAGCCGTCGGGCGGACGGCGCCATCAACCTGCATGCGTCGGGCGTGGCCTCCCTGACGCACAAGGACCTGCAGGTGCCCGACCACGATCCGTGGACCGTGGTCGACGCTTTCGAGAAGGAGCTGGCTTTCTGGCTGGGCATCGACCCGGCCCAGGTCCTGTTCACGCCCGGTGCCACGGGAGGCACGCTCCTGGCCCTGCTCTCGCTCACCTCCCGTGACGACGAGATCCTCGTGGAGAGGCCCGTGTACGAACCCATGCTGCGTCAGGCCGAGCGGCTGGCCAGGGTCCTGAGGTTCTCGAGGCGGCCAGAGGACGGCTGGAGCCTGCCCGTGGAGGAGATCCTCTCGCTCATGAGCCCGGCCACCAGGATGGTGATGATCACGGAGCCCGGCAACCCGAGCGGCACGTTCGCCCGCAGGTCCGACGTGCTGGCCGTTGCGGACGCCGCCTCGAAGGTGGGCGCGGTCCTGCTCGTCAACGAGGTCTACCTGGGCTACACGCAAGCCCGGACGTTCCACGGCACCCGTGACAACGTCGTGGTGGTCTCCAGCCTGTCCAAGCTTGTCGGGGCCTACTGGCCCAGGCTGGGCTGGCTCTCGGGGCAGGAGGACATCATCCACAGGCTGCGCATGGCCCACATGAACTTCTCCATGGCCACGAAGCCGGGCGCGGCCGTGGGGCTCGGCGTCTTGGCACGCGCCGATGAGCTGAGGCGTGGCGCCATCGCCCTGGCCGCTTCTGGCCGAGCCGTCGTGGACTCGTGGGTGGCCGCCACGAGAGGCCTGAGCTGGACCGCCCCGCAGGGACCTGGCTTCGGGTGCGTTTTGCTCCCGCCCCACGTCACGGATGACGTGCGTTTCGCCGAGGACCTGCACGAGCGACAGAACGTGCTCGTGGTTCCGGGATCGCACTTCGAGGTCCCCGGGTCGCTCAGGTTGAGCTGGCTTCAGGATGGTGGCAGGCTCGACGAGGGGCTCGCGATCCTCGCGGATGCCATCGTGCAGCATCGAACCTGAAATCGAGAGCCCGGAGCGTCACACGAACAAGAGGGCCGTCCCGACCACGGCCGCCACCGCACCCACGATCGAACGGGGGCTGACTCTGTCCTTGTTGACGAGGATGGCCGCCGGGATGATGAGCACCGGGGAGAGGGCCATTATCGTCGAGGCCACTCCCGTGTCCGTGTGACCGACTGCCACGAGCGAGAGGGTCACTCCCAGAAACGGCCCGAAGAACGCGCCGATCCCCGTGAATGCCATGGCACGACCGTCTCGCAGCGATGCCACCGTCCTGGGCCACCAGCCGACGATCGAGAAGACCACCGCGAAACCCACGATCCCGGCCATCACCCTGATCTGGGTGCTCGCCATGGGGTCGTAGCTGCCCATGCCGAACTTGCTCAGAACCAGGCCCACGGCCTGCCCCAGCGCGCCACCCAGGCCCAGGAGAACTCCGTGCAAGGGGATCCTGCCAGGCGAAGGGTCACCCTTATTGCCCTGCCTCTTCTCGGACACGACCAGGGTCACGCCTCCGAGCGTGAACGCCATGCCCAGCCAGTCCAGAGCGCCCAGCACCTCGCCCATGATCAGCCACCCGAGCAGGGCGCAGATGGGGGGCACCAGGGCCATCATGAGCGTGGCCAGCCTCGACCCCACGACCACCAGTGCCCTGAACAGGCACAGGTCGCCCACGGTGAAGCCGACGAGGCCCGACAGGCCCAGCCAGAGCCATGCGTGCCCGGAGGCGTCCGTGGGAAACGGCCTGCCGCGCATCAGGACGCACGCCACGGAGAGGATGGCCAGGGCAAGAACGAGCCGGATGAGGTTCACTGCCAGCGATCCGATGCGTCTGCCCGCGTTCTCGAAGGCCAGGGCGGTCACGGTCCAGCACATGGCCGCCCCGAGGGCGGCCAGCTCCCCTGTCTGTGCGAACGGCATGACGCTCAGAGGTGCTCCGGCCTCGGGGGGTAGGCCCCCGAGATCGCGTTGAGCCTGATCTTCGCGACGTCTTTGGCCATGCGCAGGCTGTCGGCCAGAAGCTTCACCGAGGAACCATGCCCCGCGGTCATCTGCACCGGAATGCGATCGACGCGCAAGGACCACAGGTGCGCGAGAAGCAGGAGCTCGACATCGAACGCGAAGCCCTGCACGGTCATGCAGATCGCCATCTCGCGGCCCACATCCCTGCGCATGGCCTTGAAGCCGCACTGGGTGTCCGGCACGTCGAGATTGACGACGCCCTGCACGAGGGAGTGCAGCACTCTGCTCGCGGCCCTGCGCACGGGCGAGTAGAGGCTCCTGCTGTCGGTCCGGGCGAGGTCGCGCGCACCGATGGCCAGGTCTGCGCCGGCATCGATGCGAGAGCGAGCTGCCATAACGGGCTCGAGCCCGTAGGCGAGGTCCGCATCCAAGAACAGGGCCGTGCGCCCAACCGCCGCCAGGAGTCCGTCGCGAACGGCCGCTCCCTTTCCTCTGTTGCGATCGTGCACGATGGGAACGAACCTCCCGTCCTTCGATGTAGCGGCACGGATGATGTCTCTGGTCCTGTCACGGCTGCCGTCGTCCACCAGCAGGACCTCCATGGTCATGTCCGTCTCGTCCATGTACCTGCGCAAGGCCCGGATGGTCGCAGGGAGCCTCTGCTCCTCGTTGAAGGCAGGGACGATGATGCTCAGGTCGAGTTGCTCGTTCACGGCCACTCCCACGGCGTGTGCCCGATGGGCGTCGGGGCATTATCCATGAACGCCTCGTCGAGCGCCACACAGCAGATGCCCAGGGCATCCACCAGCTCTCCGAGCCTGCCCCTGACTCCCCGGATGGCGCTTCCCCTGGAGCAGCGCAGATGCGTACCCGTGCCCGCCTCGCGCCCGGCGACCATCGTCGTGTACGTCCTTCCCGGATGCAGGTCCATGACACCACCCTTGCCCGGCGCGCACATGAGCGCGACTCCGGCCACGACCGCTTCGTTTGCCATGTACACCACGATCCCCACGGGCAGGTCTTGGGTCATGCACCCCGTGTGGGCCTCCTTTTCTCCCCACCAGCCGCCGATCCATGGACCGCCCCAGGGCTCGGTAAAAGAATCTTCCTCGAGCGCTGGCGCACAGAACGGGCGCAGGGCCCCCAGGACACGCCCGTGCGTCCTCGTGTTGCGGATCACCGTCCCGATCGATGTCAGCACCTGGCCACGCGGGCAGTCCCAGCTCACGACCTCGCCTCCCGGCGATCCCCTCACGGGCTCCTGGGTCACCCGGATGCCCGTGTCGAACAGGTTCTCCACGGCCGCGGGGTCGGGGTCCGACACCCAGTGCACCCGAGGCCTCCAGGGGTTCACGAGCCAGCGATGCCACCAGGTCATCGGCTCGGCCATGGACACGAGGCCCCGGATGCCCTCGCCCTGTCCGTTCATCTCGACGGCCACGAACCTGCGGTCCCACACGGTCGCTGGATGGGCCATGACCAGCCTCGACAGCGCGCTGTGCGAGGTGAGCCTGGCGAGGTCCACGAGCACGACGACCACTTCGGGCCCGGTCTCCTGGAACGACCTGACGCCGGCCACGGGGGCCCAGGTCACGGGGCTGTCGAGGTAGTAGGTGAGCTCGATCCGACCCTGCACGGACGAGTCCATCAAGTACGCGACCTCACCTCGGGAGTACCTGTCCGCAAGCGCCCTTGCCCAGACGTACTCCGCGAACTGATCGTCGTAGAAGTCCTGGTAGGCCGCGGATCCCGTGTCTCGCCCCCATCCGAGCTGCCTCATGGCATGGCGCGCCTGCGGCACCATGAGAGCCGTCACGAGGATCGCCGTGAGGGCCACGGGCACGGACCTCACGACGCCCGTCGTGCCGGCGCGCCCGCCGATGCTCTCGAGCAGCCGGCACGAGGCGATCCGGATCGCCTCATGGGCCCACTGCAGCGCCCGGGCTCCGCCGATGGCCGTGGCCGGCCCCAGCCAGATGGTCCAGTAGGAGTGGTAGGTGCCGGCCTGACGGAACACCACGGAGTGGACGACCTGCGCCAGGAGGAAGAACAGCACGATCGTGTCGAGAGGGGCGAGCACCAGCCTCCTGGCCCGCACGGCCGTGATCGGGACCCACGACGCCAGAAGGAAAAGGACGATCCAGCCATGCAGATCTGCAAGGTGCTTCCCGAGCATGGACAGGTAGCCCTCGGGTGGTGCAGCCCGGATCCGGAAGGACTCGACCATCCCAAAGAGGGTCCCCTGGCCGAGCCTGATCCACAAAAAGAACACCGAGAAGTTCAGGAGAACGACCGCCGAGAACACGGCGATCCACGTGTACTCCGGCCGCCACGACAGGACCCCTTCACGGCGCAGTATCCCCGTGACAAAGGCGTGCTCGGCGATGAAGAACGCGATGTAGTAGCCGGGCCAGTCGAACTGGGTGGCCATGGTGATGGATATGGCCGCCAGGACGAAAAACCTCGTCCTTTGGCTCTCGAGCCATGCGAGGTAGGCATGTATTGTCACCAGGCACCAGAAGATCCCCCCCTGTTCGTGGTTGATCATGTTGGCGAACACGAGGTTCATGGGGATGACGACGTAGATGGCAGAGGCCAGAAGGGCCATGAGCCTTCCTCCGTGCCTCCTCACGACGAAAAAGATGGCCAGCAGATCGAGCATGCTGTAGGCCGCTGGCACGATGCGTCCCACCCACTCCGCGTCCCCGAGGACCGAGAAGAGCGCCACGAGGTGAAAATGGAGCATGAGCGGGTGATGGGTGTAGATGGCCTGTGGGGGGGGAGACGTAAGGCCCGTGTGGTACTGGGCCTGCCCCACGACGCCGAACCTGAGGGAGTTGCGGGCCGCCTGCGAGAACGCAGCCCCGTTGTACCCGTTGTGCCCCCACTGCCAGAAGTTGGCGATGCAGTGCACGCACGCGGCCGCGAAAGCCAGGAACACGACGATCGCGGCGACCCTGGTGAGCCAGCGGACAGTGACAGATCTCTCCATCAGGCCGACCAATCTACATCAACGGGGCACGGGAAGGTCAACCAGAGACTCGATTTGCAGAGATCTGCGCCATGGGTTAATAATGATCTGTACGGAGGCGATCGTCATGACGACACGAACCTCGGCCGCGCTGGTCTGGCCCATCGTCCTCGCGGGCTGCGGAGGGACACTGGACTCCTACGCCGAGGACGCCACGACGGAGCTCGCGGTGGATGCCATCCCGGAGCCCGTGAGCGAGCCTCCTTTCGATGCTGGCCCGGAGCTCTTCATGGACTTCATCCCGGATCCGAGCCCCGATCCGGGCACCGATCCCGGCACTGACCCTGGCATTGCAGGCACTCTGGGCTCTTCTTGCTCGCTGGACGTGGACTGCGACGGCATGCCGGGCCCGGACGTCCTGTGCATGGACACCATCGGCGGGTATTTCTCCTTCCCGGGCGGTTACTGCACGGCCTACTGCACGGACGATTCTCCGTGCGGCATCGCCGGGAGCTGCATCGTCATGTACTCCTACGGCCTGTGCATGAAGCCATGCACGTCTCCTGCCGACTGCAGGATCGCCGAGGGCTACACCTGCGCAGAAATCCCCTACATCACCTCCGACACCTACTGCGTCCCCGCGATCTGACTTCTCGTTCCCGGATGCGGACCACCATTGCGGTGCGCCCGGCGATCACGAGGCAAAGCCTCCATCCGGTCCCCTGGCCGGGCATCCCTTGCAGCGCGTGCAGCGACGGACGCCTCGCCAGAAGGCCACGAGCCTGGTGATGACGTAGGCGGCCGCGGCGACGACGATCAGGCTCACGACGGCGGCTTCCGTCATTCTCACCCCCCCAGCCCCACAAGCCTGCCAAGCTGCACGATCGCGGTCGTGACCAGCGTGGCGAGCAGGGTGTTGAAGACGACGGAGAAGACGGCCCATCTCACGGAGCCCGTCTCGCGCCGGATGACCACGACGGTCGCCAGGCACGGCGCGTAGAGCATCGTGAAGATCATCAGGGCGAAGGCCGTGAGGCCCGACCAGCCAGGCTCGCGCTGAAGCCGGCCGGCGAGCTGTGTCGAGCCGGAAGCATCCACCTCGCCCAGCGAGTAGGCCGTTCCCATCGTGGTGACGATGACCTCCTTTGCCGCGAACCCTCCCACGAGGGCCACGTCCGTGCGCCAGTCGAACCCCATGAGCGGCCCGGTGACGTGCTCGAGCGCTCCGCCGATGCGCCCCGCGGCGGACGTTGCGAGCCTTTCTTGTGCCAGCTCGCCCTCCGTGGCTCCACGATCGACGAGTCGCTGCTCCTGCTCCCTGGAGAGCCCGGGAAAGGTCATCAGGGCCCACAGCAGAATGGATATCGCCAGAAGGATGGTGCCGGCCTTCTTCACGTACTCCCACGTGCGCTCCCACATGTGGATGAAGAGGCCCTTGACGGTGGGGATGCGGTAGGGCGGAAGCTCCATCACGAAAGGCGACGGCTTGCCTCGCAGTATGGTGGAGCGGATGAGCATGGCGGCCAGCGCAACGAACAGCCATGCGATCAGGGTGAGGAGCAGCATGATCTCGCCCCGGTACGCGGGGAAGAAGGCCGCGGTGAGCAGAAGATAGATGGGAAGCTTGGCGCCGCAGTTGAGGAGCGGTGCAACGAGGATGGTCACGATCCGCTCGCGTGGGTCGCGCAGCGTGCGGGTCGCCATGATTCCAGGCACGGCGCAGCCGCCCGCGATGCCACCCGAGACGATGAGCGCCAGCATGGAGTTGCCGTGCATGCCGAACACCCGCAGCACCCTGTCCATGATGAAGGCCATTCTTGCCATGTAGCCCGAGTCCTCGAGGATGGCCGTGAAGAAGAACATGAACATGATGAGGGGCACGAAGCTGAGCACTCCGCCCACGCCATCGATGACTCCGGAGACCACCAGCGAGCGCAGGAGCCCTGCGGGCATGGCCGACTCCACGGCCCTGTGGGCCCAGCCGAAGAGCATGTCCAGCCCGAGCACCGGCCACTCGCTGGCCGTGAACGTGAAGCGGTACACGAACCAGAGCACGACGAACAGGAAGACCGGTCCGCCGAGCCTGTGGGTCAGCACCGCGTCGATCCGGTCGGAGAGGTTGCGCCGGTCCTCGCGCGGGCGAGCGAGGCAGGACTTGACCACCGACGAGGCGAAGGCGAACCTGTAGTCCGAGATGAGGTTCTCGGGGGTGTCGTCCAGGGTCACTTCCACGTGGTGGGCGACCTTGCGGACGATGCCCAGGGCGCGTGACGAGGCGCTGGAGCGGGCCACCATGGCCGTGAGATCCTCGTCCTGCTCCAATAGCTTGATGGCGAGCCAGCGAGGCTCGTAGCGATCGCCCGAGAGCTTCTCCTCGACCACGGCAGCGTGCAGATCGACCAGGGCCTCGTCCATCTCGCGGCCGTAGGAGATGTCCGCGGGCTTCCAGGACCCGACGCCCCTGGCCACCGACACGGCCGTCTCGATGAGTAGATCGATGCCCTCGCCTTTGCTGCCGACGGTGGGCACGACCGGGACTCCGAGGACATCCGAGAGCGCCTTCTCGTCGATGACGAGGCCCCGTCCTCGCGCCGTGTCCACCATGTTCAGGGCGATGACCAGCGGCACGCCCATCTCCATGAGCTGGACCGCGAGGTTGAGGTTTCTCTCGAGGTTGGAGGCGTCGACGACGTCGATGACCACGTCGGGCCGCTCGTCGACAAGGAAGCTCCGGGCCACGAGCTCCTCCTGCGAGTAGGCGGTGAGGCTGTAGGTACCGGGAAGATCCACGACCTCGAAGGTCTCGCCGTCGCGACGCAAAAAGCCGCTCTTCTTCTCCACGGTCACGCCCGGATAGTTGCCCACGTGCTGGTGGGCGCCGGTGAGCTCGTTGAAGACCGTTGTCTTGCCCGAGTTGGGATTCCCGGCCAGTGCGATGGTGAGGCCCGGGATGTCGAAGCTGGACAAAAGCTCGGTCAAGGCTCCAGCTCCACGATGATGTTCTCGGCTTCGCTGCGACGCAGCGTGAGGTTGTAGCCCATGACCTTGATCTCGATCGGATCGCCGAGCGGCGCCTCTCCCTCGACGAGCACGTGCGCGCCGGGAACCACGCCCATGTCGCGGATCCGCTTGCCGTATGCCCCCCTGCCCTTCACCGACAGGACAATGCCCTTCTGACCTTTCATCATGTCGGTGAGCCTCGCACGCTCGCTCATGGACGAACCTCCTCGCGGTCCCCCCTTCGCGCGCTACCCTCGCCCCCCACGATGCCTCCCACGACGCCGGTGCGGACCGGCTGGATGGCATACAGGTACGACCAGGACCCGCGATGCCACCTCGCGATCCAGGCCGAGGCGCGTGTCTCCCCTTGCCAGGATGATGGGGCCGTCCCCGTCGTTCTGCATCACCTGGACGGAGCTGCCGGCATTCAGCCCCATCGACTCGAGCCTGCGTGCCAGCGCGGCTGCTCCCCGGATCTTCTGGATGAGCACGACCTCGCCCGATGCGGCGTGCCCCAGAGGATAACCCGCGGCGCACAGCGCGTCGCACTGCGCGCACACGCCATAGATGACGAGGCGGTGGTGCGCCGGCCTGAACCCGTGGGTGGCCGCGACCTGGTCCTGCAGGCCCTCGATCTCCTGCGATTCGAACTCGAGGATGAGGCCGCACCGGACACACACCATGTGGTCGTGATGGGTGCCGAGATGCAGGTGCTCCCACCTGTCCCCCAGGCCTTCGAAGTGCTGCCGGTGCGCTATGCCATAGGCGGTGAACAGGTTCAGGAAGTGCTCGACTTTTGCCAGGTTGAGATCCAGGCCTTGCTCGGCGAGCCTGACCCTGAGATCCTCGGCACCCACGTGGTTGTCCGTTGCGAGGAACGCATCGAGCACGGCATCGCGCAGCTCCACCTCGCACAGCCCATCGGACTGGAAGATCCTGTGGAATTCCCCCCGCAGCTCCTGGTGCCTGTCTGGCAACGTCATCCTCTATTCTCCGCCTGTTCGGGGTGAGGCTCGATGAACACGCATCCAGCATCCTCGCGCGTGAGGGACATGCTGCTGCCCTGCACGGTCACCCTCACGTCGGGATGACCGTCGCCAATCATCTCCATGGTGATCTCCGTTCCCGGGAGCAAGCCCCGGTCCAGGAGCCGCTGCCTGACATCGCCCTCGGCATCCACCATGGCGACCACGGCCTTGGAGCCCGGGGAAAGCCGCACGAGCGAGCGCGGCCTGGTCCCCCGGCGGCCGCTCGCGGCCGCGGCGCTGCACTTCTCGGCCTGACTGCAGCTCGGCTGCTCCGGATTCACGATGGGGCAACGGTGCAGCCTGTCCAGGAAGTCCGACGAGCCCTGGGGACACCTGATCATGAACTCGAAGAAGCGCGTGAGCCTGTCCACACCCTCGTCAGAGAGGTAGTGCTCCATGGCGCACGCATCGCCTCGCGCATTGTCCGGCGATATCTGGAGTATCTCCTCGAAAAAGCGGCGCAGGAGCTCGTGTCGTGTCAAGGTCCTGCGGGCCAGCATCTCGCCGTCGGGAGTCAGATCGATGAACTCGCGCTGCTCGTAGCGGACCAGGCCGAGCGAGGAGAGCCTCTTGAGGGCCGGAACCACCGACCCTGGCTTCACGCACCTCTGCTCGGCAATGTCCCTCACCCTGGCCAGCTTCTTGTCCCTGATGAGGAGGTAGATGGTCTCCAGATAGTCCTCGAGTGCCGGCGTGAGAGTGTTGTCATGATAAATCATAGATGTATACATTATTTAGTACCGTCTAACGGTATTGTCAAGACCATTGCAACCTTCCCGGAACCGGACTCACATCCTGTGGAACATGGGTCGATTTTCCAACTTCATGCTGGTCGCGGGGATCTTCGTTCTCTCGGTTTCGGTGATATTCCTCGAGCTTCTGAGCATGAGGCTCATGTCCTTCATGCTCTGGCACCACCTCGCCTACATGGTTTTGAGCGTGGCAATGCTCGGGTTCGGCGCCTCGGGAGCATGGCTCGCGTTCTCGACGCCCAGGATGGACCCGGTGAAGGTCATGACCTGGTCCGCCTTCCTCTTCGGCGCGACGTGCATTCTCGGCTTCGTGCTCCTGACCAGGGTGGAGCTCGACACGTTCGAGCTCGGCCTGGGCCGGATGATCAAGCTCGGTCTGTTCTACGCCGTGCTCATGATCCCCTACTTCTTCGCCGGGCTCGCCATGGTGACGGCCTTCCGGACGTGGCCGGAGAGAACCACGACACTGTACGCCGTCAACCTCGCCGGGTCGGGTCTCGGATGCTGGGCCTTCATGGCTGGGCTTCCCCTTCTCGGAGGCCCGGGAGCACTGGTCCTCGTGTCGCTCATGGGCGCCCTGGCCGGCTGCGGGTTCGCCTTCACGGCCAATCGCCGGAACGCCCTGGTTGCAGGCCTTCTGATCCTGGCACTCGGCGGCCTGATCCCGCTGGCACCTCGACTTCTGCCATTCCGGCCTGCGGCATCCAAGTCGCTGTCTTTGTACCTGGCTCTCCCGGGTGCCCGCATCGAGTACACCCGCTGGACTCCCCTGAGCCGTATCGACGTGGTGTATGCACCCCGTGCCCCTCACCCGTTCATGGGAAAGTGGATCGACGGCGACCTCATGCGGACCATCACCATCGACGGCGACGCGAACACCTGGATGTTCAGCCACCCTTCGCTCGACGAGGTGGACACCCGGCTCACGGCGAAAAAGCTGCCGCCCAACACGTATGCTCTGGCGTTCATGATGAAGCCATCGCCTTCCGAAGTGCTCGTGATCGGCGCGGGAGGAGGCAACGAGGTGGCCATCGCCCTGGCTGCGGACGCGGGCCACGTGACGGGCGTGGAGCTCAACTCGGCGATGCTGGAGCAGACAGAGAAGCGCTATGCGGACTTCTTCGGCCGGCTCTACCAGTCCGGCCGTGCAACGCCAGTGGTCGCGGAGGGCAGGAGCTTCGTGAGAAGGAGCGGCAAACGATACGACGTGATCCAGATGTCGGGAGTGGACACGTGGTCGGGCCTCTCCACGGGCGCCTACGTGCTCAGCGAGAACTACCTTTACACCGTCGAGGCGGCAAAGGACATGATCGAGCACCTTGCGCCCGGGGGTCTCCTGAGCATCGGGCGCTTCCGCCTCACGCCTCCCAGGGAGACGCTGCGCCTTCTGGCCAATGCCATGAGAGCCATGCAGGAGCTCGGCTGGGAGCGCCCGGAGGACCACGTCATGGTGGTTTCCATTGGGAGCCTCGACATGGCGCGCATGTTCGTGAAGACGACTCCCTTCGAACCCGGGGAAGTGGAGCAGATGCGCAATCTTCTGGGTGTGGTCCACCACAGGCAGAACATGCTCTGGTACGCGCCGTACATAACGTCCGAGCTGCCGGATAACCCCTTCATCGACCTCGTGGAGGCAGTGGTCGTGGGCCCCGGGGCGGAGAGGGCCTTTCATGCTTCGTACCCCTACGACGTCACCCCCGTCTACGACGACAGGCCCTTCTTCTTCGAGTACTACAAGTGGGAGAACTTCGTCGAGGACCTGGCAGGAGGCGGGAGGGGCGGCCAGATAGGCGCGAACAGGCCCATCGGGCTGTACGTGCTGGGGATGCTCCTGGCGCAGGTCTCGCTCCTGTGCTCGATCTTCATCTTCGGACCTCTCCTGGGCCTGAGGCGGCGAGGCGTCAGGATGCGCCACGGCTGGCTCGTCATCGGTGGCTTCGGCGCCCTGGGCCTCGGGTTCATGTTCGTCGAGGTCGGGCTCATGCAGAAGCTCGTGCTCCCCCTGGGGCATCCCACGTACTCCATCTCCGTGAGCCTGTTCGCCATCCTGGTGGGCAGCGGCCTGGGAAGCCTCATCGCGGGGCGGGTGCCCTGGCCGGCAGAGAGGCTGCTCAAGGCCAGCATCCTGACGGTGGCCGTCATCGTATCCGGGTACGCCTTTCTCCTGGATCTGTCGAGCACGGCCCTCTTCGCCATCCCCACGTCGTTTCGAGGCCTGGTTTGCGCACTGCTCGTGGGGGCGCTGGCCGTGCCCATGGGCATGCCGTTCCCCCTCTCGCTCGCGCGCACGGGCTCGCTGGGCCCTGCAGCAATGCCATGGGCCTGGGGCATC
>JBFYZU010000218.1:0-7823 GCA_041309365.1 Myxococcota bacterium
AGGCAACGTCGCACAGTTGACCTTCACCAGTGGCCCGCCTGTGCGCCTGCCGGCTCGCTGGATGAACCGGGCGAGGACCTCCTTGCCCGAGCCGGTCTCTCCCGTGATCAGGACTGGCGCATCGGAGAGGGCGACCTTGCGTGCCGCCTTCATGAGGTTGAGCATGGCCGGATCGCGGACGATGAAGTCCTTGTCCGGATCGGGCTGGTCCGAGACGCCCGACACGAGGGTGACGGAACGCAGGTCCTTGGACGACTCCGGTGGTCGTGACACCCGCCGCCACGTGGTCTGGCCTGCCGCCTCGCGGGCCCTGGCGATGAGCGTCGAGCGGTCCAGGCCATCGTCCGGGAAAACAGCCATCCCGATGCCCTGGACCTCCACCTCCGGGTCCACCGTCTGATCGATGAGCTGCCGGACCAGCATCTCGGCGTGCTGCCTGCTGTCTCCGGGCTTGAGCACGAGGATCTCGCCGTCCGGACCATGGCCCACGCTGTCACCCGCGCTCATGAGCTCCATGATCCTCGACTGCACGAGGTGCAGAGGCGCCGGGATCCGACCCGGCAGGGCCAGGACGAGAACGAGCGGATCGCCCTCCATGCGGGCCATCACGAGATCGTGCTCGAACCTGTCCTTCATGGGATCCGGGCCAAGGATGTCGCGTCGATACCTGGTCGGCGGGCTCGTCTCCACCACGGTGAGCACCGTGGCTCCGACCTTCACCTCGTCGCCGGGCCTGAGGACGACCTCGGACTCCACCGCGCAGCCGTTGACCCATGTCCCGTTGGCGCTGCCCCTGTCCTGGATGAGGATCATGTGGCCGGTCCTCTGCATCTGTGCGTGCAACCTGGACACGAGGGCGTCGTCCACGACGACCTGCAGCTCCGGGCTCCTGCCCACGAGCAGCGTGGCCCCGTCCTCCAGGTCGTACATCCTGCTGGCCGTTGGCGAGGACACGATGAGGTGCATCCTCGCCTTCGGCCCCCTTGCCGGTGGTGCTCCCTCCTCCATGGACTGGTCCAGCTTCATGGTGGCTCCATCCTCGCCATCGCGGGGAGCCTCTATTCTAGCAGCGCGCGATCCTTTGGCCAATGCTCAGCGAAGGCCCGGGTAGACGACGTCTATCTTGGTCTTCTTCTCCCCCTTGCCCCCCTTCTTCGTCTTGGGGGCAGGAGCGGTGGGCTCGATGGAGGATGGTTCTTCCACATCCAGGGGGACGAGGGTCACGGTCATGGTGACATCGGCACGGATGGCCACGTCCTTCTCCCACCGCTCGAACCCCTCCGCGGTCACGGACACGTGCCGTGGCGTTGCCGACGCCGCGACGAGGAGGGGTCTTTCCGGGTGCAGGGCCCCATCGACCTGCACCTCGGCCAGGTCCGGAAGGCCCACGAGATCGACCTTGAAGAGAGAAGGCGCGATGGGTGCTTGGGGTTCTGGGTCGCCGGACACCGCTTCCGGAGCAGGGCTGGCCTGCACCGACGGAGAGACTGCGCGGCCACCGGAGAGATCCAAGAACCTGAGGACGATGAGCGCCATGAGCCCACCGGCCACGAGGACCAGAAGCGGGATGGTGGTCACCACGAGGACCGTTCGCAGCGGGCTTCGCCCGCCCCGTGCGGCCGGTGGCACGGATCGTGTGGAACCCTCCCAGCTCTGGATGGACGGATGGCTCGTGCCGGTATCAGGAATCACAGTGGGATTGTCGTGAACGGGCGTGTGATGCAGCCCTGGAGCCGCGCCGGATCCCGCGCGCACGAAGCCGGCGCCGCTCTCCATCTGGCCTGACAGGGGTGCGGCGAGCAGAGCGGAGACGTCGATTCCTTCCATGCTCTGCACCCTGAAGGGGATGAGCGCCTGCAAGAGCTCGTCGGCGCTCTGGAAGCGGTCCTGGGGGTCGCGAGAGATGGCCTTCATCACCAGGGAAGCCAGGGCCTCGTCGATGAGCACGCCGTGCTGGCTCACCCTGAGAGGATCCTCGGTGGTGATGGCGATGATCATGTTGTTGTAGTCGGTGGCCGCGAACGGGATGGCGCCCGTGAGCAGCTCGTACAGGATCACGCCCACGGAGTAGAGGTCGGCGCGGTGATCGACGGACCTGTGTCCCCTGGCCTGCTCCGGGGCCATGTAGCGCGGCGTGCCGAACACTGCCCCCGTGCGGGTGAGGCTCAGGTTCTGCTTGCGGGCCGGTGCGAGCCTGGAGATGCCGAAGTCGACCAGCTTGACGACCACGGCCCCGTCGGGCTCGGACACGACGAATACGTTCTCCGGCTTGAGATCCCGGTGCACGATCTCTCTCTCGTGCACGGCACGCAATGCCCCTAGGATCTGGATGCAGATCTCCACGGCAAGAGGTTGAGGCAACCGGATCACGGCGTCCAGCACCGTGCCCAGGTCGCGGCCCTCCAGGTACTCCATGACGATGTAAGGGTTGCCCGCCGGCGTGGTCCCCATGTCGAGGATGTCCACGATGTTGCGGTGGCCGATGGAGGCTGCGATGCGCGCCTCGTTCTGGAACCTGGCCAGGATCTCGCGGCTGGCCATGGCCGTTCCCATGAGGAACTTCACGGCGAGCTTGCGGCCTATTCTGGTGTGCGTGGCCTCGTAGACGATGCCCATGCCTCCCTGGGCGAGCATCCGTCCCACCCTGTACTTTCCCTCCAGCAGCTGGCCTTGCATCTTGTACACGCGGTCGACCGGCTGTCCGTTCTCGGGGCACTTCGCCATGAAGAAGGCGTGCGACTTGCCGCAGTGCGGGCAATTGAACGACTCCGGCAGCAAGGGCGGAACGCTCGGCGCCTTCTGCCCTGCCACCTTGTCTCGCGAATCCTCGACCATGACCGCCTCTGTCCCTGCCCCGCGGGTCCGTGCCAGGTGGAGCAACCCTCATGCCTGATCGAAACTCCAGAATACTCCACGTAAATCAACAAGTTACAGTATACATGACGTCTCGCAAGGTGTCAGGATCGTCACACCTGGGAAGATACCATCACTGCCAGCTAGGGGCAGGCGGAAAGATCGATGGAAGCGAAGTAGATCTCGTCGTTTCCATCCCGGTCGTCCTGCCAGCTCACGACCAGGTAGCTGCCGTCCCACAGGATGTCGGGATGGGATGCGGAGCCGGTCCCGTCCGAGACGGCCAGGGGTGCCAGCAAAGGAACGCCCGATGGGCTCGCCATCACGACGCGAAGGATCCACCCGCCGTCTGCATCGTCCACCCAGGCCACGCCGTAGCCCGACCCTGTCCATGCCAGCGCAGGCTGCCGTGCATCGCCTGCAGCGCCCGTCACCCTTGACGGGAGATCGCCCGGCGTGCCGTCGGCGCCGAGCCATGACAGGTACACTGCATCGCTCTCGGCCCGGTCGTCCTGCCAGGCCACGGCGTAGGAGGACCCGGTCCACACCATGTCGGGGCTCGACGCTCCAGCAGGGCCTGCGACGAGGACCTGCTCGGCGACCGAGACAGTCGCATCGGAGTTCACGAGGACTGCCATGACGTCGAGATCGGATGTCGCATCCTCGGTCCAGACGATGGCCGCTCCCACCTCTCCCATCACCAGGGTCGCATCCATGGACGGGGCCGACGAGGCGCCGTACTCCTGCGGCGCTCCCGACGGGATCCCAGCAGGGTTCAGCTTGAGGCCGTACACGCTCGAACCCGTGTCCCAGGAGACCAGATACCCGGCCGCCGTCGCAAAAATCGACGGTCTGTGCGCTGGCTGCGACCCGGCCGTGGAGACCTGGCGCATGGCGGTGGTGACGGCCCCATCCTCGTCCGCGGCGAGAACCCAGATCCCGGTGGCTCCCGAGTCCACGTGGCTGACTGCGATGTTCATGTCTCCCCGACCGAAGCTCACGTGCGGCTCCATCGAGTGGGTGGACGTGGCCGTTATCGCGAGGTCGTTCGTGTGGATGGTGCCGGAAGCGGAGACACGGGCGAAGTGGATCTCCTGGTGACCCGAGCGATCGTCCTGCCAGACCACCGCGATGCCCGTGTCGCCAATCGCCATGGAAGGCACCGCCGACGTGGCCGGATCGCTGGATATCCGCGCAGGCCCTCCGTGAATCACCAGGGTCCCGCTCTCGTCCGTGAGGTCGTCGCAGTCGTCGTCCACGTCGTTGCAGATCTCGGCCGGCGGGACGCAGTCTCCCCAGGCGCAACCCACGCAGGACCTGGATCCCACGGTGCCGCACGTGGTGTCGCAATCGACGGGCCCATCCTGATCGCAATCCTCCCCCTCCTCGATCGAGCCGTTTCCACACACGGCAACATGCCCATCCTCGTCCTGGGTGTCGCCGAACGTGTCGGTGGGATCGACCGTGGGATCCATCACCTCGTCCCAGGCAACGTCGAGCTCCGTCTGGTCGGCGGTGTCCGTGACGCCGGTATCGGGGTGGCCGTCCCTCTTCTCGAACCCGAGATTCGTGGTGCACCCGTACAGGAGGGCGACGATCAGACTCATCTGTCCTGTTTTCATGGCTTCGGCCCTCGTCAGAAGATAAGTCCCATCTCGATCCCCAAAAGACCCGCCTGCCCTGGTGCGAGAAGCGGGGTCAGCGAAAAGCCCATCGAGTCCAGCCCCTCGTCCACCGGCTCCTCCTCTTTTCGCATCTTTGGAGCACCGGTCACGAGCAGGATCACCCCGGTGACCAGCGCTGCGCCGGCCATGGCCCACAGCACGTTGGTGGCGATCTTGAGGCTCGATGCGCGCTGCTGGAGGTCGTACGCGGCAGGGCATGTGTCCCGGCTCGTGGTCGCCTCGCACAGCGCGGCCGCGTCCAGCATGTCGTCGCGCCTGGCCAGCACCAGCCCGCCCGTGATGCCGGCCGCCACGGCCAGGGCCGCAGCCGTGCCTCCTCCGATGGCGAGCCCTGTCCAGGAGAGGGTGATCCCGGGGTCATGCTCCGGCTTTGCCGGTACGGGTGGCTCGGGGGGCTCGGGGGGAGTGGCATCCTCCTGGACCGAGGCTTCCGTGACGGCCTTCGAAAGCTCCACGTCGAGCTTCTCGACGTCCCCGGATGCGAGGGTCACGCTGGTCTCGAAGGTCGTGAAGCCGTCCTTTAGGACCACGATCTTGCGCACGCCCGGATCCGCGTGCAGGGGCTTTCCGGAGATCCATCCCGCAGCCTTGCCGTCCATGAGCACCGTGGCATCGTCCGGCGTGACGGTCAGCTCGATGTACCCCACCTTGTCCACCAGCTCCTCGATGAGAGACTGCACCTCGTAAAGGCGTTCCTGCGGTACCTCGCCGCCTCCCTTTTCGAGGTAGGTGGTGAGCCAGTGGAGCGCCTTGGCCGGCCGGCCCAGTTCCTCGAAGCAGATGCCGATGTTGTAGCGCAGCTCCCATGCCGGAACGAGCTCGTGGGACTTGAGGAACTCCGCCACGGCCGCCTCGAAGTTCTCCTTCTCGAAGAACTCCACCCCGTTCTGGAAGTGCTCGATGGCCTCGGCCATGACGGGATCGACCTGTCCGGTCTTGCTGTCCTTGTCCTTGGCATGCGAAGTACCTGCAAGAAGCAGAGTTGCGACGGTCGCCAGCATGAGCAGAGCGTTTCTCATTTCGTGCCCCACGAGCCTTATGTCTCCAGATCCGAGAGAGATACAATAGCCGACAGGGGCGACACATGCAATTGCTTCGGGAGAGGATTCGCCCCTCTACCCTCCATGAGCACCATGGGCTAGTGTAGGACCGAAGAGACGGAGTACCCAATGCCAAGAAACATCGCCGTCGTCCTCGCCATCACGGCACTCGTCACCTGCGGACCTGAGCCGACGCCGCCCGTGACGCCCGCAGCGATCGATGACCTCGCAGCGGCCGGTGTGCTGGGCTTCTTGCCCGGCGGCGAGGAGGGCCTGCCCAGCCCTCCGGAGCCCTATGCAGGGCCATGGCAAGCCAGAGGGCCTGAGCCGGAAGCGCTGAAGGACGCCGAGGAGCGGTTCGAGAAGAAGAACTACAAGCAGGCGCTCGAGGGCTACGCTGCCTTTGTCGAGGCCGAGCCCAAGAGCTACTGGGTGCCTCATGCCACCTTCCAGATCACCAGGTGCCATTACCAGCTGAGCGAGTACGACGAGGCCCTTGACGTGTTCGACGCCTTCATCGCCGCCAGACCGGGCCTCGTCTGGGAGGCCAGGGCACAAACGAGGCTCGCCTCCCTCTATCATGGCCTGCCCACGGCCGGCTACGAGCGGGATGGGCGCATCTACTACAACTACGAGAACAACGAGGGCGAGTACCGCTATCTATGGGAAGAGAACAGGGATCTGGCCATCAAGATGCTCGAGAAGGCCCGCCTGGCCTATGTGGCCCTGCTCTCGGCTCCGCCAGAGCTCAAGGGACTGGCCGAGGGGGACGACTTGCGGCTCGAGGCAGTGGACACCGACTTCTTCCTGGTCAGGGACGTGGACGACCGCTGGTGGGACAAGTCGGATCCGTGCCCGCCGGCAGCGGCCCTTGATCCGCCTTCACCGGACGCCGCTTACGACCCGAAGTGGACCCCGAGGGAGAAGCTCCTTTTTTTACTGGAGGAGATCCCGAGGTTCAACGAGGGTCGCTCCGACACGCACCCAGCGGCCTGGGCCACGTTCAAGAAGGCCCTGTTTCTCATGCGCTATCCCGAGTGCGCGCCAGCCGACTGGCGCAAGAAAGTCGACGAGCAGCGCAAGGCGTGGGAGAGCGCCCTCAAGGAGAAGTGGGAGGACGTGAAGGGCAAGAGCGCCGAGGGCATGGCATTGGACGAGATCGCCGAGGACCTCAAGGAGCCGGACTGGGTGGCTCCACGCTGGGACGCCGGCGCCCGGCTCGATCCCCTGACGCTGGTGGACGGCATCCTGACCTCCCATCCCGACGACCGGCGAGCGGAGCTTTACGAGGCGACCCGCGCCCGCATCCTGGAGGGCCGCGGCGATTTCCTCGAGGCGGAGGAGGTCTACGAGGCCTTCCTCTCTGCGCACCCCAAGAGCCCATGGGCTGGCGACGTGAAGTCGAGCCTCTTCGGAATGCGCAACCAGACGTTGAGCGCGTGGACGCAAGAGCTCACGTACGCCGGGGGCAAGGGCAGGCTCGACATCATCACGCGCAACGTCGAGGAGGTCCATGTCGACATCTACGCGGTGGACCTGAAGAAGGAGATCCTCAAGAAGTCGAACCTCGACGATCCGCACGGCTACTTCACCGACCTTCGCCAGCACGTCGGCGAGGAGTACAAGGACGCCATCAAGAAGGCGGGCAAGAAGGTCCACAGCACCATCTACGTGACCAGGGACAAGGGAGACAGGCGGACAGTGAGCGGGCACATGGAGCTGCCCGATCTGCCGCTGGGCTTCTACTTCATAGACCTCTCGGCCGGCAAGCTGGCCATCATCCAGCCATGGATGAGGACTGACCTGGTCATCCTGGGCAAGGTGATCAAGGACGAGTACCGCTACGTCGTGCTCGAGCCAGCGACCGGAAAGCCTCTCGAAGGAGTTCCCATGGTCGTGAAGGAGGTGTACGAGCGCAAGACAGACAATCACGGATGGAAGTACGAGGTCAGGGTGGTCCAGGCCACCACCGACGCCCTGGGACGCTACACGCACGCTATCCAGAAAGGCAGCGACATCTCCTACACGCGCGTCCAGGCCCTGGTACACATGAATGGCAGCCTCGCCATGACCCAGGACTACTCGGGCCCGTACTGGTACGGCTCGGACACGGGGCAGACGTTCCGCATCTTCACCGTGACGGACCGGCCCGTGTACAGGCCCGGCGACACGATCCGCTTCAAGCACATCGTGCGGGCCTACGAGCAGGGGAAAAACCAGCACGTGTCGGGCCTGAAGGTCCACG
>JBFYZU010000219.1:0-4304 GCA_041309365.1 Myxococcota bacterium
GTGTCGTACCCGCCGGCGCAGCCCTCGCCCGCGCACAGGCACCCCACGAGCTCGAAGCAGCCCGCGCCGCTCCAGAACCATCCCATGGGCCACACGGCGTCGCAGTCCACGCACGGGTCTGAGGCCGCGAGCTGCGGCGCGCACTGCGGATCCACCGTGCCGTCCGGCTCGGACGCCGTGTCCGGGCTCGTGTCGAGGTGAACGTCCGTGGTGGAGGCGTCTCCCACCACGCCCGTCGTGCCCCCGCACGCGGCGGCCAGCGCCATGAAGATCGCTATCGTCGGGCTTCTCGTCATGAGTCCGAGCATAGCCCGGAATTCGTCTTTGTCACTTCACGACTGCATCCGGCCTTCTGCCGGCGGGGTGCGCGCGGTTGAGGAGCACCACGGACGTGACGACCAGGGCGGCGCCCGCGAGCGTCCAGGGCGACGGGATCTCGCCCAGAAGCATCAGGCCCCAGAGCACGGCGAACACGACCTGCAGGTTCGAGACGGCCGACCCGCGCGCCGCGGGCACGCGGGAGATGCCCACCGTGAGGAGGATCTGCCCCGCGGTGGACGTGACGCCCACCCCCGCCATCCACAGCCACTCGACGGCCGTCGGGGGGACCCAGCCGCACCCCGGCGCCCCGAGTGCGACGGCCGGCCCGAACAGGAGCACCGCCGCGAGCGGGAAGCTCAGCGTGATGGTGAGCGCGGGCACCGTCGACGAGGCCATGCGGATGAGCGAGTACGCCACGCCCGCCACCAGGGCCGCGGCCAGGCCCATGAGCCTGCCCGTGGTGTCGCCCTGTCCCGAGGGGCCCACGACGAGCGCCACCCCGGCGAGCGAGACCGCGAGCAGGGGCCAGTGCCACGGCCGGTTCTTCTCGCCGAGGAGCCACGGCCCGAGGAGCGCGATGACCACGGGATGGGCCTGGAACAGGATGACCGTGTCCGCCAGCGGGATGAGCTGGAGCGAGCCGAAGTAGAAGATGAAGCCCACCGTGCCCAGAACGCCTCGCAGGGCCAGAAGCGTGCCCTCGCGTCTCTTGAACACGAACAGGGGATCGCCTCGCGCGACGGCCCACAGGCCGATGACCACGACCATGAACGTCGAGCGGATCAGCATGAGCTGGGGCGGATCGATGGTGACCGGCAGCATCTTCGCGCACAGGCCGGTCAGCGAGAAGCTCAGGGCCGATCCCGCGAGGATCAGGGTGCCCAGGACGTCGCCGGACGCCTCGTTGGAGCGTCTCCCGTCCCCCGGGTTTCCCGCACCGCCTGCCATGCGGGGCCATACGCTACCGTCGCCGGCCCGGGGGCACAAGAGCCGGCCCGACAGAGCCCGCCTCATGCCGGATCGCCCTGGGCTTCGGAACGGTTGCAGGCCGAAACGCGCGTGGTATGCTGGCCGGTGGAGGTGCAATATGGCCAACAAGGACCAGAAGAAGAGAGACGCCAAGAAGAACATGCCGAAGCTCTCCACCAAGGAAAAGAAGGAGAAGAAGGCCAAGAAGCTCGCTGCCAAGCAGGACAAGTACGGCCAGGGCGGCGCATGACCCGGGCGCGTTGACGGGTGCCGGGCCGGGGCCTGTGCAGGTGGCGAGGTCCATGTCATCGCCCGCGGTGCTCGCCGGCGCCATCATCTCGACCATCGACCAGGGTCGTGCCGGTTAGAACCCCGCTGCGAGTTCGACTTGCCTCTCGCGGCCGGCCGGAGCTTCAGCCGCGCGTCTCGCTCTTGCGACGCGAGCCCCGCCGACGATGAGGTACCTGACCTCGTGATTGGCGAGCAGCGCCAGCATGTCCTCGAAGCCCCGGATCGTCTCCATGTGGACCAGTCGCCCTCCCGGGTCCGCTCGTGCCCGCGGGAAGCCAGGACATTCTCCACGTCCCTGCGGATGGCAGCAAGCGCCGAGAGCCTCTCCTGGGGCGTCATGGACTGCCAGAAGTCCAGGTCCCACCTCTCCGCGTCCTCGTGACCGGACGCTCGGTGAACGACCATCCGCCTGCGTCTCTCGACCGACCTCTGACGGATACCCATGGCATGCGAGTCTACCAGACAACAGCGACGATGCACCTGCCACGAGCGGGACCGTGCCCTTCGTCGCAGGCCTTGTCGGCGGGGGTGCGCACGCGACGAAAGTGCCCGAGAGGGGCCGGCGCGGGTCAGGGCGAACCGATGCGCCTGAGCTCCAGGGGGATGGGGTCCACGAAGATGACGTGGCGCCCGTCTGCGCGGGCGGGGATGCTCCTCGAGCCCACGATCGCGTGAGGCAGGGCATCCATCTTCCGGCAGAGCGGCTGCTCGGGCATCGGTGGGTCCTCCGGGGCGAAGGTGAAGCACGTCAGGCCGCGGTAGTACAGGACGCAGTCATCGTCCCCGCGGCCCGTGCTTTCCAGGTAGGAGGAGATCTCCTCGAAGCCCACGCGCCTGCCGTGCTCTGCCGGGATCCAGGTCGGAAGGTAATTGTCCACGAGGCCCACCTGGTGGTCCAGGTGCACGATGGTGCAGCCGTCGGGGACGCTCGCGAAGGCCTCCTCGAGGAACGCATACTCCATCTGCTCGACGTACAGGCGGTGGATGAAGGGGCGGTAGGGGAGGTACGAGACGCAGAGCGCCAGGGCGAAAAGCGCGGGCACGAGGCCTCGCCTCCTTTCGAGGCGTGCCGCCAGCCACCCGAACCCGCCTCCCGCGAGGACGACGGCCGTCCACTGCCAGGATGCCTGCAGCCTGATGGTGGGGATGACGCCATGCTGGACGCCGACCACGGACATGGCGAAGACGAGGTAGGAGAGAACGAGCGCGGCGAGGACGGCCCCGTGCTCCTTGCGCCTCATGACCGCGGCCACGGCCGCGAGCAGAGGGACGAGCGGCGTGCCGAAAAGAGGGTTCAAGGTCAGGTTGCCTATGCCCTCCCTCGTGCTCCTGAAGGTGAAGAGGGCCTCGATCGTGTGACGCGAGAACGGCTTGATGTCCATGTGCGCGCCGGTCTCGTGGAGGATCCTGTAGGCGACGTGATGGGCGAAGGGCAGCGCCACGATCAGGCCCGTGGCGAGAAGGACCCACGTCCAGGGCCTGCGTGCCAGGACCCGGACGCCGTCGGTGCCCGCGCTCGCCACCACGAAAAAGGCCGAGACCGGCGCCATGATCCAGCCCTCGGGCCTGACCTGGACCGAGAACAGGGCCAGGCAGATCCCGGCGGCCAGGGCCGGAAGGGAGGAGAACCGACCTGCGAGGACCGCGGCCAAAGCCGCCAGGACCTGCGACAAGGAGAGCAGCGCCACGAAGTCCTCGGAGCCCGACAGCCTGACGTGCGCGGGCAAAAGAGCCCACGCGAACGCCGCGAACAGCGAGGCCCACCTGTCCTTGAACAGGACCGAGGCCAGAAGGTACACGGGCAGGACGGACAGGGCGCCCATGACCACGTTCGCGGTCATGATGGTCCGGGCGCTCTCGGGAAGGCCCGCTCGGAACAGGAGGTGAAACAGCGCGAAGTAGCCGTTCCCGTAGGGCCCGATCCCCTGGGCGATGCCGTCCATGGCGATGCGGATCCAGTTGCAGGCGTGGTGGTTGACGTTGGCGATGGTCATGGGGGCGTCGAGGATCCTCACGGCGAAGGCCACGAGGACGGCCAGGACGGGCAGGGCCACGTCCAGGGCCTGCGGGCCGCCTGGCGAGAGGTGGATGAGCCGGGCGCGGATCTCGCGGTTCGCCAGGACCGGCACGAGGAGCACGAGCCCTGCCGCCAGGAGGGCCAGGCACAGGACCGAGTAGGGGTTCATGAGGGCGTCCGCCGGCCGCCGCCCGGGGCCCTGCCCCGGCTCGAGGCCCGAGCCGGAGGGCGGCACGAGCGAAGGCCCCCTGGCCTCGTTGGCCTGGATGAGATCGCCGACGGCGCGCGTCAGCTCCCCCGTGTCCGCCGTGCACGTGCTCTCGATGAAGAACAGGTGGTAGCGGCCGAGCGGGACGAGCCCGTTGTCCTGCCCGCTGCAGGCGGTCAGCTCGTAGGTCGCCTTGCACGTGGAGCCGCCGGCGGGTGTCTCGAGCTCGAAGCGGATGTACTCGCGATGCGTCGAGACCCCCGCGAGCTTCCAGGAGCCGGAGACGGGATCCCCGATCGACACCGGAGACAAGAGGTCGAGGGCCTGCTCGACCGTGGGCTTCTCCTCATGGGCCTCCCCCTGGTCCGCGAAAACGGACGAGGGGAGCGCCAGCGCGACGAGCACGGCCAGCCTTGGGGCCACCTGCGACATGCGACGGCCAGTATGCGACGATCGCCGGGTGCCCGCAATCGACGCCGGCCGTCACGGGGATCCCGT
>JBFYZU010000220.1:0-4461 GCA_041309365.1 Myxococcota bacterium
CTCGCGATCCTCGCCGCGCGGCCTTTCGACGTGCTCGTGGACGGCACCATGGCCAAGCGCAACCTGGGCACGCGCATCGACCACGCGCCCATCGTGGTGGCCATCGGCCCGGGCTTCACCGCGGGCACGGACTGCCACGCCGTGGTCGAGACGCTCGCCGGTCACGACCTGGGCCGCGTGTACCTCGCGGGCAGCGCCGCGCCCGACACGCAGGTCCCCGGCCCGCCCGAGTCCTACCTCTTCGCGCCGGGCCACGTGCCCGACGCGCTGCGCTCCACGCAGGGCCCCACCCCCTGGCACGGCATCCTGCTCCGCGCGCCCTGCGACGGGACCTTCATTGGCTCGGCCCGCATCGGCGACGTCGTCCGGGCCGGCCAGGTGCTCGGCCTCGTGGACGGCGCCAGGGTCACGGCCCCCGTCGCGGGCGTCGTGCGCGGCCTCATCCACGACGGCGTGCGCGTCACGGCCGGCCTCAAGCTCGGCGACGTGGACCCGAGCGGCGACCCCTCGCGCGCCGTGACCATCAGCGAGAAGTCCAACGCCATCGCGGGCGGCGTGCTCGAGGCCGTGCTCGATGGCCTCAGAAGGAGTCGCCGTCGAGGGCGGGGACGATGAGGCTCGCGGGGACGCTCGCGAACTCGTAGCCGTCCGATCCGGAGAGCACGAGGGTGACGCGCAGGACCTGGCCGTGGACCTGCTGCTCGACCGTGTAGTTCCTGTAGTAGACCTGGTAGCTCACGCGCGTGCCGGGCACGCACCCCAGGTAGGAGTCGCCCTCCATCTCGTCGCAGGCCTCCAGCAAGGAGAAGCCCGGAGGCGGGCTGAAGCCCTCGGGCCAGATGGACACGAGCCTTCCTGCGTCCACCTCCTCGTCGCCCCCGGGCCAGTCCGATCCGTCCACCGCCGTCAGGGTGGCGTCCGTGGGCAGAGACGTGGCGATGTCCGAGACGGCGTGGACGAGGGCGTCTCGCGCCGATGCCCCGTCCGCGCCCATGATGTAGACGAGCTCGCGGCCCGTGTGGTCGCGTGCGCCCGTCGAGGCGGCGAGGTTCGTCAGGGGTGCGATCGCCGGGTCGCCCGCGTCGCCCGCCACGAGCCCCACGGCGTGGATGCCCGAGCCTGCCAGAAGCGCCGTGACCTCGTCCATGGTGTGGTAGGCGCCGTACCCGGCCGGCGTGGAGCTCGCGAACGCGCCCGCGTGCAGGGCCACTATCACGTGCCGCGCGCCCGGCGCGAAGCACGCCCCGCCCGTGCCGCCCACGCACTCGCCCGCGTCCTCGTCCCAGACGAGCGGCGACCCCTCGCCGGCCGCCTCGAAAAGAGCGCTCACCAGCGAGGAGCCGAGCAGCGGCTCCGGGCAGCGCGGGGCCTCCCCGACGAGCCCTGCCACGCGGCCCGGGTCCACGCCGTCGAGCCTGGCGAGCCCTGCCACGGATCTCCTGCACACCGGGTCCACGATGGCGCCGGGCACGACCCAGCCCGAGTACAGGGCCAGGCCCGTGCGCAGCCCCTCGAGGGACGCCTGCATGGACGCGGCCACGCCGTCGTCCAGGGCAGCGGCCGCGGCCTGCACGGCCGCGTGCGCCCCGTTCGTGTCGTCCACCACGAAAAAGACGTCCGTTGCCTTGTACTGCAGCTTGAACGTGAACATCTCGTACTGCGAGCGTCCCCTGTACCAGAGCACGAAGATCCTCTCGGAGTCCCCCGGGTGGCTGGCGGCGAGGAGCGGATCCCCGGCCTGCGAGGCCATCTCCTGCATGTCGTCGTACCCGTCGCCGTCCGTGTCCGCGAGGGTCGGGTCCGTGCCGAGCTCCGTCTCCTGCTCGTCGCTTAGCCCGTCGTTGTCCGAGTCCGTGTCGCGAAAGTCGCCGTGCCCCCAGCCGTCCGAGTCCACGGGGCGCGTGTCGAGGTCCTCGTCTCCGGCCTCCACGCCATCGAGGATGCCGTCCTGGTCGCTGTCGGTGTCGAGAAAGTCGTACAGGGTGTCGCCGTCGTAGTCCACGGGCTCGGAGTCGCAGTCGAGGTCGCCGGCCTCGTGCATGTCCAAGATGGTGTCGCCGTCGCTGTCCAGGTCCTCGTCGTTGGGGACGGTGTCGCCGTCCACGTCCCAGGCGCGCTCCACCTCGTCGGTGATGAGGTCGCCGTCCGTGTCCGGGCTCGCGCACAACGGCTCGGGCTCCCAGCCCGGATCCGTGCTGGCGTCGGGCAAGGACCCGTAGAAGCACATCCCGGTCGGGTGGTAGCAGTACCAGCCCTCCGGGCAGGGCGGATCGCAGATGGGCCGGCAGACCCCGTACAGGCACTCCTCGTCCGGCCCGCACTCCGGATCGCAGGGTCCGGTGGGCCCCTCCTTGCACGCCGTCGCGGCCACGACCGCGACGAGCGCCGCCGGCGCCAGCCACGAGCTTCTCATCTCGAGGGGAAACATAGCACAACGCCAGGGGCCAGGCAGCCCGGCCCGCGCGTCCCGGTGCGGCTACAGGATGCGTTCGGCCGTGAACGCCACGGTGATCTCGCAGTCCAGGGGGTCTGTCTCGGTCTCCTCCATGACGCGGATCTTGGTCTCGCCCTTCATGTCGTTCACGCCGTCCACGAACCGGCCGTCCATCAGGTTGATGAACTTGATGCCGTTGCGGGCGCCGGGGTCCCGCCACCAGTAGGTGCCGCCGATGCGGTAGTTGCCGTACCAGAAGATGCCGCCGTCGATCGCGTACCCGGACCGTCCGGAGGCGGGCTCCAGGTCCATGCCGAAGTAGCCCTCGGTCTGCTCGACGGCCACGGTGCTCGTCCAGGTGTCCGTCTCCTGGGGAAGGGCCGTGCCGTCGTACTCGGCCGGGCACGTGCTCTTTTTCACCACCTCGTAGTAGTTGAACGTGCCCGAGCCCGCGCTGCCGATGGCGTTGCCCGTGGGTAGCTCGTCCACGTTGATGACCACGTCCTGGCCGCAGCTCGAGAAGACGAGCGCGGTGAAAGCGAGTGCGAGTGCCATCGAGCGCGACATTTCCATCTCCTTGAGGGTGAATCCCCCGCTCTCGTCCGGCCGGGGGGAGGCGAGCCGCCCCCTTTGCCGTACCGGACAGGCTAGTATTATGTGATAAAGGTATCCGATTTCAAGCCTCCCTTCGGGGCCGATGACATTTTCACGGAGGTCGCGCCATGACGTCGAGATCCGATTCCAGGGTCGTTCTGGTGACGGGTGGGGGCATCCGGGTGGGCGCTGCCATCGTGCGCAGGCTCGCCAGGGCGGGCATGGCCGTGGCCGTGCACCACCGCACGAGCAAGGCCGAGGCCCAAAGCCTGTGCGCCGAGATCGAGGCCGGCGGCGGCCGGGCGGCCCCGTTCGAGGCCGAGCTCACGGACGAGGCCCAGGTGGACGCCATGGTGCGCGGCGTCGAGGAGCGCTTCGGCCGGCTCGACCACGTGGTGGCCTCGGCCTCCATCTTCGAGAAGGTGGCCTTCCGGGAGCTGACCAGGCAGAGGTGGCAGCGCATGCAACAGGTCAACTGCGAGGCCCAGGCGTTCCTGGTCCAGAGGTGCCTGCCGCTCCTGGACCTTTCCGACGCGGCGAGCGTCGTCATCATGGTGGACATCGGCAGCCGCATCCCGTGGAAGGGGTTTGCCCACTACAACGTGTCCAAGGCCGGCGTGGACATGCTCGTGCGCGTGCTGGCCCTGGAGCTTGCGCCTCTTATCCGCGTCAACGGCGTGAGCCCCGGCGCCGTCCTGTACCCCGACTGGTACACGCCGGACAAGCGCAGGGCCCACACCGCCAAGATCCCCCTGAAGCGTGCGGGGACCCCCGAGGACGTGGCCGAGACCGTCCACTTCCTCCTCGCCGGCCCCGGCTTCATCACCGGCCAGATCGTGGCCGTGGACGGCGCGCGCAGCCTGGGCACGGGCTGACCCTGGCCGGTCATCTACGCCCCGGGCGCAAAGAGCGCGGCGACCTCGGCCTCGCCCTCGCGGGCCGGCAAGAGGTCATGGTCAATCCGCAATGCCCGCGTGCCAGGTGTCAAGGTGTCAAAGGGCCAAGCTCAACCGGAAGTCACAATGACCTCGCAGGCCTAAACCCGATGCCGCCGTCGACGTAGCGCGGGTCGTTGATGAGCCTGTTCGCGGCCCGGGCGAGCCTGGCGAAGCGGTCCCAGGAGCCGCCACGCAAAACCCGGTACGAGCCCGATGCAGGTCCCCATGGATCCGATATCGTCCCGGGATAGGTGCCGTACCAGTCGTGACACCACTCCATCACGTTCCCGAGCATGTCGTACAGCACCCACGTGTTCGGCAGCTTCCCGCCCACCTCGTGGAGCGTCGAGCCCGAGTTCCCGCAGAACCACGCTATCGGATCCAGCACCGTGTTCGGCATGGTGCAGTCGGTCAGCGTCGAGGTCCCGTTGTACGTCCCGGTCGTCGTCCCGGCCCGTGCTGCGTACTCCCACTCCGCCTCGGTCGGCAGCCTGT
>JBFYZU010000221.1:0-6890 GCA_041309365.1 Myxococcota bacterium
TGCTGGTCAGGGTTGCGTTGTTGTACACGTGGAAGTTTCCCCCCACGGTGGTGAGGCTCCCGAGCCCGCCGAGGCTGGTCAGGGTTGCATTGCCCTGGATCTCCAGGTGACCTGCCACGGACGCGATGCTGGCGAGCCCTTCCAGGCTGGCCAGTGCCTCGTTGCTTCGCACCTCGAGTCTCCCTGCCACCTCGGTGAGGCCGTCGAGCCCTTCCATGCCGGTCAGGACGGGGTTCGAGGCGATGACGAGGTCATCTCCGACCGAGGTGAGCGAGTCGAAATCGAGGCTCGTCAAGGACAGGCTGGAGTAGACGACGAGATCGCCGCCGATCCACTCGAGGTACGGCAGATCGAGGACGGTCAGGCCGGGCGAGTTCACGGTCAGGTTCCCCGTGACGCAGGGGTAGGGCACGAGCTCGGCAGCGTCCGGGATGGTCGCGATGGTGAAGTTGCCCTCGTAGCAGTGGTCGGCCACCTCGACGACGTCGCTCGCGTCCGGATCCGCGTCGGCGTCGGCATCGGCGTCGTTGCCCGCATCGGGCTCCTGGTCCGTGTCGATGCCGCGTCCGTCACGACGTCCTCATCCGTCCCCGTGTCCGAGGACGTCGAGCGTTTGCCGCACGCCGATACGATGAGCGCCGAGAGCAGGGTCGTGAAAGCGACGATGAATGCATGTTTCATGCTACTCCCCGTTTTGCGTTACATGTATTACCACGAAACGCCGCAGGGTGGTTAGCATATTCTAGGATCGACCGTCAGGGCGAGCCCTTGTCCGTGTCGATTCTCGGGGGCCCTGTGCCACGGCTCCAGCTCGTCTCTTCATGGAAGATATGGAAAAGAACGCCGGGGGAAACGGCTGCTCCTCGACGTATGGCGGGCTTTACGGCCCTATGCCACGGTTCCAGCTCGTCTCTCCGTGGAAGATGGAGGAGAACGCCGGGAGGAAGAGGTTCTCGGGGACATATGGCGGGTATTCGTCGTAGATGGTGTCACCGTCGCCGTCGCTCGGCTTGGCGGCCTGGATGATGATGCCCACGGGGCCTTCCGTCTCCGTCACCACCAGGTACTTCGGCAGCTCGATCTCGCCCTTGTAGAGGTACGAAGAGCCCAGGTCGACGATGTCATCGTCGGGAAGATCGACGATGCACCAGCCGGTCTTCATGATCTCGTAGTAGTTGGTGTAGGTCGTCGTCCTGGCGAGGGGATCGTAGTCCGACTCCGTCGCGAAGTACGACAGGACCTGGTGCGAGCTCTCGTCCTTCCAGTTCATGCGGTGCATGCCCCATGCGAAGCCGTTGGCGATGAACTTGTCGCCGAACTGTCCGTCGCAGGACGCTGACGCGTCCGGGTTGATCCTCGTGTCGAGGCAGTTGAACGTGTTGTACTCCGTTTCGGGGGCCATCGAGGCCACGGGGAATACGTCCGTGGTGATCTGATCCCCGTGCGAGGCCAGCGTCGAGGTCCAGACCATGTTGTCGTAATAGCGCGGGCCGGCCGCGATCCCGGCGTCCCTGAAGCGCGGGTTGCTGGAGAAGGTGCACGCCTGATCGGGTGGAGGCGGCGCCACGGACGAGACCTCGGCGCTGTCGCGCAGGTTGAACGTCGGGCTCGCAGGATCCGCGTCGAACCCGAGCACGGCGCGCAGCGTGTCCTTGATGGGCGTTCCCTCGGGGTACATGTCCCAGATGGAGAGCTGCTCGTTCGTCGACGTGTACACACGGAAGTAGAGCGAGAGCAGCCACCTGTGGTCGGAGTCGGTGCCGTCGTTCACGAGCTCCGGTCGCATCTTGGCCAGCTTTTGGCCGGCATCGAAGTGGAAGTAGGAGGGATCCACCGGCATGAAGTACTGGATGTCGACCCAGGTCGAGCCGGCCGGGCACGAATGGGGCTCCTCCGAGTACTCGATGCAGAGGCAAGCCGGTGTGACGCCTATCGCCCCGTTGCACCACTCCCCCGAGGTCTCGAGGGGAGCGAGCATGTCCGGCAGGGTGCCGCTCGGATCCACGAAGGGATCGATGCCACCCGCCCCCACGGCGATGGGGCTCGATCCGTCGTACCTGACCACGGGCAGCCTCACGTGGTCGTACCTCACGATGTCGCCGCCGTCGGTCCTGAACACCATGGCGTAGTCGTGCTGGTCTTGCGCGGGCATCGTCTTGAGCTGGTTGTCCTCGGGGTAGCGGTAGATGTACCAGAGCGTCATGCCGGTGACGGCGATCACGTCGACGAGCGGCGCCTCGACGACCCAATCGTCGTAGGCGAAGGGCAGGGCGGTCAGGTCGCCGGCGTAGGGCTCGTCCTCCCAGTCGCACGCGGGGTTGTCCGTGGGGCAGGCCCGAAGGTCGATCTGGAAGGCCGTGTTGATCAGGGAGTGGTGGTCGTCGAAGCTCAGGTCTGCCCTGTGGCCCATGACGTTGGGCAGCGGCTGAGGCTCCGGCATGATGCTGTTGTCCAGGACATCCTCGTCCAGGGGAAAGTCCTCGAAGTAGCGGCTGCCGGGCGGGTCCGGGATGGGAGGCATGGTGGGAAAGAAGATGTCGATGGCCTTCTTTGTCAGCATCTCGGGCCTGTTCACGCAGCCCGGCCCGAGGGGCGACCCCACCTCCCTGTTCTCGACGTACCACATGGGGAGCGGGCAGAACCTGCCGTTCACCGTGGCGAGGGTCATGTGGATGTTCGTCGTCGCCGCCGTGTTGTCGAACACGCGGGTCGTCCGTGGGCTCGCGTCCTGGGAGCCGTCCTTCGAGAAGCTGTGGTACGCGATGCCGGGGCCCAGGTCCGCCTCGAGGTGGCCGGGAAAGGAGGCGCCTCCCACCGAACGGTAGAGCGTGATGAGCTCCACGGGCGCGGCCGCCGTGATGGGGGTCACGACCTGGACCGTCGGATCGGGAGGGGGGCCGACAGGGTCGAGGTCCACGAGCATGCTGTCACCGGTCCCTGGGACGGCCGGGTACAAGAACCTGAAGGGCTCCTTCTTGAGCACGAGGACCGGCTCGCCGGCCGCGGGGGCGGCCGGCGGCGCGGGGAGAGGCTCGTTGGATGCCTTGAAGTACTCCTTCATGTTGTCGGCGCCGCCCCACTTGCCGAAGACCTCGTAGAACGTGTGGACCGTGTGGAACGTCGGCTTGATCGGGGTCGCGGAGGTCACTATCTCGATGTAGGTGCTCTCCGGGATCGTGGCGGGCCCCCACACACCTCCTGGCCCGACAGGCGCAGAGTAGAGCGGGGTCGCGACCGGATCCTCGATGAGCTCGTAGGTCGTCGGGTCCACGGAACGGCGCTCGAACGTCGTGGGGTCCAGGGCGTATATCTCGATCTTCACCCGCTCCGCGTCGCCGGATACAGAGCCGCCCAGGAGCGGCACGTTCTGCACCCACCCCTCGAACTCGTAGGTGTTCACCATCGAGGCCCCGTACGTGCCGAAGGTCCCGACGTCGACCACGTGGACGACGGATCCGCCGGCCGCGACCACTTCGATCGGATGGCCATCGATGCCCGGGAGGCCCGTCCGGTCGAACGACAGCGTGTGGGTCCCGGCAACCACGGGCGCATCGACGTGCCACGCCGACGCCGATGCCCCCTCGTACACGGTGAGCACGTCGCCGCCCGACGCGATGGCATCGGCGAGATCTCCCGTGCCGTCCAGGGCGACCCTGTCCGCCTCCACGAAGGTGTGCCCCTTGCCTCTGACGAGCAAAAGCACTCCGGACGAGGGATCGACTGGCCCGGGCTTCTCGGACGATGTCAGAAGGTCGATCTCGCGCGAGGCAGGCGGCTCGCCCTCGGGCGCCGGGACGAAGTGGCGGAACTCCAGGTGGCCGCGCTTCCTGGTCGTCACCATGAGATCCGCGCCCGCCGGTACGTTCACTGGCCCCCACGAGCCGGTGCTGCCGGACGTGGAGTGGGCCGTGAGCTTGCCGTCGGGTTGCCCGGTCTCGTCCACCGACTGGACGAGGATCCGGATGCCGGCCACGTCGGTCCCGGGATCGCCTCCGAACACGGACACCGTGCGCAGGTCGCCTTCGAGCGGGTACGTCTCGCACGCGCACATCGCGAAGGCCAGGACGATGTGGCAGTAAACCTTCCTGTGTGTCCCGATCATTGGGATCTCCCTCCTTTTCGTGTGTCCCCTTGCATTCCCGAAATGCCTGGAATTGGCGATTGCATGGTACGACCGGTCCAGGTCCGGATCAACGGGTATTTGGGTGGAGGCAACATTTTGCCGGTGCCGGTCGAGGTCCGTGCCAGGGTTGCGGATGCGGTCTGCAAGCCTTTGGCAGGGTTTTCCCAGGTCGTCTCGTGGGGCGGGAATCCCGATTGTCTTCGCCTCCTGGGCGTTGTAGCATCCGCGTGCATGGAGGATCTTCGGATGCGATACGCTGCCGGATTTCGTCTCCTGCATGGCCTTATGGCAATGACCTGTCTTTGCGGCGCGGGCTGCTCCGGTGATGCGGACCGCCCCGTGTGGGTCGCCGTTCCCGGCGGTACGTTCGTCATGGGCAGCGCTGTCCACGATGCGGATGAGGCGCCCGCCCACGAGGTCGCCGTGCAGGGCTTCGAGATGATGAGGACCGAGGTCACAGTGGCCATGTTCGAGGACTGCGTCGAGGCAGGCCGGTGCGCCGAGCCAGGGACCGGCTACGTGGGATGCAACTGGGACGAGCCCGGCAAGGACGACCACCCGGTCAACTGCGTCGACTGGCAGCTGGCGAGCGATTACTGCTCGTGGATGGGGGCCAGGTTGCCGACCGAGGCCGAGTGGGAGTACGCGGCCAGGTCCGGAGGGCTTTCCACCCTCTACCCCTGGGGCGACGACGAGCCCACCTGCGCGCTGGCCGTTCTGTGGGAGAGGATATACGTCGAGAGCAGCGGATGCGACGAGGACGGCACCTGGCGCGTCTGCATGAAGAGGAGCGGGAACACGGCCCAGGGACTGTGCGACATGGCGGGAAACGTCTCGGAGTGGGTCCTGGACTGGTACCACGACAGCTACGCGGGAGCCCCCGCGGACGGCAGCGCCTGGGTGCTCCCCGCGACGGACCTGCGCGTGAAGCGGGGTGGCAGCTTCATGAGCCAGGATCCCGATCTGCTGCGTGCCGGCGCCAGGTTCGGCGACGTTCCGGCGAACAGGCTCGAGACGAGCGGCTTTCGCTGCGTCGCGCCGTGACTTTCGGGGTGGAAACGGGCTAGTAGGCGCCTCTCATCAGCGTCACGTGGATCCAGGCATGCAGTCCCCGCTGCGGCCTGTACGGTGCGGTCCATGCCTCCCACTCGGGGACCGCGTACACCGAGGACATGATCTCGTAGAGGTTGCCCGGCCAGTCGAACGGCTCCGGTATCTCGACCTCGTCCGCGCATGGGTAGAGCACGCGCCAGATCTCGCCCGCGATCCCGCCCGGCAGCTCGTGGGGCCACGAGGCCGGGTCGAGGCAGTAGGTGAACAGCCTGTCGAGCGCCAGCCGGATCGACCTGCCCTCCGGGGACACGTAGCCGTAGAGATCGACTCCCAGGATGTTCTTGCCCACCTGGATCCCTGCGGTCATCGGAGCGAGCGCGAAGTAGGTGTACCACATGCCGCTGTTGGTCCTCAGGTTCTCCTGGGGAAGCTCGCCCGTGTCGTCGATGCTCTCGGAGATCCTGACCCTGATCCGCTCCAGCTCGAGGGCCACCGCCACGTCGTCCTCGAGGATCGCTCCGCCCGCTATCGCCCCGAGAGTCCCCCAGTCGCCGTGGTTGTTCCTGTCGTTCTTCTCGGCCTGCGCGCTGCCCAGGAACACGGACCGGACCCAGGAGAGAAGGGCGGACCGGCCTGCCGGGTCCCACCCCTCGTAACGCAGCACGAGATCCGCCGCGTAGACGAGGTGGATGCCCTTGTACAGCATGACAAGATCGCCGTCGTCGCCCGAGACGCTCACGTTCACGGTGGCCCAGGCATCGATGATCTGCACGGCCCTGTCCGCGTACTCGGTACGCTCCACGTCGTCCTCGGCGAGCTGGTACGCGAGCGCGAGGGCATAGGCGGCCATCCCGTCCAGCGTGATGCACTGCTTGGCCGCCGTGTGGGCCTCCTCGTCCACGTAGTAGCCCGGCACGTAGAAGTCGACCATGGGCGATGCCGTGTGCGCGAGCGCTGCCTGGGCCTCCGCCATCAATGCCGAGTACGCTGCGCTCCACGGCTCGAACGACCTGTTCTCCCACATCGTCTGGAGCTGCTGCGACGTGTGCATGAGACCCACTCCCGGCGGCCTCGGCCACTCCGTCAAGAGCTCCTCGTCGGCATCTGCGTCCCGGGTGTCGGCGAGCTCCGGATCCTGCCAGTCCAGGGCGTCCGTCGCATCGGCATCCTCCCACCAGGATGTGTCCTGCGCGGGGTCGAGTCCCGTATCCGAAACGGCCTCGTCGTCCGCGAGGTCCGTCGTGTCCGGCGCGTCTGTCGCGAGGTCCTTGGCGCTCCGCTGCTGCGAGCACGCGCAGAGCGCGCAGGCGAAGAGCAGCACGCGCATCCTGGGATCGTTCATCGTGGCCCCCGATCGCATGGGCCATGGTCGCTCTCGACGCCCTCGGCCCGCTTTCCGGCCCACGCCCGGATGCATCCAGCGTACCCCCGGATCCTGGGCCACGCAAGATCGCCCGTGGCCCGCGTTGTCCCGATGCCAGGCCGGCGGATCCCACGGGCATCGTGACGAACGGCTCGAAGATGCCGGACGCCGAGCCCGCTGTCGCTGCGTCGAGGCGGCGCTCGACCCGGCAGGTCGTCGCGACGGGGTAGGGGGGCCCTCACTTCTCGACGAGCACGGGGATGGTCGCGGAGGTGATGAACCCCTGGGTGACGATGACCTTGGTCATGTAGAAGTGCGTCCCTCCCATCCTGGCGGCGATCTGCGCGCACT
>JBFYZU010000222.1:0-3947 GCA_041309365.1 Myxococcota bacterium
CTCCCTCTTCCCCTGCCGCAGGAGCTGGAACGCGACCCGGGGCCGTATCGGGAGCGGCCGCTCGATGGCCGCGGCGTGGTCGTGGGCCATGCCCTGGGCAAGGGCATGGCAGGCCATCTGGCCCGCACCCTGGCAAGGGCCGGGGCCAGCGTCTCTCTGGCGGGCGACGACCAGCCCGTGGCGACGTACGAGGAGCAGCTCGAGGGGCACGGGCGTTCCCTCTCGGCCGATCCGCCCGACGATTCCAGGCCCCACGCCCTCCTCATGGACGCCACGTGCCTGCGCTCGCCCGCGGACCTCAGGGCCGTGTACGACTTCTTCGCGCCGCGCATCCGATCCGTGGCGCGCTGCGGGCGGGTGGTGGTCGTGGCACGGCCGGCGGGAAGCGCGGCGAGCCCGAGCGAGGCGGCCGCGGCCAGGGCCCTGGACGGGTTCGTGAAAAGCGTGGCGCGGGAGCTGGGCGAGAGGGGTGCCACGGCGCAGCTCGTCACGGTCACGACCGGCGCGGAGGGAAGGCTCGAGCACGTCGTTCGATTCGTGCTCTCGGCCAGGTCCGCCTACATCACGGGCCAGAGGATCGAGGTGACGGGCACGGCGTCCTCGGCCGGCGATGCGCCTCTGGTGCGGCCGCTCGATGGCAAGTCGGCGCTGGTCACGGGGGCCGCTCGCGGCATCGGCGCGTGCATCGCCACGGCCATGGCGCGCGAGGGGGCGCGCGTGGTGTGCATGGACGTGCCGGGATCGGACGACGATCTCGCCAGGCTCGCCTCGCGCATCGGCGGCACGGTGTCCGTGGGCGACATCACGGACCCGCCGTCTCGCCTGCGTGCCGCCTCCCTTGTCGAGGAGAGGTTCGGGGGGCTGGACGTCCTCGTGCACAACGCGGGCGTGACGCGCGACCGCACGCTGGCGCGCATGAAGCCCGAGCGCTGGGACACGGTCCTCGGCGTGAACCTCGTCTCGCTCGTCGAGCTGGACGAGACCATGCGCCCGCTTTTGCGTGACGGCGGTCGCATCGTGTGCACCTCCTCGGTGATGGGGCTGTCGGGCAACGCGGGACAGGCCAATTATGCGGCTTCCAAGGCCGGCATCATGGGCTACGTCGCGGCCCTGGCACCGGCCCTCGCAGGCAGGGGCATCACGGTCAACGCCGTGGCGCCGGGCTTCATCGAGACGAAGATGACCGAGCGCGTGCCCGTGGCCGTGAGGGAGGTGGGACGGAGGCTCTCGAGCCTGGCCCAGGGCGGACAGCCCGAGGACGTGGCGGAGCTCGTCACCTTCCTCGCCACGCCCGGCGCCTCGGGCATCACCGGAAGCGTCGTGCGGGTGTGCGGCGGGATGTACATGGGCGCGTGATCCGGAGGACATCATGACATCGACGAGAACAGGACGCAGGGCCGTGATCGTGGCCGGCGTGCGCACGCCTTTCGTGCGCGCCTTCGGGGATCTCGGCCGGGTGGACGCCATCGGGCTGGGAGTGGCCGCCGTCAAGGGGCTTCTCGACCGCACGGGCATCGCCAGGCGGGAGATCCAGTCGGTCGTCTGGGGAGGCGTGGTCATCCCTCCCTACAGCGTGAACGTGGGACGGGAGATCGTGCTCGATCTCGGCCTGCCGCCGACCATCGAGGCGAGCACGGTGACCAGGGCCTGCACCTCGAGCCTCTACGCCGTCACGCTGGCAGCCTCGGCCATCGAGAGGGGAGAGGCGGACGTCGTCATCGCCGGAGGCGGGGACTCGACCTCGAACGCGGTCATCACCATGCCTGCAGGCCTCATGCACGAGGCCGCCCCGGTTCTCATGAACAAGAAATCCGGCCTTGCCGACTACCTGAGGCTGGCCTCCAGGCTCCAGGTCAGAAGAGACCTGATCCCGAAAAAGCCGGCGGTCCGCGAGCGCACGACGGGCGAGCTCATGGGAGAGTCCGCTGAGAAGATGGCCGAGAGAAACCGCATCTCCCGCGAGGATCAGGACGCGCTGGCGGCCCGCTCGCACCAGCGCGCCGCCGCGGCCATCGCCGCCGGGCGCTTCGCATCCGAGGTCGTCGCGGTCGACGCACCGGGAGGCGCCCGCGTGCTGGCGGACGACATCGTGCGCGGCGATGCCACCGTGGACAGGCTCTCGAAGCTGCGTCCCGCATTCAGGAAGGGAGGCACGCTCACGGCAGGAAACTCGAGCCCGTTGACCGACGGGGCGGCCTGCTGCCTCCTGATGAGCGAGGAGAAGGCGCGCTCCTTGGGCATGACGCCCATCGCCGCGCTGCGCTCCTGGTCGTTCGACGCGGTGGATCCCGCTGACCAGCTCCTCATCGGGCCGGCCATCTCCATGCCTCGCGCCCTGTCGCGCGCCGGGATGGGCCTTCTCGACGTGGACCTCGTGGACATCCACGAGGCCTTCGCGGCCCAGGTCCTGTGCGTGCTCAAGATGCTCGCCTCCGACGTCTGGGCCAAGGAGCGCCTGGGTCTCCACCATGCCGTGGGCAAGCTCGACCCGGAGAGTATCAACGTCCACGGCGGGTCCATCGCCCTGGGGCACCCTTTCGCGGCCACCGGCGCGCGCATGGTCACCACCATGGCCAACGAGCTCAGGCTCACGGGAAAGTCCACGGCCCTTCTGGGCATCTGCGGCCAGGGCGGAGTGAGCGCCGGCGCCATCCTGGAAGCCGTCTGACCCCCATCGATCCGACCCCCACGAAACATCATCGCCGCAGGTCCCTTGACTCCGGCCCGGCGTGAGGCGACGATCCCACCCATGCGCACGATCACCATCCTGGCCCTGCTTCTCGTTGCATGCGGAGGCCACCCGGCCGGCAAGACCTCCACCACGACCACGACGACGAAGGGCACGGGGACCTGCTCTTCATTCGACATCTCGTCGTTCGATGCCACCGTCAAGAGCGCCGACGGGGTGAAGCAGACCATCGAGGTCGAGACGCGCGGCGACATCCCCAAGGGCACGGACCTGACCTGGAGCGTCGACGGAGAGGGCGTCGAGGTCCTGGATCACTCCGTCAAGGGCTCCACCGTCTTGAGCGCAAAGCTCGACTTCGGCGGCATCGATCCCGGCGAGACCGGCGTCCTCACGGTGAGCGTCACGGGCCGCTGCGACAAGTCCCTCGTGGTGTTCCGCGAGCTCATCGACCTGTGCCGCACCAAGGGCGGCCTCGAGATCCTCCCCTACGAGAGCTCGCCCTGCAAGCCCTGATCGCCTCCGCGCGTCCGGACAACATGGTCTCTCGGCACGGGTGGCGTCCATCTCGTGACGGAATCCGACCATGAACCACCACCTCGCTCGACCGGGCGCTTGATCACCACCGGCATACGAGGCTACCCTCGTCTCTCGGCCGGGATGGCGGAACAGGTAGACGCACGGGACTTAAAATCCCGGATCCTTCGGGGTGTGCGGGTTCGATCCCCGCTCCCGGCACGATTTTCGGAACCCCAGGCGAGATTGACACCCGGAAACGGTGGGGGATAGCCTTTGGCAATCGCTGGGAGGGAAAGATGCGAGGGCTTCTTGCAGCCGTAACCTGTTCACTGTCTATCGCGCTGGTTTCGTGCGGTGGCGGGGGTAGCGGGGAGGACGACACGTCCACCGACCCGACGCCCGACGTGACGGATACGGCAGGGGAAACGGGCGATGCGCCTGCGGACACTGACCTGGACGATGCTGCGGGCGAGGAGGAGTGCGCCTCGGACGGTGACTGCGACGACTCGGACCCGTGCACGGCGGACACGTGCGACACGGACTACGGGACGTGCGATCACCAAGCTGTTGATGCGGACGGGGACGGGTACGCGGCCGGGGAGGTGGGCGGCACGGAGTGCACGGGCGGTACGGACTGCGACGACGGGGACGAGGACGTGCACCCGGATGCTGCGCCCGATTGCACGGGCACGGTGGACATGAACTGCACGGGCGCGGACGACCGTGACGAGGACGGTGACGG
>JBFYZU010000223.1:0-9769 GCA_041309365.1 Myxococcota bacterium
GCTCGTGAGAGGGCACTGGTATGCCTCGTACCCCTCGTCCGTGAGCCCGTCGCAGTCGTCGTCGGTGCCGTTGCAGACCTCCATGGGAGGCTCGCACGCTCCCCATGAGCACGAGGAGCACGTCCTCATCCCAGAGGTGTCGCAGGCCGTCACGCACGGCTCCCGCTGTCCCCAGCAGCATTCGAACCCGTTGTCGCAGCTGCCGTCGCAGTCGTCGTCCGCACCGTTGCAGACCTCGACTGGAGGGGAGCAGCCGGCGGGTCCGGGGATCTCGCAGTCGGACCCGCACGTCGCCGAGCCGAGGCTCGAGCAGGTCGTGAAGCAGGAGACGGGCTGACCCATCCTGCAGGCGAAACCGTCGTCCCGGATCCCGTTGCAGTCGTCGTCGATGCCGTTGCAGATCTCGGTCGCGGACGTCGGGACGCAGGCGGACTCGCAGTCGCCGTCATCCCCTGGATCCGCCCAGCCTGGCAGGCAGTTGGTAGAGCAGATCCCCATCTCGCAGACCGCGACGGCGTTCGATCCAGCGGAGCATTCGTGATTGCAGTAGCCGCAGTTCGCCTCGTCCTCGTAAATGTCGACGCACGCGCCCGAGCACCAGGCGAGCCCCGGCCCGCAGTCTCCGAGGTAGTCGAACGGCGGGTCGGTGCCGTCGGGTGTCGCGTCGATGGCCTCATCCGGGCCCTCGGTGGCGGGTTCGCCGGCCGGATCGAAGGGTGCATCGGCAATGCCGGTGTCGCCGCCGGCATCGAGCCCGGGCCCCGGGCCCTGGACCTGGGCGCAGGCAGCAAAGGCCGCGAGTGTGGTGAGCATGGTGGGGATGAAGAGCGCAGGAGCGTTGCAGGCGATGTGCGTACGGGCGTCGTTGCCATCGGCCCCGCGGCCGACGGCGCAGCCGCTCATGTGCTGCGTCTGCATTCCAGCAGGGAGGATACCCGAAAAAAAGGCCGGCTGCAAACACGCATGGAGCAGCCGCGACTCCGCTCTCAGCGCAAGCCCAGGGCCTCGGCCGCGCTTTCCGACCGTGGCCTGCACGATCGTCGTCGCGATCTCGTGGTCGAGCCTGTCCACGCTGTCCGGCCCGTTTGCGCAGTGGTGGTTCATGTTGCACAAGGTGTCCGTGAGCATCATCGCAAGATACACCTCGGCCCAGAACGAGGCGTGGTCCAACCGCTGCAGGTCCGCGAGCAGCCGCGACGTTGTCAGGAGATTATAGGGATTACAGGAACCTTCATCCGCCTTATCGGCCACTGAGCGAAGTATGGCCGGCATCTGTCGATCACGAGGAGGATCGGAAGACACAGGGCGTCACCGAAAAGCGAGGGGAAGATCCCGGGTGCACTTCGTAAGTGCCCAATTCTGCAGGGCCGATGGATTCTGAAGAGGGACAGCCCCAGACAGACCGGAAAGACCTCGCTGCTCGGTCTGCTCTTTCCAGATGCCAATGCGCGAGCGTCGCGCGCGAGTGCGGGATCGTCCCGCAGACCGTGCGCGGCTACTACTCGATCCTGGAGGACACGCTGCTGGGCTTCGAGCTACAGCCGTGGAGGCGCAGAGGCGGCGCGAGCCGGCCATGAAAGAGGATCATAGCGCGGCGGCCATGCTCGCGGAGAGCCAGGAGAACGGGATGGTGACGTTGAAGTAGATGTCCATGACGTCGCCGGTCTTGGGATCGGTCACCTGCATCCGGTCGAAGGTCATGCCGTCGGCCTCGACGAGCGCCTGGTTGCCGGGGTCGAGGCCCATCATCGAAAGGAGCACGTACTCCTCGCGGATGTCGATGACCACCATGGCCGTCTGGGGGCTCGTGCCGTCACCCGAGTCGAGGATCGATGTGACGAGCCCGTAGAGCACGTCGTCGTGGTGGACCTTCTGGTCCTCGAGGCCGAGGGCGTGGCAGGAGACCATGGCGACCATCTGGGCGTCCATGTCCACGTAGCTCGTGTCGAGGATGCTCGTGGCGATGTCGAGGGCGGTCTGGTCGTCGCCCGCCTCCAGGGCCGCGAACATGGCCTCGCGCTTCTTCAGCCCCTCGCCGGACTTGTCGTAGGGGTCGTAGGAGGCCGTCTTCGTGAACGTCATGCGCAACGCGAGGTAGTCGGCCGTCTTCGGGTCGGCCATGACCTTCGCGAGCTCGTCGTCGTAGGAGCCGCCCTCGGCGATGGCCATGAGGTCCGACAGGCTCGGGAACGAGGCCGCGGCGCCGGCGTCCGCTGGCGAGGCCGGCTCGGGCTTGCCGCCTCCGCAGGCGAACTGCATCGAAACGACGACGAGAAGAGACAGCGATGCGGCGAGGTTGCGTGTCATCAGGCGATACTCCCGGGCCCGGAAGCGGGCTCGACGTGGAACTCTACGCCATGGTGGCCGGTCAAGGCAATCGCACGGGGCGAGCAGGATCACGGTGAGATAGGCGCGAAGCCGGCACGGGTCGACACGTTGCTTCGCTGCAGGTGTTGTCGGTAGAATGCCGGGAAACGCCGAATGGAGGTCTATCATGAGTGAAGGGAAGTTACGCTTGGCGGCGATCCTGCTCGCCGCCTCGGTCGTCTGGGCCTGCGACAAGAAAAAAGAGGTCGAGGACACGGATCAGGAGCCCGATTCCATCGATCTCGTGACCGATATCCCCGAGAACGACACCAGCCCGGACGTGCCCGAGGACCTGCCCGTGGATGCTCCCGTGGACGCTCCGGAGGACACCGGAGTGGACGAGGTCGAGGATGTGCCCGAGGAGGAGATCGTGGTCGCGTCGGGCATCGCCTTCTCCGTGGCGCCGCTCGCCGAGGGGCTGCCTTCCCCCGGGGTGGAGGCGCAGGCGGACCCGCAGAGCGCCATCTACGTCTCGGATACGGGCATCGATGCCCACACTGCCGGGACCAACGCCCTGTGGGCCGACGCGGCAGCGCTCGGGATCGCGTCGGCCGACGACATCGACGGCATCTCGGTGCTCAAGAACCTGCCTCCCTACCGGCCGACGTGGTGGCACTCCGTCAAGGATTTACCGGGTCACGACGAGGGCGAGTCGTGGACGGACGTGAGGCAGGAGTCCGACGCGGCCGAGGTGCCGGGGGACGTGTTTGAGTCGGCGGGAACGGAGACGAGCAGCCTGGAGTACGACGAGGTGAGCCTCGGCCTCATGCCCCAGACCCTGGGAGGCACTCCCAAGGACGACCTGGATGCGCTCGACCTGACGCCTCCGGCCGTGGCCTCGGGCATCGTGTTCTTCACGGTGGCGCCGGGAGCGGCCGGCACGGGCAGCACGGCGGTCGCGACCACGCCCGACGAGGACCTGGCGGGCACCGTCTTTTTGTCCGCGCTCGACGGCGACAACGAGGTGGCGTTCACGAGGACCGAGCTGGGGCTGGCGCCGGACGACGACGTGGACGCGCTCGTGGTGTTCGGCAGCGCCGGCGTGGGCAGGTACGTCCACTTCTCCGTGACCGCGGGCTCGCAGGGCATGGCCGGCACGGCCGTGGCGACCGAGCGCGCCGGCAACGGCGCGGCCGGGGACGTGTTCGCCTCGGCGGGCGAGGGGTACAACACGCTTCACATGGACGCCGCGGACTTCGGCCTGAGGACGGGCAGCGTCGACCAGGACGAGATGGATGCTCTGGACGAGGACGGAGACTGGGCCGACTTCGACGTGCCCATCACGCCCATCACGCCCACCACGGGGCTGCACTCGTTCTACCCGCAGCACGGGTTCTTCCGCGACGGGCTGTCCATCACGCTCTACGGGGCCATCGCGCACTACGGAACGGGTAACGTCTACGTCGTGGACGGCGACTTCACGCTGATGGGGACCTGGACGACGTTCGGGCCCAAGACGCTCGACGTGGCCATCGCGGACAACGGCTCTTCCATGCTCCGCTGCACCGACAACGGCGTCCAGCTCACGATGTTCCCCACTCCCGGCATGACAGTCGGGATCTTCGGCACCACGACCTGCCTCCAGGCCATCACCGCCTCTGGCATGTACTGGTTCATCGACAACGCGGGCACGACCTCCTCGCTCATGAGCCACGACTTCGATGCCCCGGGCACGGACGGTCCGAGCGCGACGTTCTCCGGTGCCGGCCAGGGGCTGGCTGCCCGCCACGACACGGTCTACGCCGTGGTCGATCCCGGCTCCGGCAACGGCTCGTTGATGGTCTTCGACATCTCGGGCGGGACCGTGGTCCTCGTCGGGACCCCCTGGACGGTGGGCCAGGGCCCCAGGTTCGTGGCCCTGGACGACGCGGGGACCATGGCCATCGTGACGAACTCGCTGGACGACACGGCGTCCATCATCGATCTCGCCACGGGCGTGGTGGATCACACGGTGGACGTGGGGGACCAGCCGTTCGGGGTCGCCGCCGTCGCGAACGTGGCGCTCGTTGCGAACTTCACGGGCGACACGCTGAGCGTCGTGGACATGGCCTCGGGGACCGTGGTGCACACGATCGACGTGACGGGATGCAGCCCGGGGTTCGTCCGCAGGGTCGATGGCACGACCCTGGTGTCGGTGTCCTGCTTCGACGGCAACGAGATCGAGCTCATCAACCTCGCCGCCTACCTCAGGATGTAGCTTTCGACCCGCGCCTCGCGTCCCCGGATGGATCGGCCGAGCTCGTGGACGCCGAGACGGCATCCGATCGATATCGCCAGTTCGACTTGCGGTGGAACCGTCGGACGCCCTGGGCCACGCCGCCTGCCTCTCCACGTCCAGTACAGCCGCCATCCCCGGCGATGCCACGCGATCACGGTCCCGGGGCGGACTATGCAGAGCGCATCCTTCCATCTGGACCATGTCCGCGAGAGCCAGACCCGGAGCATTCGGTCAGTCCGTGTCAACCGAGGTCGGCATCGCGCCTTGACGTTCCAGCACGCCGGGTCGATGCCGGAGGGCAAGGTTCTCCCGTGCCAGGGACCGGGCGTCGGTGACGGCCGACACGAACGCTCGCACCGCGTCGATGAAGTTGCCGAACATGGGCAGAAACCCTATCCATGCTGGTCTGGAAGCACCATGACTTCACGGCGGATGGGATTTTCAGTAACCACAGGACGCGGGAGAGTATGGATGTAGTCGTTCCCCGCGACTTGCCGGAATGGACGGTGACTCTCCCAGGTCGATGGGGGGCGCGGGGATCCGCGCACCCGTCATGCGGATTGCCGGGCCAGCAGATGCACCATGCGTTCCAGGGCGGCGATGAGGTGGTTGCGGTCGGGGGTCAGCGGTGGCTGGCGTGAAGGATCGTCAATCCCACGATCTCGTCGCCTTCCATGCGAATCACGATGTCGTCGTCCGTCAGCTCGCTGTCGGTCGCATGCGAGGGCTTCTTGAAGTTCACGTAGAGCACGTCCGCGTCCTGGTCGTACGAGAGCCACATGTACCTGCCGGGAGAGCTCTTCACTGCGGGGATCATGTTGACGATCTCTTGCAGGTTGTCGATGCTCACGGCCATATCTGTTTCCTTTGCTGGATGAAGCCAGCTCTGGTCGTCATGAACGCTGTGATCACGAAACCATCCTCTGCGATCTCCCGGTAGACGACGACCATGTGTCTGCCAGGTTCGAACTCCCGCGTGGCCAGCAGAGCGCCTTCGTTTCCGGCAAGCACACGATCGGCACTCTCGATGGTCTCGATGACATCCGTCATCCTGCCAGCCATCTCGGCGTGCTCTTCGACGATGTGAGACCATCGTTCGGGTGTGAGCCGTATGGTGACGCCACCCCGGATCTCACCGTCTCGAACATGATGGGAGTATAGAAGAGACCCGGACCTTTGAGAAGGTAGCCTCCAGCTCCCCAGGTCGACTACCGCGATGGGGATGGGGGGACCCGCTCCCTTTCATCTCGGTCGGTCGAGCACCAGACATCGACGACGCCCGCGGCCTGACGGAAGTGGACCAGGGGCTTGTGGAGAGGGGAGAATCGGTGTCGTGGCTGACGATGTTCAAGGAGCCGTCACCCGTAGAGGGGGGAAATGGTTGCTCGCACGTAGTGAAGGCGGGGGGGCTGTGGGCCGAGGAGGACCTGTACATGATCGACCCGGAGTGACATTCAAACGGCCTTGATCGTGATCCCTCGAACTATCGGCCATCCATCCGACGCGCATCGAGAGCCCCCGCGAGCCCCCGCGAACCTCTCGATGTCCGGATGAACCATGGCACGGGAGTGCTCGAACGCAATTCACGAGAACCCGGGTGCACCACGGCCATCCCCCCGCTCGACGAGCTTTCCGAGGGGGGCCGTTTCAGGCATGCTTCTCGGGCAGATGCCTACAGCCCGAGCGAGAGCTGGCCTCGCACGCGACAGAGCGGCGGCGGTGGTGGCATGGGCGCGAGGCCGGCGCGGGCCATGACCCGTCGGATGGCCTCCGGCGTGGTGGCGAGCTCGACGAGGCGAGAGAGGGCCTTTGCAGCGGGGGCATACGGTCACGTCGATGCGGACCGCGAGCAAGGCCCGAAGGGCCGGCGCAGTGCAGGTTCTGGCCCAAAGGTATGCCCAAAGATGCCGTCCGGCAGTACCGGTCTTTCGCGGCAAAAACCGGCTCGGGGCGCGGGCACCAGGGCGCAGAGGTGCGCCAAAAAGTCCAGGGGGTCGAGCACGACGGCCCTGGTGCCGTCCTTGAACGGCTTTTCGAGCTCGTACTGCACGTGACCCGGGTCGAGGACGCAAAGCCTGTCGTTCGAGACCGGGGGGCGAGCGACGTAGCGGACGAGCCTCTCGATTGGTCAGGAGGCGCAAAGCCCCGGCACCATCCACCGCTAGATGGGGACGCAGCAGGAGCCGTCGAAGCACGATGAAGATGCATCTGTCATGTGATGATCCTCCCCAGGTGGAATGCCGAAATCCGATTGGACAGCCCGACATTTTACCACGAGGCGTGGATGTTGGCACTCTCAAGTTCCCGATCGGGCGCACCACGGTCATCCCCGCACGATGAGCCGATCGAGGGGGGTGTCGAAATCGGTCTGGATGGGAGATTCAACACCCCGGTCGGTCAATCGGATCCCAGCTCAAGCCTTCTTTGCACGGAAAACATGGTAGGTCAGGCCGGCCAGTGCCGCGCCAGCCAGAGGTGCGATCCAGAAGAGCCAGAGCTGCTCGAGCGCCCAGCCGCCGACGAAGATCGCCTGGCTCGTGGACCGCGCCGGGTTAACCGACGTGTTGGTGACCGGTATGCTGATGAGGTGGATGAGGGTCAGGCAGAGGCCGATAGCGATCGGCGCCATCCCGGCTGGCGCACGTTCGTCGGTCGAGCCGAGGATGACGATCAAGAAAACGTAGGTCAGCACGCACTCCGTGAGGAGAGCCGAGAGCATGGAATACTTGCCTGGCGAGTGCTCTCCGAAACCGTTCGCCGCGAACACACCAAGCTCGAAGTCGGCCTGTCCCGACGCAATCGCGAAAAGGACGCCGGCAGCGATCACCGCTCCCAAAAGTTGCGCGAATACATAGGCCGGCAACTCCTTGATCGGAAACCGGCCGCCAACGACAAGGCCGAGCGAAACGGCTGGATTCAGGTGGCAGCCGGAGATGTGACCGATGGCGTAGGCCATGGTCAGCACCGTGAGCCCGAACGCGAGTGCAACGCCCAGAAAAGCGATCCCGAGTTTCGGGAACTCCGCAGCCAGCACTGCGGAACCACAACCCCCCAAGACAAGCCAGAAGGTTCCAATGAGCTCAGCCAAGGATCTTTTCATCAAGGACATGTCGTTACCTCCTATCCTTGCTAGGTGGACATTCGGCGATTGCTCCGAGTCAGTCAATGCGATGAGACCCCGGCCTGGCCCGGCGAGAAGGACACATGCCGCCTTGTCCGACCTGTTCTCGCCGAGGACCGATGCAGGAGTCTCTCGAAGGCGAGCGCCCCGGTCGATCCCCGCAGCCTTGCGGGCGATCCGGGCCTCAGTGGTCGTGGCGGTGGTGCAGGTCGGGGGCGTGGGGGTGGGAGTGGACTCCGGCAGCGTGCACGTGAGGGTGCGCGTGGGGGCCGTCGGGCAGGGGGCCGTCGTGCGTGTGGTCGTGGTGGCCGTCGTCGTGGGTGTGCGAGTGGTCGTGAGACACGGCATCGTGCACGTGCTCGTGCCCGTGTCTCTCGGTCAGATGCAGAAGCACGCCCGCCACGAAGAGCGCTGCGGCCACGGCCGTCGTGACGCCCGCGGGCCTGTCGCCCAGCGCCAGGGCGGCGACCGCGCCCACGAAGGGCGCCACGGTGAACACGGACCCCGTGCGCCCCGCGCCGATGCGGCGCTGGGCGAGCAGGTAGAGGCGCAGGCTGATGCCGTAGCCCGTGGCGCCGCAGGCGAGCAGGCCCACGGCCTGGCTCCAGTCGGGCAAGGGCTCGCTCCGGACCAGGGCGATGCCGGCGGTCATCAGCACGCCGCACACGGCCTTGGCGCGCACCACTGCGGAGGGATCGAGGTCGGCGAACGGGCGGGTGAGCACGTTGTCGAGAGCCCATGCGAGCACCGCGCCCACGATGGCGAGCGCGCCAAGAAGCCCGAACGCCCCTGTCGACGATGACCCCGTCACGATCACCGCCCCCCCCGCGAACATCACCGCCACGGCCAGGGCCACGCGGCGGCCGATGTGCTCGCGGTGCACCAGGGCGGCCAGAAGCACGGTGAAGACCGCCTCGGCGTTCAAAAGCAGCGCCCCGTGCACGGCGGGCACCTGCTGCAGGCCCCAGGCGAAGAGCGCCGGCGCGATGGCCGCTCCGAACAGGGCGATGACAAGGAGCCTGGGCAGGTGGCGCCGCGTGACCGCGGCCTCGCGCCGGTCGCACCCGGCACGAGGCCAGCAAATGGCCCCGAGGGCGGCGCCCAGGTAGAGCAGGGCGGCGGTCGAGAAGGGACCGATGTCCGTGCCGAAGCGCTGGATGAACGGCGTGGTGACCCCGAAGGCCACGGCGGCCAGGGCCGCCAGCACGGTGCCTGTGACGATGGGGCTCATCCTCGGGCCATCCTCCGATAGGACATGGAGCCGGTGGCAGAGGACGCGCCGGTTGCCGCGTCCTGTCCTTTGCCGGAAGACCCGCACCCCGAAAGGGCGAGAGACGCGATCGACTGGATCCACATCCTCGGTTGCATCCAGACAGCATGCCTTCAAGCCGACGATTTGAAAAGCCGACCGCCTCTGCGCGGGAGACTGCCGAGACTTCCTGGGGCCTCCTCGATGGCCAATGGGCTCTTGCGATCGGTTGGGGGACCAGCCAGCCCGAGATGCCGGGAAACCATGGGAGATCGCCGCCCCGAGGCATTCGAGCAGAGGGCGGCGGCACGATTGTGGGGCTCTCGACCCTGTCTGGATTTCGGGTAGCGCCTGCCGTCAAACCGACCGGCTAGCCTGGCTCCGGGGCCGGGATGCCCCACACGCTACAGCAGCGTGCCGTTGAACGCGAATGCCAGGATGATGCATGGCATGCCCTGGCTCACATCCTGGCCCGTCCTGTAGCGGTGGGCGAGGTACCAGCTCGTGACGAGCAGGATCGTGGGCTTGCAGAAGCGCGGGTCGACGTCCTTGAAGCTCCACCCGAGGACCACGCCCAGGCGATGCACCGGAGTGTTGGGATTGACCGTGGACTCCCCCTCCGGGAATGCCCTTTTTGCGTAGAGTGCATGAGCGAGGCTGTAGCGTGCGCCCGCAACCAGGCCGAAATTTGCCATGTAGAGCACGTCGGCGTTCTCGAGCAGAAGCCATCCCCGATCCATCGCCAGGAGGTCCCACTCGATCTCGTAGAAGACCGTATCGTTGCGCCGAAGGGCCAGATCGGCATACACGAGCT
>JBFYZU010000224.1:0-10291 GCA_041309365.1 Myxococcota bacterium
GATACGGGCAGACGAAGAACATCCTGACAAGCGCCGAGTTCGAAGCCATGGCCCTCGAAGGCAAGCTCGTGCGTCCCAGCGACGGCAAGCCGGCCAAGAGCGTCGTGTTCGTCCAGTGCGCCGGCAGCCGCGACGACGACCACCTTGCCTACTGCTCGGCCCTGTGCTGTCTCACCAGCCTCAAGCAGGCCCAGTACGTGCGCGAGATGGACGCCGACGCCACGGCCACGATCCTCTACAGGGACATGCGCACCGCCGGCCACTACGAGCACTTCTACGCCTCGGCCCAGAACGACGAGGGGATCTTCCTGACGAAGTGCGAGGTCCGATCGATCACTCCCAGCGGCGATACGGTCAGGGTGAAGGCTGCCGAGACCCTGCTCGGCGAGGACCTGGACCTCGAGGCGGATCTGGTGGTCCTTGCCAACGGCCTCGTTCCCCAGACGGTGGGCAACGAGATCCTCAAGCTCGCCTACCGGCAGGGCCCCGATTGTCCCGACACGAAGTACGGGTTTCCGGACTCCGAGTTCATCTGCTTCCCGTACGAGACCCGCCGCACGGGCATCTACGCGGCAGGCACGATCCGCCAGCCCATGGAGCCCGCCGCGGCCCGCGATGACGGTATCGGCGCCGCCCTCAAGGCCATCCAGTGCATCGAGCTCACGAGCCAGGGCATGGCAGTGCATCCCAGGGCCATGGACCTGTCCTTCCCGAGCTTCTTTCTGCAGCGTTGCACCCAGTGCAAGCGCTGCACGGAGGAGTGCCCCTTCGGCGCACTGGACGAGGACGTGAAGGGGACGCCCAAGCCCAACCCCACGCGGTGCCGTCGCTGCGGCGTGTGCATGGGCGCCTGCCCCGAGCGCATCGTCTCGTTTGCGAATTACAACGTCGACATGATCGCGAACATGATCAAGGCATGCGAGGTCCCGGACCCGGACGACGAGAAGCCGCGCGTCCTGGGTCTCATCTGCGAGAACGACGCCTTCCCGGCCCTGGACATCGCGGGCATCAACAGGCTCCGGATGAGTCCGTTCGTGCGTTTCATCCCGGTGCGCTGCCTCGGCTCGGTGAACATCGTGTGGATCTCCCAGGCACTGGACAAGGGCTTCGACGGCGTGATCCTGTTCGGCTGCAAGTTCGGCGAGGATTACCAGTGCCACTTCATCAAGGGCAGCGAGGTGTGCAACACGCGCATGACCAACATCCAGGAGAAGCTCCAGCAGATGGCCCTGGAGTCCGAGCGCGTCCAGCTGCACCAGCTCGCCCTCGTCGAGTACCCGAAGCTCAAGAGCACCGTGGACGAGTTCATGGAGACCATCGCCTCGGTGGGCCCCAACCCGTTCAAGGGCTTCTAGAGGAGTAGCACAGATGTCGAACTCCACCATGACCAAGCCGGATCTGGACTTCATCAGGAAGCTCAAGGCCTCGGGCGGCGACAGCGTCAAGAAGTGCTTCCAGTGCGCCACCTGCTCCGTCGTGTGCAAGCTCTCTCCCGACGACAGGCCCTTCCCCCGCAAGGAGATGATCTGGGCGCAGTGGGGCCAGCGCGAGAAGCTGGTCAGCGATCCCGACGTCTGGCTCTGCCACCAGTGCAACGACTGCTCGACGTACTGCCCCCGCGGAGCGCGGCCGGGCGACGTGCTCGCGGCCATCCGCCGCTTCAGCGTCGAGCATTACGCCGTGCCTGCCTTCATGGGCAAGCTCGTCGGCAACCCCGACCTCGTGCTCCTCGCGCTGGCCATCCCGGCCGTGCTGGTGCTCGCCGCGCACTACTTCAGCGCGGGCGGGCAGTTCGTGTTCGCGCCACAGCACGACGAGATCCACTTCGCCGAGTTCATGTCCCACATGTGGCTCAACGTCTTCTTCTCGGCCTTCACCGCAATGGCCTTTCTTGGCGGCTTTCTCGGCGTGCTCCGTCTCTGGAAGGACCTCGAGAAGTCCCGCCCTGGCCCGGCCAAAATGGGGCTCGTCAGCGCGATGATCGGCACGTTCGTGGAGCTCGTCCTTCACGAGAAGTTCGCCACCTGCGGCACCTCTCGCGGGCGCAGGATCTCCCACATGCTCATCTTCTACGGCTTCGCGGGCCTGTTCGTCGTGACCGGCATCGTGGTGATCATGCTCCTCATCGCGCCCGACTCCTATCCCATCAAGTTCCAGCTCGAGGGCAACACCTTCGGGTTCGCCATGAAGGTGGCGGGAAACCTGTTCGGCTTCATGCTCCTGGCCGGGAGCCTCTTGGCCATCTACAACCGTCTCACCAACGAGGACCAGGCGGGCAAGAGCTCCTACTTCGACTGGTTCTTCCTTCTGCTCGTCTTCGGCGTGGGCTTGAGCGGGCTCGCGACGGAGGCCACGCGCTACTGGGACATCAGGGCCGCAGCCTATCCGGTCTACTACGTGCACCTGGTGATCATCTACGCGCTGCTCGTGTTCTTGCCCTACTCGAAGTTCGCGCACATGCTCTACAGGTTCACGGCCCTGACCTACGCGCGCCAGATCGGGCTGTACGAGCCCGCCGCGGACAAGGACAAGCCGCAGCCCGTGTCCATGCGCCCCACCGAGCCCACCCCCGCACCGGAGAAGACGAAGGATACGGAAGAGACGAGGGAGACGAAGGAAGAGCCCGCCGAGTAGCCCGAACCTCCCGTATCGTCACATCCCCCGGAATCGATCCGACAGAGCGCCACGTGCACCGATCGCCCTCTTGGTGTCAGTCCTTGAGCTTGCCGGTCCTGCGCAGGTCCTCGCGCTTGGCCTCGACGATGTGATCCTTGATCTTCAGCGAATTCACGTCCCCGAAGAGGGCGAAGCGCAGCCAGCGTGGGGAGAACTCCAGGAGGGCCTCGTCGCTCTCGCGCATCCTCTCGATCTCGTCCGGAGCGATCTCGAACTTGTCGAGGAAGCTCGATTCGAAGATGAAGGCGCGGAACATGTCCAGGTCGTAGAAGGCCTGGTGGAAGATCTCCATCTTCGACGGGGCGATCTCCACGTTGTTTCGCACCACCTCGTTGAGCACGATGGACTTGAACCCCTCGCCGAAGCGGTCGTAGTCGGCCACGCCCTGGTCGTCCATCCAGCTCTCGACGCTCCACTCGTCCTGGGCCTCGTCGAAGCCCTTGCAGTGGTCCTCCTTCATGAGAAAGTAGAACTCCTTCTCCGACGACATGTCGTCCGCAGGAGACGCCTTGCCCACGGGGTACATGCGGCACGACCACGGCCGGTCCTCGTAGACCGTGCAGCCCTGGTCCTTCTCGCCGAGGAACGGGCAGGCCTTCTTCTCGTCGCTGCCCATCATGAGCATGCGCACCGGGAACTTCTGGTCCTTCGTGAAGGGTGAAATGGTGTACTTCTCCAGGAAGTGCCTCGAGTCCATCTTCACCCTGTTCTTGAGCCGGAGCACGTCGTACGGCGTGAGCACGATGTTCACGTCCGCGCAGCAGTTGGTGAAGCAGCTCACTCCGGGCCTGCAGGAGAACCGGAATCGGTCCGCGGGACCGAGCCTCTCGGCCTCGTCGAGGATCTTCTTCTGGACCTTCTCACGCTCGTCCATCTTGGCCTTCCTATCGGTCCTCGTCCGGAAGGATGTGGTTGAGCAGGGCCTGCTTGCTCCACACGGGCAAGGGCCCCTTCTCCCCGGAGACAGGATCGTAGCGGTGCCTGTAGGAGGCCACCACGTTGAAGTTGTCCGCCATCCACTTCCACCCCCTGACGAAGTAGGGGCAGTCATCGTTGAAGCACACCCACTGCCACTCGCCCCCCCACGAGGTCATCTCCGGGGTCTCCCAGCGGCTCATGGGCTTGTCGCAGTGCGGGCATTTCGGCTTGTCTGTTGATGGCATGACACGTTTTCCGAGTGAATTCGTAACGGCGGCAATATCGGTCCCTGCCCCCACGATGTCAAGTGCGCCCGCCCGCAGCCACGGGATCGCCACGACCACCGATATCGACCTCTTCTCCGCCCGTCGGAAACGACAAGGGCGGCCCCTCCTCTCGGAAGGGCCGCCCCTTGGTCTCGGGATCAGGCCGCGCTCAGTCGATGAGCGAGTGGATCGGGACCTTCCTCAGCTTCCACTCGTTCTTGTCGCGGTTGTAGGCGCAGTTGACGAAGCACTTCCAGTTCGTCTCGTCCATCTTCGGGTAGTCGGCCCTGAAGTAGTAGCCCGGCCATCTCGTCTCCTCGCGGAACATGATGGTGCGGATGTGGGCCTCGGCCTGCCACATGCGCTGGACGTTCTCGTGGCAGCGCATGAGCTCGTGCAGGTTGGAAGCGGCCAGGTTCGCGCTGTCCTCCTGCAGGAAGGCCAGAAGCTCCATGCCCTTCTCCATCAGGTTCTTGTTCGTGGTGAACTGCGAGGACACACCACCGGCGTACTCGTCCATGATCTTCTGGAGGCGGAACATGAACATCTTCGGCTTGATGTAGTTCGGGTTGATCTCGGGATCCGTGGTCTTTGCGCTGAACTGCTCGTAGCGCATCATCGGAGCGTAGATCTTCTCCTTGAGCGCGCCGACCTTGCCGTCGTCGACCTTGGGCTGCGTGTTGTTCTCGACGATGTACTTGATGGCAGCCTTGGCGGCGATGCGGCCCTCGGCGTGCGAGCCCGAGGAGAACTTGTGGCTGGATGCGCCGGAGGCGTCGCCCGCGCAGAACAGGCCCTTCGTGGTGGCCATGTTGGTGTAGCCCCAGAAGTACTCCTTCTTCGCGGCCGGGTTGCCGTTGAGCAGGTCCTCGGGACCGGACACCCACGCGCCCGAGGCGCCGGAGTGCGAGCCGATGAAGTACGGCTCGGCAGCGGCGATCTCGGAAGGCCTCTCCTCGGGAGCCACGTTCGTGGACGCCCACAGGAGGGCCTGGCTGATGGTCATGTCCAGGAAGTCCTCCCAGGCCTCGTTCTCGAGCTCCTTGAGCTTCTTCTTGCGGGCCTTCTCGTCCGGCACGGTCTCGGCCAGCTTCGCGATGGCCTCTTCCGTCTTCATGTAGATGGGGCCCTTGCCCTCTGCCACGTCCAGCATGCCCAAGTAGTTGCGCAGGTTGGCCGGTATCGGCTTGACCTTTCCGTAGGGCAGCCACTTCTCGAGCTCGGCCTTGCGCTCCACCATGTACTCGCCGCCGAACGCGTTGGTCGCGCGGGACTTGAACAGGAGGAACCACGCGCCCACCGGGCCGTACGCGTCCTTGAACCGCACGGGGATGAAGCGCACCTCCTGGCAGGTCTGCTCGGCGCCGGCCATGAGGGTGAAGTAGAGGCTGGAGCCGCTGTTCCACGGCGGGTACCAGGCGCGGCCCAGGCCCTCACCGGTGCTCCTGGGACGGAACACGTGCACGGCACCGCCCATGCACGCCATGACGGCCTTGGCCTTGAACACGTAGAACTTGTTCTCGCGCACGCTGAAGCCCACGGCTCCCGCGATCCTGTCGCCGTCCATGAGGGGCTCGGTGACGAACACGCGCTCGAAGTACTCGCCCTTGCCTCCCATCTCGGCCAGGGCGTTCTTCGCGGCCTCTGCCACGATGACCTTGTAGGACTCGCCGTTGATCATCAGCTGCCAGCGGCCCTCGTGGACGTATCCGCCCTTCTCGTCCTTCCAGATGGGCAGGCCCCACTTCTCGAACAGGTGCACCGTGGAGTCCACGTGACGGGCGATGCTGGCGACCAGGTCCTCGCGGGTCACGCCCATGAGGTCCTGCCGGACGTACCGGACGTAGTCCTCGAGCGTGTTCTGGCCGTCCTTGATGCCGACGTACTGGTTGATGGCCGACAGGCCCATGGCAACGGCGCCGGAACGATCCATGGCCGCCTTGTCCACGACCGTGACCTTCAGGCCGTTCTTCTTGGCCCAGAAGGCGGCCTCGACGGCCGCCCCGCAGGCGCTCATACCACCACCGAGGATGAGCAGGTCGGTGGTGACCTCGACGTTCTGGAAATCGTTAAGCGATGTCATTGATCACCTCCGCTACTTCTTGAAGACCGCAAGGGAGCTCAGTCCGTGGGACGCCGGACCCGTGTACAGCTCGTGGCTCTTGAGGTCGCCATCGCCCTCGGCAAAGCCACCGCCGGGAACCGCCTTCCCCTCCGCCGTCGTCCGGATCGGGAACTTGAAGCGCTTGAGCATCCCGTTGCGGAACTTCACGGTCCACATGATGGAGTCCGTGCTCCGCATGGGGGTGACCGTCGCTCCCATGGGCATGAAGTCCGCGTACCCTCTCATCTCGATAGCCTGGGTCGGGCAGATCTTCACGCAGTTGTAGCACTCCCAGCACATGGACACGTCGCGGTTGTACGCCTTCTCGATCTCCTTGTTGAGAACCATGAGATCGTTCGGGCAGATGTGCTGGCAGGCGGTCTTGTCGAGCGCCTTGCAACCATCGCACTTCTCGGGGTTCACGAAGCTAGGCATGTGTTCGCCTCCTTTCAGCTTCTCTCACTGACTGTTATCGAGCTGGACCTTCCTCTGTAAGGCCCTTGGTTTTCCACCTTCGAAATTCGGCCGGGGTTTCCGGCAGAGACTGGTTTATAGATAGGAAAGCGCTGCCTTGTCAATCTTTTTCGTACATACTAACCTTTTACAAGCCACCATCGAAACCAAACAATTACAATGCCTTACATGGATCCCTGATCGGGTGTTCACCTCGTCAGGTCAACTTTTCGACCAGGATATCGACCATGGAATCCACGTCCGGCACCTCGGGCACGACGTCTGCCACGATACCCCTGGCCGCCAGCGCTGCCGCCGTCTGCCGGCCCACGCAGGCCCACAAGGGCCGCGGATCCATGCCCGAGAGAGAGGGCATGGCGTCGATGAGCACGTCCACGCCGCTGCCCGACAAGAACACGACCACATCCGGTCTGCGGCCCGTGAGCTTGACCTCGAGCCACGACAGGTCCGCGGGCCTGGCGTCGTAGAGGACCAGCGCTTGCGGGCTCATCCCCCGCTCGCGCAGGGCGTCGATGAGCCCCTGGCCTGCCGCGCTGGAGCGCGGCACGAGCACCCGTCCCCGCAGGCCCGGCGCCATGTCGCGAAGCGCGTCTGCCACGCCGTCGCGCCGCACCTCCTCGACGGGCAGGTCCGGGCGCACTCCCCTGGCGAGCAGCGCGTCCGACACCGTGCGCGTGGCCGCCACGATGACGTGCGAGGCCAGGACCCTCGCGTCCATCCCCCGGCCGGTGAGCTCGTCGAAGAAGATCTCCACGGCCGCCGCGCTCGTGAACGCTATGGCGCCGAACGCGTCGAGCCCTGCCATGGTCCTGTCCACGTCGGGGTCCCCGACGCGCCGCACGGCCTCCACCACGGGCACGTCGATGACCCTGGCGCCCATCTGCCTCAGCCTCTCCACGGCCTCGTAGTCGCGGTCCGCGGCCCTCGTGAACATCACGGTGCGCCCTGCCAGGGGCGCGGTCCGCCTCCAGCCCAGGGCATCCGCCAGACCGACCACCCTGCCCACGACGAGCAGGGCCGGAGGCTTCACGCCCGCCTCGGCGCCCACGGCCGCGATGTCGCCCAGCGTGCCCGTGACCATCCTCTGCGAGGACGTCGTGGCCTGCTCGAGGAGCGCCGCGGGCGTGCCCGCATCCATCCCGGCCTCCTCGAGCCGGTCGCACACGTTTTCGAGCGCTGCCACGGCCATGTAGAACACGAGCGTGTGATCGAGCCCGGCCAGCGCGGCCCACGGCAGCTCCACCCGCTCGTCCTTCGAGAAGTGCCCGGTCACCAGCGTCACGCCCCTGCTCATCTCGCGGTGCGTGACCGGCACGCCGAAGAACGCCGGCCCGGCGATGCCCGCGGTCACGCCCGGCACGACCTCGTAGGGCACTCCCTGCTCGGCCATGACCTGGCACTCCTCGCCGCCCCGCCCGAACACGAACGGGTCGCCGCCCTTGAGCCGCACCACGGCGAGCCCCTGCCTCGCGCGGTCCACCAGGATCTGCCCTATCTGGCGCTGCTCGAGCATGTGCAGGCCCGAGGCCTTGCCCACGTAGATCTTCTCCGTGGCGCCGCTGAGCGCCACGAACTCGTCGGCCATGAGGTTGTCGTAGACGAGCACGTCGCACCCGCGCACCAGGGCGAGCCCCCGCACCGTGATGAGGTCCGGGTTCCCCGGCCCGGCGCCCACCAGGTACACGGTGCCCGGCCTGCACGCGCGGGTGGGTCCCCTCGCGCCCTTCTCCCCCCTGCCCCTGTCCTGCGTCATTTTTTCTCCGCGATCCGCTCGAGGATCCTCTCGGCCCCCTCCTCGTCCCCCTCGTCCCAGAGCCTCTCCGCGCCGGACCCGACCATGGCCAGGCTGAGCTCCATCACGGCCGCGGGGTCTTTCTGGCGCACCCTCTCCCGCATCCGGCCGAGCAGCTCCACGAACCCGTCCGTGCGCTTTCCGATGCGCCGCTCCAGCCTTCGCCTGAGCTCGCGCGCGTACGCCGGGCACGCCCCGGACGTGGACACCGCCACCTTGAGCGGGCCCCTCTCGAGCACCGAGGGCAGGTAGAACGAGCACAGGTCGGGCGTGTCCGCCACGTTCACCAGCAGCCCCGCGCCGGCCGCCGCGCGCTCGACCCGCTCGCTCACGGCCCTGTCCGGCGTGGCCGCGAACACGAGCCTGTGCCCCTTGACGTCGCTCTCCTCGAACGGCCTCCTCTCCCACCTCACCTTGCCCTCGCCGGCCAGCCGCCCGATCTCGTCCGTGGCCTCGGGCGCCACCACCGTGACCCTGGCCCCGGCCGCCAGCAGGCCCGAGACCTTGCGCGTGCCGACGGCCCCGGCCCCCACCACGAGCACGGCCTCCCCCGTGAGCCTCAGGAAGATGGGGTAGAGGTCCGGCCAGGTCAGCCCTTGAGCCACCTTGCGACCTCCACCGCGTGGTAGGTGAGGATCAGGTCCGCGCCCGCGCGCTTGATGGCCACGAGCACCTCGCCGATGATCCTCTCCCTGTCCAGCACGCCCGCCCTGGCCGCGAACTCGATCATGGCGTACTCGCCGCTCACGTTGTAGGCCGCCACGGGTACGTTCGTGGCCTCCCGCACGGCCCGGATCACGTCCAGGTACGCGAGCGCGGGCTTGACCATGACGATGTCCGCGCCCTCCTCGACGTCCGCCAGTGCCTCCTTGACGCCCTCGCGCACGTTGGGCGGGTCCATCTGGTAGCTGCGCCTGTCGCCGAACTGCGGCGCCGAGCCGGCCGCCTCGCGAAACGGCCCGTAGAACGCGCTGGCGTACTTGACCGCGTAGGACAGGATGCTCACGTCGTGCCGTCCTGCGCCGTCGAGCGCCCTGCGGATGGCGTCCACGCGCCCGTCCATCATGTCCGACGGCGCCACCACGTCCGCGCCGGCCTGCACCTGGCTCAAAGCCGTGCGCGCGAGCAGCGCCAGCGTCGGGTCGTTGTCCACGTCGTTGTCGCGGATCGTCCCGCAGTGCCCGTGCGAGGTGTACTCGCACATGCACACGTCCGCGATGAGCACCAGCGGAAACCCCCTGTCCTTGAGCGCCCTGAGCGCCCGCTGCACGATGCCGTCCGTAGCGTAGGCCTGGCTGCCGGCCTCGTCCTTGACCCCGGGGATGCCGAAGAGCATCACGGCCTTCACGCCCGCGTCCACCACCTGCTCGGCCGCCACGAGAAGCGAGTCCACCGTGTGGCGCGTCTGCCCGGGCATGGCGTCGATGGGCTCGGGCTGGCTCCCGGTCTCGTGCACGAACATGGGGTAGATGAGGTCGTCCGCCCTCACGTGCGTCTCGCGCACCATGTCGCGGATGAGGGCCGTGCGGCGCAGCCGCCTCGATCTGTGTGTGGGGAACATCGCGTCACCTCGTCGTCGTGGCGCCGGCCGATTCCTGGGCAGACCGTCTCTGGCCCTGCCCCGGGCCTCCGGCGCGCCTTTGCGAGTATGCCCCGCAGCCAGCCGCTCCACAAGTGGTGCGGCCGTCGGGGCCATTGTGCCCGGCCCGCGTTCCCACTAGATTCCCCTCGATGCAGGGCAAGACCGTGCTCGTGCGGGGCGCCGGCGATCTCGTCTCCGGGTCCATCCGCAGGCTCCACCTGGCCGGCTTTCGCGTGGCCGCGACCGAGATCATGATGCCTCTTTGCGTGCGCCGCCTCGTGAGCTTCGCAGAGGCCGTCTACGCTGGCTCGATCGCGATCGAGGGGGTCACGGCCGTCCTCTCCAGCCCCGCGGACATCGACGCGGTCTGGCGGAGCGGCCGCGTCCCGGTCGTCGTGGACCCGGACCTCGCGATCCTCGCCGCGCGGCCCTTCGACGTGCTCGTGGACGGCACCATGGCCAAGCGCAACCTGGGCACG
>JBFYZU010000225.1:0-18895 GCA_041309365.1 Myxococcota bacterium
CACGTCGTGGTAGAGGAAGTACTTGGCCACGAAGTGGCTCATCCTCGTGACCGGGATGTAGGCGATCAGGAACGCTCCCATCCCCGTCTCCACGACCTGCGCCGCGGCCATGTCGGGCAGCTCTCGAAACGCCATGAGGCTCGTCGCGATCTCGGTCATCCGCGCGAACATGGGGTCGTGCATCGACTGTATGGCGATGACGGCAACGGACACCGTGGCGATGACGACGAGGTTGAGGTACTCGGGCAGGCCGCTGAACCTCCTCAGCTCGGCGCTTGTCGCCCTGCGCCAGAGCAGGCCCAAAGCGCCGAGCGCCGTCAGCCCGAACCCCCCGTGACCCGTGACGGCCAGCGCCCACGACAGCGCCACGGCCGGCGCTCCCGACAGCGTGACGCCGGCGATGTCCAGGGTCCCGCCGGCGACGAGCAACGCGAGCCATCCGATGCAGACGTACAGGCCCAGGTGGAACGGGAAGGAGAGCCACCACAGGGGCCGGTTGTTCGCCCACACCCCCTTGAGCAGGAAGATCTCCTCGAACATCTCGCGAAGCTCGTTGACGTGATCCTTCTCGGCCTTCTTCGTCCACCAGTCGAGCTCCTCGAATCGCGACCCCCCGTACCCGTGCCTGCCCTTCTCGTGGGCGACCGGATAGAGCTCCCATCTCATGTGGACCGGTGCGAGCCTGTACCTCAGGACCCGCAGGATCACGGCGACGAGGAAGATCCCGAGAGAGGCGTACACCGCGATCCGAAGTCCGAGCATCACCGCTACCTCACAAAATGGTGGTCGATATGGTCGTCGCGCGCAGGACGGGCACGGCTCCGGTCCGGCCTGGGGAACCCCCCTGCGATCCATAATTAGTTACCATGTTGGTTATATAACTTACATATCCACATTGGTCAACTAATGTCGGCCACACGACGCCTTCCAGGGCCGAAAGGAGCAGACAGGGCCGCTCCATGGGCATGGCCGGGATGCGGCCCGTGCTTCGGCCGGAGTGCATGGCCCGCAGGCAGGCCCTTTTTAAAAGGCCCGTTCATGGGCGTTCATGGGCGTTGCCGGCGCCTGGCGCAGGAAGTAGACTTGGGATGCCCCTGCACGGAAGCCGGCGATGGACCGCATGGAGCCGGGAGTCGCGGGGAGAAGGGGTCGGCATGCAAAAGCACCTGATCGGATTCGTGACTCTCGCGGCCATGGCTGCGGCCTGTGCCCCGTCGCAGCATCACGACTACGACGGGGTGGCCGACGTGCCCCTCGAAGGGCTGGACGTCTCCTACGACACCCACTGGGAGGAGACCGCGTGCGTGGGCGGCACCAGGGAATGCACCGGACCCGAGGAGTTCGCCATCTGCGCGTCCGACGGGAGCGGGTGGGGCACCCCGGAAGCGTGCCCGGACGGCACCACCTGCCACGAGGGGTTCTGCTCGGTCCCCTGCGAGCGCGTGCAGAACGATCCCTCGTCGATCGGATGCCTGTTCTACGCGCTGGACATGGACCAGTGGAGCTGGCCGAGCGTCGAGTACGACACGTCGCCCTACGCGATCGTGGCGGCGAACACCGACGACCACTTCCAGGCCCTGGTGAGCGTGCAGCGGCTCGAGGCCGGAGCCTGGGTGGACATCGAGTTCGCCATGGTCGAGCCGAACTCCCTTCACACCTTCAGGATCCCGGGCGACTCGCACGTGGAGGACTCGGGCATCGGCGAGGCGATCGCCTACCGCGTGACCAGCGACTACCCCATCATCGCCTACCAGTTCAACCCCATCGACACCGCGGACCAGGCGTCCAACGACGCCTCCATGCTGCTGCCGCTGCATACCCTGGATCGCCAGTACTTCGCCGTCTCGTGGCACCAGCTCGGCCTGCCCATCCTGGATCGCGAGTCCAAGGGCTACGTCTCCGTCGTGGCGACGCAGGACGACACGCTCGTGACGATCCACCCCAGCGTCGACACGGTGGCCGGCTCCACGGTCCCGGCGATCGCGGCCGGGGACTCGTACTCCGTCGTGCTCGACGACGGCGACGTGCTGCAGGTCGCCACGCAGGCCTCGGCCGGCGACCTGACCGGGACCTACATCCTGGCGGGCGCGCCCGTTGCGGTGTTCGGGGGCCACGAGTGCGCCGACGTGCCGTACCACTGCGACTGGTGCAGGGACAGCGCCGGGACGACGCCCGGCGGGCTGGAGCCCGAGCACGAGGAGAACACGTGCGCCTGGTGCGACCACCTGGAGGAGCAGATCTTCCCTTTGAGCACCTGGGGCACGACCTTCGTGGCGGCCCGGGTCCCGGTGAGGTCCACCGGCAGCACGGTCGAGGCGGTGTTCTGGAGGGTCCTGGCGTCCGAGGACGACACCACGGTCTCCATCGAGGAGCGCCCCGGCATCACGCTGCGCTTCCCCGCCGGCATGGGCAACCCGGCCGTGCTCGACCGGGGCCAGTACCTCGACTTCGAGATGGTGGGCTCCTCCTCGAACCCGGGCGACAGCCTCGTGCAGGCGGACAGGCCCATCCTGCTCGCGCAGTACATCGAGGGCCAGGAGTGCACCAACAGGGAGGTGGACGAGGGCGGCGACCCGGCCTTCATCCTCATGGTGCCGGTGGAGCAGTTCCTCGATGACTACGTCTTTCTCACCCCGGACACCTACGACATCGACTACGTGATCGTGACCCGCACCACGGGCGCCGCGATCACGCTCGACACGCTGCCCGTGGCGGACTCGCTCTTCATCACGGCGGCCACGGGCTGGGAGGTGGCGCGGGTCGAGATCGGCCACGGCGTGCACAGCATCTCGGGCACGGCCCCCTTCGGGATCGTCTCGGTGGGCTACAGCCCTTGGGTCAGCTACGGCTACCCGGGCGGCATGAAGCTCGAGGACATAAACCCCCTCATCTGAATCGCCGGCTCTTCACCCGACCAGGGCGACACGCCGCGCTTTTGCCCTGCTCCCGTCTTCAGCCCCTGCGGAGCAGGGCCTGCACGCGGGCCAGGAGCTCGGCCACGTCGAAGGGCTTGGTGAGGTAGTCGTCCGCGCCGCTCTCGAACCCCTTGAGCTTGGCGTCCACGGTGGCGCTGGCCGTGAGGATGAGGATGGGCCTCGTGACGCCGGCCCTGCGGGCGTCGGTCACCAGGTCGAGCCCGCTCCTTCCGGGCAGCATGAGGTCCACGATGAGAAGGTCGTATTGTCCGGCCTCGACGAGCCCTCGGGCCTCGTCGCCGTCTCTCACCCAGGTCACCTCGTGGCCCGCGCCCGCGAGGTTGATGCGGACCATGGTGCCGATGAGCTTCTCGTCCTCGACGAGAAGGATGCTCGCGGTCATGTCGGCCTCCCCACGAGGCTGACGCGCATCCGGGTCCCCCTGCCGGGCCCCTCGCTGTGCGCCTTCACGTCGCCGCCCATGCGCCTGGCGAGCGTCCTCGCGATGCTCAGCCCGAGCCCCGTGCCGTGGGTCACGGGCGACTTGCCGGACACGGTGCGGTAGAACGGCTCGAAGACGGCCTCGGCCTCGTCCGGGGGAAGGCCGATGCCGCGGTCCGTGACGTCGATGAAGATCGATCCGCCGGCTGTGGAAACCTCGATGCGAACCACGGGGTCGTCCCCGCCGTACTTGAAGGCGTTGTCCACGAGGTTGTCGAGGATGACCCTGAGGTCGTCCGCGTCGGCCAGGGCCTCGAGGCCGTCGGGGCATCCGCCGAGGTCGAGCACCAGGCGATCCGGGCAAGACAGGGTCATGGCTCTGTGGGCCACGAGCTCCCCGAGAAACGAGGCGAGAGAGAGGATCGTCATCTGCACGGGCTTCTGATCGACGCGCAGCCTGCCGGCCACGAGGACGTTCTCGATCATGTGCTCGAGCCTCTCGGTCTCGGCGAGGCCCATGGTCAGGATCTCCTGTGCGCGATCGGCCGGCAGGTTGCCCGCCCGCGAGGTCTGGAGCAGGCTCTTGATGCCCGAGAGAGGCGTCTTCATCTCGTGGGTGACCACGGAGATGAAGCTCTGGAGCGCGCCGAGCTGTCGCCGGTCCTGCCTCTGGATGCGCACCAGCATCATGATGCACACGCCCAGGAGCGCGAACATGAGCGTGCCCTCGCCCAGGATCATGACCATGCGCCGGTCGTGGCGCGCATCGATCCCGGACCGGTCGATCCGGTGGCTCGCGACGTCGCCGCCGCGATCCGTCTCGTGCACCTGGGCGCGCAGCGCCTCGAGCTCGAGGGCCGTGCTCCTCTCGGCCTCGACCGATCGGACGATGAACGTGGTCCACCAGGCTGCCAGCGCGACCAGAAGGACGATGGCCAGGCCGAATACGATATGGTGCCGGCTCAGGCTCAAGATCCGGCCTCGCGCGCCACGTCCCGCACGAGAGCGCGCACGTGCTCGGGCCTGTGCGCGTCCGAGAGGAACATGACCTCGTAGGCCGAGGGCGGCAGGTAGTGACCCGCGTCGAGGAGCCTTCCGTGGGCGCGGTTGAATCGCTCCACGATGGCCGGCGAGATCCGATCGGCGCGGCGCGGGATCTCGCCGTCGCACAGATACAGCCACACGATGGATCCCAGCCTGCGCGCCCTGAGCCATGGGCGATCCTTCGCCTGGGTGGCGATCTGAGCGTCGAGCTCCTTGCCCAGCGCCTCGAGACGGGCGTACACCTCGCCGTCGCGCAGGGCATCGAGGGTGGCGATGCCGGCCGCCATGGCCACCGGGTTTCCCGACAGCGTGCCGGCCTGGTACACGCCGCCCAGCGGGGCGAGAAGATCCATGGTCCTGGCAGGCCCCAGCACCGCGCCCACGGGCATGCCTCCTCCCACGATCTTGCCCAGCGTGACCAGGTCGGGCTCGACGCCCGCCATCTGCCCGTAGCCGCCCCAGCCCAGGCGGAACCCCGAGATGACCTCGTCGAAGACGAGCAGGGCGCCGTGCCGGGCCGCGAGCTCCTTGAGCAGGCGCAGCCACTCGGGGCGCTGCTCGAGGAGGCCGTTGTTGGCGGGCAGCGGCTCCACCACGGCGCAGGCGATCCGGTCGCCGTGCGCCGCGAACGCCTGCTCGAGCGCCTCGTCGTCGTCGAACGGGACCACGATGGTGTCGCGGGCGAATCCCTCCGGGACCCCGAGGCTCGAGGACGTGCCGAAGGTCGCGAGCCCTGACCCCGCCTTGACGAGCAGGGCGTCGCTGTGGCCGTGGTAGCCGCCGTCGAACTTCAGGATCCCCGGCCGGCCCGTCTTGCCTCGCGCGATGCGCAGGGCCGTCATGACCGCCTCGGTGCCCGAGCTCACCATGCGCACGCGCTCCATGCCGGGAAAGCCGTCGAGGAGCCTCTCGGCCAGGTCCGCCTCGGCCGCGTGGCACGCGCCGTAGCTCAGGCCGCGCCCGGCCGCCGAGGCCACGGCCTCGACCACCGCCGGGTGGGCGTGGCCCAGGATGAGCGGGCCCCAGGACATGCAGAAGTCCACGTACCTGTTGCCGTCCGCGTCGGTCACGTGGGCGCCCTTGGCCGACGCGAAGAACACGGGAGTGCCTCCCACGCTCTTGAACGCTCGCACGGGGCTGTTCACGCCGGCCGGCATGAGCTTGACCGCCCTCTCGTAGAGCTCCTGTGACAGCTTCCTCGTCATCCTCACTTCATCACCTCGTCTCGCGCTCGCGCGAGCCGCACGAGCGCGCTCTTTTGCGCCTCGAGATCCGCGCCCACCTCGAGGACCCTCTCGACACCCAGCTTCCTGAGCGCCTCGGTGGTGGTGGGCCCGATGGACACGAAGCTCGCCTCCTTCATCCACGGGATGGCGCCGATGAGACGGCGCGCGGCCGACGGCGCGGCCACGAACACGGCCGCCACGTCGAAGGGCTCGACCGGCCCGATGGCCGGCTCCACGTTCTCGTACACCGTGATCGCGAAAATCAGGTGGCCTCTCGACCGCAGCAGGTCCTCGCCCGCGCGCATCCTGACCTCGCCCGCCACCAGGACCATGGTGGAAGGCCTCGCGAGCCGCTCGTCGAGCATGCGCGCCATGACCGCGCCGCGCGGAGGCTCGGCCACCAGGTCGGCGCCGACACCTGCCGCGTCCAGGGCGCGCGCCGTGCGCTTGCCCACGGCCGCCACCGTGACGCCCGGTCGCGGGAAGGCGTGAGGCCAGGAGCCGGCAGGCAGGCTCTTTTTCCACTCGTGCCACCCCTCGGCCCCTCGCCTGCTCGAAAACAAAAGCGCGTGGACAGCGGACGGCTCCGGCAGGGCGCAAATCTCGTCCTCGCCGGGCGGACGGTACCGCGTGCTCGCGCAGGGGATCTGGCGCACCTCGACGCCGGCCCGGCGCAGCGCCTCGTCGAGCGCGGCGCTGTCCTCGGGCTCGCGGGTCAGCACGATGGCGGGGCCGGACGGCATATCCCTTCCTGCGCGACGCTCTCGCCCGATCCCGGGCAGCCCTGCTCGAACCAGGCCTGGGCGCGGACCTCGACCTCCTCGTCGCGGCCGCTCAGGTGCAGGTGCCTCCAGGAGCCGTCTTTTGCCGCGGCTCCCACGCTGGCCCGAACGCGCTCGCCGTCCGTCGGCCTCACCCAGGCCGCGAACGGCGCGTGGCACCCGCCGCCCGCCAGCGCGAGCAGCCTTCTCTCGAGCTCGACCGAGCGCCGCGTCGCCGCGTGGTCGAGCCTGGCCACGAGGTCGCGCACCTCGGCATCGTCCCCGCGCACCTCCACGGCCACGGCCCCCTGGCCCGGAGCTGGGATGAAGCGTCCGGGATCCAGGTAAAACGCGAGGAGCGGCGAGGGGTCGATGCCGAGCCGCTCCAGCCCGGCGCGCGCCAGCACGATGGCGTCCACCTGCCCTTCCTGAGTCTTTCGCAGCCTCGAGGGGACGTTGCCCCTGACGAGCGCGCAGACGAGGTCCGGGCGCAGAGACGCGAGGGCGCTCTGCCGGCGCAGGCTGCCCGCGCCCACGCGCGCGCCCCGGGCCACGGGCACGGGCATCGTCTCGTCCAGGGCATCCACCCTCACCAAGAGCATGTCCCCGGGCGCGTGCCGCTCCAGGATGGCCGCGAGCACCAGGCCCTCGGGCTGCTCCACGGGCAGGTCCTTGAGCGAGTGCACGGCCAGGTCGATTCGCCCCTCGATGAGCTCTGTCTCTATCTCGCGGGTGAAGAAACCCATGGTGCTCTGGCCCTGCAGCGGCACGTCCGGCATCACGTCGCCGCTGGTCTTGATGACGCAGGTCGTGAAGGGCACGCCCAGGAGCGATCCGACGAGGTTCGCCTGCCACAGCGCGAGGCTGCTCCCGCGCGTGCCTATCCTCAGCTCATGTCCGTGCAATCGTCCCCCTCCTCTTTCACGAGCGACCTCTTGATCGCCTGGAACACGTCGTTGGTGTAGGTGAGGACCATCCCCTTGAGCCCGAAGCCCAGGTGGGCCCTCTCGCTGTCGTCGAGGGACCCCGCGCGCTCGGCCAGAAACCGCGGGATCTCCACGTCGACGAAACGCTCGTGCCTGCGCCTGACCTCGTCGAGGATGTCCACCACGCTGCCCTCCCGGACGAAGATGGTGAGCTCGTCGAGGGCTCTTTGCACCAGCATGCGGGCGTCGTCGTCGTGCCTCGTCTGCTCGGCCATGTCCCGTGCGCCCACGGGATCCGCCGTGAGGTCGTCGAGCCCTGCCCGGGTCGCTCCCAGGCCGGGAGAGAGGGCCGCCACCTGCTCCGGGATGCCGATGTCGAGCACGAGCATGGGCCGCGACGCCTCGCGCCCCTCGAGCGTGGAGTCCTTGATCACGTGGTGCGGGGCCGAGGTGCAGACGATGGCCGCGTCCACCCCGGCGAGCACGGTCCTGAGCTCGCGGATCGAGCGCACGCGGCCCTCCTCTCCCTGGGCCACGGTGCGGTTGACGGCCACCACCGCAAAGCGCGGATCGGCCTCGAAGAGCCCGCGGACCCTGCGGCCGATGGCTCCCAGGCCGACCACCGCGACGGCTCGGCCTCGGCCGTGGGCCAGAAGCCAGCTCGCGACGAAGTGGTAGGAGAGCGAGTGCACGCCCACGGCGGGCGCGCCGATGCAGCCCGCGGCCACGGCGTCGCGCACGAGCCGGCCCGTGATGGACGAGAGGCCGTTCAGGACCCGCGACGTGGTCTGCCTCCTGCGTGCGTCCTCCACGGCCCGGAACAGCTGGGTGGCGATCTGCCTCTCGCCCACCACGAACGACTCCTGGCCGATGCTCACGCTCAGGATGTGGCGCGCCGCGTCCGCTCCCACGAACACGTAGGGCTCGATCCTCTCGTCCGCCTGGCTCGTGCGCTCCAGCATGACCGCGCGCATGAGCTCGGCCGCCCAGGCCGGCTCGGGCGTGGACACGACCCACTCGGTGCGGTTGCAGGTGGTGAGGTCCAGAAACCCGTCCACGCCGGCCGATCGCCCGAGCTCGGTCACCAGGTCGTGGCGCTCCGCGTCGTCGAGCACGAGCCTGGAGCGCCACCTGCTCGGCGCGCGGCGAAAATCGCAACCCACCACGGCCATGGGCAAGACATCGGTCCTGCTTGTCTTCTCGATCACCTGTCAGCGCCTCTCGCGGACGATCCTCCGGCCGGCCTCGAACCCCGAGGCCACCGCGTCCTTCATCCCTACTCCGCCGAGGTAGTTTCCTGCAAGGCCGAGCCCGACGTGTGCTGCGAGCGCCTTCTCGATGCGCTTCATCCTCCCCATGTGCCCCAAGGACAGCTGCGGGATGGCGGCCGAGTAGCGAAGGACCTCGACCGTGTCCGGAGCCCTGTCGTGGCCGGTCAGCTTCCCGAGGTCTCCGGCAACGACGTCCACGAGCTTTCCGTCGGTCAGCGCGAGCGCCTCGCAATCCAGCATCCCGCCCACGAACCCGCTCAAAAGGTCCCCGCGGCCCGGCGTCCTGTCGTCGAACATCCTCGACACGAAGAGCACGCCCAGGGTGCGGATGCCCTCGCCCCTCGGCACCAAGAACCCGAACCCGTCCGGGATCCGCCCGCAGCGCGACGTGAAACCCATGTGCACCAGCGCCACGGGCGCGAGAGTGATGCCCGCGAGCTCGTCCGCCAGGGCGGGGTCCAGCTCCTCCAGCATGGCCGCGGCCCTCGCCGGAGGCGTGGCGATGATCACCCTGTTGGCGCGCACCTGCCCCCCGGCCGTCTCCAGGGCCCAGCCCGATCCCTCGCGGGCCACGGCCGTGACCGGCGACGAGAGCACGAGCCTGTCGCCGAGGACGTCGGCCGCGGCGCGGGTGAGCGTTCCCAGGCCTCCCGTCGTCGTGAACAGGCCGCGGCGGCGCGGCAGAGCCGCCATGCCGAGCCTGCGGCGCTCGGCTCTTTTCGCGAGCATGTGCATGATGCCGCCCCGGATCATGCCGCCGTGCTTCTCCTCGAAGCCCCAGAACAGGGGGAACGCAGCCGGCGCGGACAGCGCCTCGGGGTCTCCCGCGTACACCCCGCTCACGAACGCGCCCGCGAGCACCCTGGCCGCCTCCGGGCCGAAGCGCCTGTCGAAGAACCTGGCCGCCGAGTCGGTCACGTCCCCTCGCCGCGTCCGCAAAGGCTCGGTCAATAGGTCGAGCTTGCCTCGCGCGCTGAGAAGATCGCTGCGAACGAACCCCACGGGCCCGGTGAACACCTCGTGGAGCCTCCCCGATCTGGCGATGAAGCGCCTCTGGCTGGACTCGTTCGCGGCCGCGAGCATTCCATCCGCGCTGCACTCCGACGCCAGCTCGAACACGCCCTGGGCCGAGGCCATGAACGTGTGCGGCCCGCGCTCCATCCTGAAGCCGTCGCGCTCCATGGTGCGCACGTTGCCGCCTGGCTCGTCGATCGCCTCCAGCACGGTCACGTCCACGCCGGCCGCGACGAGCCTGATCCCCGCGCTCAGCCCGGCCGGGCCCGCACCCACCACGACGACGTCAGCCACGGGCCACCTCCCGCCTGGCGAGCCTGGCCAGCATCCGGATGAAGCCGGGGTCGAGCCCCGGCACGGGCATGCGGTAGTAGCCGCCGATCCCTGCCACGGCCGCCTTCTCGCGCATCTCCAGATCCAGCTCCAGCATGGTCTCGAGGTGCTCGGACGAGAACGACAGCGGCGCCACAACGACCTTCGACACCCCCTCGCGGCCCAGCCTCGCCAGGGTCCTGTCCAGGCCGGGCCCCACCCAGCCCACTGGCCCGACCCGGCTCTGGAAGGCCAGCTCCCAGGGCACGCCTTGGGGGATCGTCCTGGCCAGGGCCCTGGCCGTTGCGTGCACCTCGGCGACGTACGGATCGCCCCTTCGCACGTTTCGCGTGGGGATGGAGTGCGCCGTCATGACCACCCGGGCGCCCGGGCCCGCCTCGGCCAGCGTGGCGCAAAGCGAGCCGCCGAGCGCCGCCACGAACGCAGCGTCCGTGGCATAGCTCGTGACCTTTTTCACCTCGATGCCCCTGTTCGCGGCCTCGGCCGCGAGCTCGTCCATGGACGAGTCCGTCGTGGTGAAGGACCGCTGGGGGTAGGTGGACAGGGCCACCAGGCGGCGGATGCCGAGGTCCGCGAGCTCGCCCGCGACCTCGCCCGCCCTGGGGCTCGTGTAGCGGAACGCGTGGCGCACCACGAAGCCGTCGCCCAGCTCCCTGGCCAGCATCCTGACCTGCTCCTCGGTGTAGGCGTGGATGGGGCTCGAGCCTCCGAGGATCCTGTAGCGCTCCCTCGCCCTGGCGCTCCGCCTGCGGACGATGAACGAGGCCAGAGGCCCCCTCACGGCCGCCGGCAGAGGCAGGATCCTGGGGTCGGAAAACAGGTTTCGCATGAACGGGGCCACGTCGGACGGGCTCGACGGCCCGCCCATTCCCACGAGCACCGCCGCTGGCATGTCCGTTGCCTTGCCCTGGGTCATGGTCCTTCTCTCAGAGCGTCCTCGAGTAGCGCCGCCGGGCCGGGTCGCTCTCCAGGTACCTGTCGAAGCCCATGCACACGTTGCGGATGAAGGGCCTTCCCGCCCAGGTCACCTCCACGAGGTCGCCCTCCATCCTGATGAGCCCGTCGTCCACCATGGGTGCGAGCCTGTCGAGATCCTCTCCCACGCACGCAGCCATGTCCATGCCCCACCTGCCCGACAGGGCCGCGAGGTCCACCTTGAAGTTGCAAAACAGGTCGAGGATGAGATCCCTCCTGGCCTCGTCCTCGCGGCTCAGGAGAAACCCCCTGACCACGGCGCTCCTGCCCGCCCGCACGGCCTCGCGCCAGCCCTTGAGGGTGCGGTCGTCCTGGGCGTAGGTCGAGCCCACGGCCGAGATGCCCGAGGCGCCCAGGGCCACGAGGTCGTACCCGCGGCCCGTGGTGTAGCCCATGAAGTTGCGCGTGAGCGTGCCCTGCTCGAGCGCCCTGGCCAGCCTGTCCTCGGGGCGCGCGAAGTGGTCCATGCCGATGGGCAGGTACCCGCCCCGTATCAGGATCTCGGCCGTCGTGCCCTGGATCGCGGCCTTGAGGGCCGCGTCCGGGAGCCCGTACTTCTCGAGCGCCTTCTGGTGCGGCTTCATCCAGGGCACGTGCGCGTAGTTGTAGAGCGCGATGCGCGTGGGCCCGAGCGCCAGGGTCCTTCTGGCCGTCTCGGCCGCGGTGCGCTCGTTTTGCCCCGGCAGCCCGTAGATGAGGTCGAAGTTGATCTCCTCGCACCCCCGGCTCCTCGCGTGCGCCACGACCGCCTCCACCGCGAGCCCGTCTGTTGCCCTGCGGATGAAGCCCAGCACGCGCGGGTCGAAGTCCTGCACCCCTAGGCTCAGCCTGCGAAACCCGTGCCCGAGGAGCAGGTCGAGCTGCCCGGCCGTCACGGTCCTGGGGTCCAGCTCCGCGCTCAGCTCGGCGTCGGCTGCGATGGAGAACCGGCCGCGCAGCCCGGACAGCATCCTGTCGAGATCCGGCACGGACAGAAAGTTGGGGGTGCCCCCCCCGAGCGCCACCTGCCGCACCGGCCTGGCCCTGTCCACGATGCCCAGCACGAAGTCCATCTCGCGCATCAGGTCGTCCACGTAGGGCGTGGCCCTGGACGGGTCCTTGCGCACGTGCGTGTGGCAGCCGCAGAACCTGCACAGCGTCCTGCAGAACGGGATGTGCACGTACACCGACAGCCCGGGGTCGTGGGCCATGGCGTTTCGCTCCCGCCACCTCCCGAAAAGCTCGTCCTCGTCCACGCTCCCGAAGTGAGGCGCCGCCGGGTAGCTCGTGTACCTGGGCGCTCGCGTCTCGTACCTGCGCAAAAGCTCGGCCGGGATCCTGCGCGGATCGGCAGTCGCCAGCCAGGCCGCGATGTCGGGCGGATCGGCCTTCTCACCTCCGGCCACGTTAGAGATCCTTCTCCATGATCCTCGCATCCAGTTAACCCTTATCCGCGCCTCCTGCAAGGGTGGCCGGGCTCCATCATCAAGACGTCTGGCGCGAAGCCTCGCAGCTCGGCCAATCACGCGCGACGTGTCTGTTTTACGGGCCGCGTCCCGGATCGGCTACACCCTGGACTTTAGCGGCCACGACTTCGGTTTCCGGCCCGTCCGCACCCTCCCCTGAGCTTCTGTGCCTGGCCCTGGAGAACTTGGCACCTCGCCAGCAACTCGCGACACTCGTGTCGAAAGGCCGACAGCCGCGCATCCGCCCCGCCGACCGGCCCCTCTCGGCAACCAGCGAGCCGTCGAACCCAGCCGCGTGGCCTGCGGATGCGATTGTGGCGAAGGACAATCCGGTTTCAGCATCCTCAGTCTGCGCTAAGCAAAGAGATCCGGTCGAGCTTCCGCCTCGATCGACGGGCAGCCTCCCAGAGATCCACGGCGCGCTGCGCATTCAGCCAGAACTCCGGCGTGTTTCCGAACAGTCGCGAGAGTCGAAGCGCCATTTCGGGGCTGACGGCTCGCCTCGACCGGAGCAGCTCGTTCACCGTCTGGCGAGACACACCGATCAGCTTCGCGAACTCCGAGACACCGAGCCCGTAGTCGGGCAGGAAATCCTCGCGCAGCATCTCACCCGGATGAGTGGGACGAACCTTTCTCGCCCTGTCGTTCGGCATGCTCATGTTTCACCTCTTCTCAATGATAGTCCGTCAGCCCCACGTCGTATGCATCCCCCTCGATGAACCGGAAGCAGATCCTCCATTGGTCGTTCATGGATATCGAGAACTGCCCGGCCCGATCGCCTTTCATCGCGTGCAGCCTGTTGCTCGGTGGAACCCTCAGGTCGTCCATGGAAGTTGCAAGGTCGACGTACTCCATCCTTCGCGAAGCACCCTTCCAGATCCCGGCCGGGAACCGCCTGGACTTGCCGGTCGCGAATAGCTCTCGGGAGTGGCGATCGGCAAATGTCTTGATCATGCCGACACTGTAAACTGTCACGTGACAGTTGTCAAGACGCGTGACCACGCATGGAAGTCGCATCGCCTCGCAACAAAGCTCGTTCGCTCCCGTGTCACCACCCGTGCAGGCGAGAGCATGCCCTGGAAGATCCGCTGGCTCTTCGAGCAGCATGGAGATGTACCGAGGCTGCCATGGGAGTCGGCAGCGCCGGGGAAAGAGCCTTTGTTCGTTCTGCTCGGGGAGGATGCGGTGGGGCTGGATTGCAATCCACGGGAATGGGTGATGCCCGGGCGGGTTCAACACCGGGGTTCGATGCGCATCGCCAGGTACACATGGGCCGCAGCGCTGGTCGCCTCGACGATCGCGCTCGCCGCGATCGGGCTCGCGGTCCAGTGGTCGATCTCGAGGGGCGAGCCGTACCTCGGCGACGGGCTGTGGCTGCGGCACGCGGTCTGGCTGGCCGTAGGCGTCGCGGCCGCCGCCGCGGCCGCCGCGATCCCACCGGGTTGGTGGCGCGCCATCGCGCTGCCGCTGTACGGGGCCGGCGTGGTCGCGCTTTTCGCCGTGGCGGCCGGCCTGGGCCCGGAGCTGAACGGCGTGCGGCGCTGGCTCTCCATCGGCCCGCTGACGGTCCACGTTGCCGGGCTGTTCGACGTGGCGCTCGTGCTCGGGCTCGGCCGGGCCGCGGCCCTGGAATCCGGGGGGATAGGCTGGGCCAGGCGGATCGGCGAGGCGGTCCTCTTCATGGCTGCGGTGCTCCTGCCGATGGCACTCCTGCATGCGCAGCCGGATCTCGTGGGCGCCGCCCATGTCCTCGTCCTCTCCGTCGCCGTGCTCGCGAGCGCACGCCGCACCTGGTTGCCGGCCGCCGGGCTCGGCGTGGTCACGCTTGCCTCGCCGTTCGTGCTCTGGGGCTTCCTGCTCCACGGCTACCAGAAGGAGCGGATCCTCGACTTCCTGAGCACGAGCCCCGACACGCTCGGAACGGGCTACCAGGCCGCGGTCGCGGCCGACCTGATCCGATCGGGCGGCCTCCTGGGGAGCGGCTTCGCGAGCGCGTCCGGGGACGGGCTCGAGCGGCTCTCGAACGCGCGCACGGACTTCGCGTTCACGGTGCTGGGCCACGAGTGGGGGATCGTCGGGATGGTCGCGGTGCTCGCCCTGATCGCCATCGTCGTCGCCGCGGCGGTTCGGGTGGCGGTCCGCCCGCCGGATCGGTTCACGTCGCGGGTGGCGCTGGGCTGCGCGCTGATCGTCGCCTGGCAGGCCGGGCTGCACGCCGGCGTGAACCTGGGGCTCCTGCCGGTCGTGAGTACGCCGGGCTTCCCGCTCGTCTCCTACGGCGGCTCTGCCACGGTCGCGACGCTCGTGCTGGTCGGGCTGCTCGTTCGCGGGCTGCTCAGGCCGGATCGGGTCGAGGCAGGAGGCCGCGCCAGCGATGACACCACGGGACTACCGCGGTGATTCCGGGGGTGGATGCCGCAGCTTGGTGGTCACGCTGCGCCGTTTTCCAAAATCTGATTTGATTTTGACGCACAACCGGTAATCATGCAGGATCCTGGCATGATCCGTCGTCATCTTGCATCCGTGCTCACGCGCGAGGCCACCAGGAACCCCGTCCTCACCATCGTCGGGCCACGCCAGTCCGGAAAGACGACCCTCGTCAGGTCGTGCTTTCCACAACACGACTACGTGTCGCTGGAGCGCCCCGACATCAGGAGCGCTGCAAGAGAGGATCCGCTGGGATTCCTCTCGCTGCTCGGACCAGACGCCATCATCGACGAGGTCCAGAAGGTACCCGAGCTTCTTTCCTACATCCAGGTGGCAGTGGACGAGGACGACCGTCCGGGACGCTTCGTCCTGACGGGCTCGCAGAACCTCCTGCTCATGCAGGATGTGTCCCAGACGCTGGCGGGACAACGAGCAGCGATCATCGACCTCTTGCCCTTCTCGCTCTCGGAGTTGTCTGGACGTCCGTCCTGGGATCCAGGCGATCTCGCCCGGATCGCTCCCGATCGCCCGCCGGCGCTCGATGTGTGGGATACGGTCCATCGAGGCATGTTTCCACCCATCCACGATCGGCAGCTCGACCCGACCATGTGGCTGGCGGACTATCACAGGACCTACGTGGAGAGGGATCTGCGCGATGTGCTCAGGGTGATGGATCTGGACGCGTTCGATCGGTTCGTGCGCCTGTGCGCCGCGCGAACGGCCACGTGAGCTTAACCTCACATCCCTCGCCGAGGACACGGGCATCACCCAGCCGACGGCGAAGCAGTGGTTGACCGCGCTGAGGATCGCGATGATCGTCACGCTCTTGCAGCCTCATCACGCCTCGTACCGCAAGAGGCTGCGCAACACCCCAGGCTCCACTTCCTGGACACCGGCCTGGTCTGCTACCTGCTGGGTATCGAGAGCGCATCGGTGCTGGCGCGACATCCCCTACGGGGAGCCATCTTCGAGTCGTTCGTCGTCTCGGAGATCGTCAAGGCGTACACCCACGCAGGACGCGAGTCACGCCTCTTTCACTGGCGAGATGCCACCGGCCACGAGATCGACCTGATCGTGGACACGGGCGAGGGGCTCGTTCCGGTGGAGATCAAGTCGGGCAGCACGGTCACCTCGAACATGCTGGGCGGCATCCGATGGTGGATGGGCCTCTCCGGCAACCCCACGACGCAGGGCGTCGTCGTCCACGGTGGGACCGGGCACCAGCAACGCCACGGCATCAATGTCCTGCCCTGGTACATCCACTGATCCGCCCGAACGTCCAACCACGCCCATTCCCGCCTGCCTTGGGAAGGCCCCCGGTAGGGGGCCTGTCTCGAAGGCCCCACCCCAATCAATATTGATGACTGGAAAGTCGTAGTGCGAGGCGCCCCTGTTTCCGAGCGATCTGACCACATGAGAATCCCCTAGCACGTGCTCTCCGTTCCCGGTGACACGGGTCCCCGGAAAGGAGAGACACATGAGCACGAGTAACCGAGACACGGTCAACACCCACCCGAGGGGGGGTGTTGAGAAATCTGGAATCAAGGGACCACGTGCTGACGGCGCTGATGGGTGGTCCCGACAACCCTACCCTCTGGACTTCCGGATCCGCGTAGTGCAGGCCGTTTCTACGGCTTTTCCTCATCGTGATCCTCCTCGTTGATGAGATGCCAGGATCACGTCATGGCGGGTGATATCTCAAGGACGTGGCGGCTCGCACGCTTACGCTTGAACTCAGCACCTATTCGTGCTCCAATACCCCTGAACGGTTACACAAAACTTATACACTCATTCACTTGTTGCGATCCTGCCTAGTACGCGCATCGCATCCCTGAGTCGTAACCGCTAAAGATAACTCCTCTACAGCTTATCTCCTTTATCCTATCAGGCGTTGCTGGTTCGAATGATGAAAGCTTTTTTACGTGACATGGTTGGTCCGGACTAATTGGACATTGACCTGTGGCCTGTTCTTCGGTTGGACCTGTCGGGTTATTATAAGTACCAGACGCATCGTATTCTGGCACAAAGTAATCACTCACCCATTCAGCAGCGTTTCCACCCATGTCAAAAACTCCGTATGGCGAGATATCATCCAAATATGTGCCGACTTTTACTGTATCTCCTACGCATCCTCTGCATGCATTTGCTACTTCACAAGATGGTACATCGTTCCCCCATGGAAATGACAGGTCGTCTAGTTCTTCATCACAATTAAGAGAATCGCCTCGAAGTTCACATCCACCTCTTGCTGCTTTTTCCCATTCCGCTTCGGTTGGGAGTCTTTTATGTTTCCATCTGCAATAGGCATCTGCTCGTTGCCAATCAATATTGATGACTGGAAAGTCGTAGTAATCAGCATTGCCGTAGTAATAAGGTCTTGTAAGTGAATCCATCCCAACAGGCTCTAAACATATCCCTGCCAGGACGCATTCCTGGTAGGATCTGTTCGTAACCTCATAAATGTCTATATAATATGAATCCACATAAGCTTCATGCATAGGATGATCATAATTGCATTCGGTTAAGTTAGAACCAATAAATACGATTCCGCTTGGTATCAATCGCATTCCAGAAGTCACTTCTATGCTATCTTCGTCCGTATCGTCGATGTAAGAGTCTCTGATCGTCGAATTGTATTCACAGCCTATGACAGAACCGGCGCAAATCAATATTGCAATGATAAGTCTAGTGCTAGCCATTATAATTCCTCTTCTATATTCCAATAGACATAACTAGAGAAGAGAAACGATTTGCTAACAAGGAGTAGTTCGCGGTCGTAGTAGGTGTTCGATGATGAACATGCTTTTGGTAGATAGCCGGAATTTATATTGAACACTTCCATCGGATCCGTTGCAGTTCTATACCAGTGTCTATGCTTTTCATATTTGTATTTAATATTGTTTAATTCTGGATCCGTGAAACTATGTGCAATCCTAGTCATCTCTCCCCAATATTCACATGCAGCGAGATAAGTGCTTGGATATGCGTTGTAACTATCTTCTGAGCCAGCCAGAGATCCTGAGTTACTAATCCAATATGAGGTATTGCTTGTTAGTAGGATCATTCTATTATATGTATTGTTGTCGTTATTAGAATACACCAACTTAGCAAAATCAGGCGATTCTTCTGCGGGCAAGAATGACTCGAATGGCAACCAACTGTTTTCGATTAATACACCGTTATCATTTAATAACAATCTGCCATAATCGACATCCTGGCCATCATATACATATTTGAAAACAACCACAAATTTATCAGTGTCATTATAATCGACATCCCACGATTCTGGATGCCCACCTCCTCCCCAGAAATCGGAAAAAGTAAGTGCTGCTCCGGACAGTGTATTGAAAGATTGAAAGCATAAAACGCAACTATTCGGGTAACCCTTGTAGGCAGCTACCAGAATATCCCCCTGCTTCCATGCTAGTTCCGGCATGTAACTATTACTATAAAGATCCCCGCAGGTTTCGGGTATTGAATAAGGTCCATAAGTTAGAGATGGTGTGAACCTAGCCCATTGTGCAGGATTTGGTGGAGAACTCCATGCTACGTATACATTATTATCATTGTCGTATGTACAATCAACGGAATCTATAGTATCGGAAGTGGAGACAGTTCTTGCCCAAACAAGATTTCCATAATAGGGAGATGTGCTATAACCATTAATTAATAGATAATAGATAGTATAGTAGGTGGAGGTTGATGATGTAAATCGAAATATTGCCGCGATACCATAGTAATCTGTAACAGAATGGTGACAAACCGAGGCATTTGTAAAATATACTGTATAGCCAGGTGGAACAGATGGCGACCAACCAGATATTTGAGTCAGGCCATCTGTTTCAATACTCTCTATATCATCCTCGTAATATGTATCATCCTCTGGACTTATCGCAATGGATATATTAGAAAATATATTCAACGAGAATAGCGCAGCAATGTATACATAGATTATAGCCCAAGAGATTTGCATGGATAGCCTCCTGTGCATGATGTGATCAGGATTACTTCAGGCGACCTCGTTCTTGTTGTACGGTATCCAGAACCAACAGAATATACATTATATGGAGTCTCGAAGCAAGTTGGTATTAAACACCATGCCCGTCGCCTCCTGTGT
>JBFYZU010000226.1:0-9576 GCA_041309365.1 Myxococcota bacterium
CTGTCATCTGTTCTTGCGCCTCGGACATGACGTCATCGGAGGTCGCGCTCGCCACGATGGTCCTGACCGTCTCGCCGTCTCCGAGGCGAAAAAGGACCGTCGAGGAAGGTGCGAGGATCAGGTCGTCCTGATCCATGCCTCCCATGGCATCGCCTTTCACCGACAGAAGGCCGATGACCGTGAAAGGGACGCTGCCCACGCGGATGCGGGCTCCCAGCGGATCCCGGGAGCCGAAGAGCTCCTCTGCCACGGTCTGACCCATGATCGCGACCTTTGCCTTGGTATCGACCTCTCTTTGCACCAGAAACCGACCCGACTGGAGAGAGAGGTTGCGGATCGAGAGGTAGCCCGGGTCCACCCCCGAAACGGTCGTGAGCCAGTTCTTGGAGCCGGCGACGACCTGTTGAGAGACGGTGATGAAGGGCGACACGGCGGCGAGGGTGTCGAGCTTGCCAAGTGCAGCGACGTCGGCCATGGACAGGGTGTTCATGCTCGACGCGCCCATGCTCACGCCCCTGGTGCTGGCAGATCCTGCTCTCACCATGATGAGGTTGGTGCCGAGCGAGGAGATGTCGCTCTCGATGGCCGCCTGCGTGCCTCGGCCCACGGAAAGCAGAGCGATGACGGCCCCGACCCCGATGACGATCCCCAGCATCGTGAGAAGGCTGCGCATCCTGTTGCGCAGGATGCTCCTGAGCGCCAGCCTCGCGAGGTAGTACCACTTCACGGCGATGCCTCGTCCGGCAGGGTCGACGATCCCTCGCACGCGAGCACCTCGCTCGCTTTCACCCGGTCCTCGACGCCGAGGCTTGACACGATGAGGCCGTTTCGGACCGTCACGACCCTCTCGGCGAACCGGGCGAGATCGGGCTCGTGCGTGACGAGCACGATGGTCATTCCCCCCTCGCCGAGCTCCTGGAACAGGGACATGACCTCGAGAGACGTCCTGGTGTCGAGATTGCCTGTCGGCTCGTCGGCGAGCAGTATGCTTGGATCGTTCACGAGGGCCCTCGCGATGGCCACGCGCTGCTGCTGGCCGCCCGAGAGCTGAGTGCTCTCGTGGTGGAGCCGGTCGCCGAGGCCGACCCTGGCGAGCGCCTCCATGGCTCGCTCGCGCGGCCGGCTCTGCCGGCCGCTCCTGTCGTACATGAGGGGCAGCTCCACGTTCTCAAGGGCCGTGGTCCGCGCGAGCAGGTTGAACCCCTGGAAGACGAACCCGATCTTCCGGTTGCGTATGCCCGCGAGGAGATCGGGGCCCATGCCGTCCACGCGGATCCCGTCGAGCTGGTACTCGCCGTCATAATCGTAGTCGAGGCATCCCAGCACGTTCATGAGGGTGGACTTGCCCGAGCCAGATCGTCCCATGATGGCCAGAAACTCTCCATCCTTCACATCGAGCGACACGTCCCTCAGGGCGAATACTCTCGAGTCTCCCATCCTGTAAGTCCGCGAGACGTGCGTGAGCCGTATCCTGGCCGTGGTATCGATGTCGTTCTCATCCATGGATTCTGGTCCCTAGGGAGGCGGGCCGCCTCCGGGTGGTCCCCCGAAGAGCTTCGGCCCGGAGGCCTTCTTCGCGGCCTCCTTCTTGTAGCCCGTGATGACCCGGTCTCTTTCGTGGAGCGCTCCCGGGCTTACGACTTCTGTCGATGCCTCGTCCGCGAGGCCTGTGACGATGTCCACCGGCATGGGCCGTCCGTCCTTGGCCAGGATCCAGACGCGATCCCTGCCCTCCGGCACCGGGTCCATGGCCGGGCGCTTGCCCCCCGGAGCCTTCCCGAACAGTGCCTTCATCTCGAGCCAGAAGAGCACTCCCCTTTCCTGTGGCGGTGCGAGCATCTCGGCGGTGAGCTCGAAGCTCAGCGCCGCGCTCGGCACGACGAGGACGCCTTTCCTCTGGTCCACGATGAAATCCAGGGTGGCCGTCATTCCCGGCAGCAGGCTCCTGTCGTCGTTCTGGACATCGACCACCACGCTGTAGTTGACGACATTCTGGATGGTCTGGGGCGTGAGCCTTATCTGCCTCACCGTCCCGTCGTAGGTCCTGTCCGTGTACGCCTGGACCGTGAAGCGTGCGATCTGGCCCACCTGGATGAGACCGATGTCGCTCTCGTCCACGTTGGCCTCGATCTGCATGGCCGAGAGATCCGCCGCGATGATGAAGAGCGACGGGGTCGAGAAGCTCGAGGCGATGGTCTGCCCCTCCTCCACGTTGCGCGTGATGATGGTGCCGTCGATCGGAGAGCGGATCACGGTGTACCCGAGCTTCGTCGTGGACATGCTCGACGAGGCCTTCGCGGAAGCGAGCGATGCCTTTGCCGTCTCGACCTGGGTTTGGGCCACGATGAAGTCCTCCTCCGTGGCGTAGCCCTTCTCGTGGAGCTTCCGGATCCTCGCGAGATCAAGCTTGGCCTTGTCGAGCTCGGCCTTGGCCCTGGCCACGCCAGCGCGCGCCTGCTTCACGTCCGCCGCGAACAGCGACGTATCGAGCTCGAGCAGGACCTGACCCTCTTTCACCTCCTCGTTGAAATCCACGTGCAGCTTCTTGATCGTCCCGGACACCTGGGCGCCCACGTCCACGGTCTCGACCGCACTGAGGGTGCCGCTGCAGGACACGACCCGCTCCACGTCTCCCACCCGAACCTGCCCGAGCACGAGCTGGCCGGCTTCGCCCTGGGCGGTGGACCTCGAGAAATACGCCGCCGCCAAGGCCAAAACTCCCAGCACGATCACGACAGCAGCGACCTTGCCGATCACGGCTCGCGCCCTCGACATCGGCTTCGCCATCTACTCGCCTCCTGCGGAGATGATGTTCAGCATCGCCTCGCTGTCGCCCATGGCGCAAGCCACGGCCATGGCGCCGAGGAGCACTCCGTATCGCGCATGGATGACGTCCGTGGTTGCCTGCAGCTCGAGCGCCCTGGACTGGGTGAGATCGGCGAGAGTGCAGCTCCCCTCGACGTAGACCTCCTCGTAGGCGCTCCGGGACTGCGACGCGTATTCGAGCTGCTTCTCGGCCACCTCGAGCTGGGCCGTCGCCTTCTCCAGATCCTCGAACGCCTGGGACACCTGCAATACGATCTGCTGATCGAGGCTCTCGACGTCGAGCTGGGTGCTCGTGACCGCGATCCAGGCGCTCTCGACTCGATACCTCGTCAGGAGCCCGTCGAAGATGGGAACGGACACCGACAGGCCGAAGACGCCGCTCGGGTTGTTGACGAACATCTGATCGGAGAAGCCGTACGTGGCGTCCGTGGTGCTCGACCAGCTCGTCGATACGTTCAAGAAGAGAGATATCCTGGGCGAGTAGCCGGCCTTCTGTGCCTTCACGAGCTTCTTCTTCGCCTCGAGCTGCTTCTCGGCGGCCAGGGCGTCGGGCCGACTTTCGAGAGCGAAGGCCACTGCGGAATCGAGATCGATGCCTGGCGGTTCGTGATCCCCTGTAGAAACCCCCAGGGGGAGGACGTTCACGCTGGTACCCTGTTTCACTCCCAGCACTTGGGCGAGTGCGATCCTGGCGATCTCCACGTCGCTCGTGGCCTCGATCAGGACGAGCCGTGCCTTCTCGAGCTCCGCCTGCTGCTTGAGCACGTCGGCCCACAGGGCCTTGCCGGCCTCCTCGAGTGCCTTCACGAGCTCGAGGAGTTGCTCCTCTACGGCCACGTTCTCGCTTCCCATCTCGACGATCTCCTCGGCTGACACGACCTCGATGTAGGCCGAGACCGTCGCGAGGACCGTCTCCTGCTGTGCCCTGGTGAGCTGGAGCTCGCCGGCCTCGAGCTCCAGCCTGGAGCTCTGAAGCGTCGCGACACTGGCCAGGCCGTCGAACAGCATCAGATTCAGGCCGAGGCCCAGGGAGAACGATCCCCCTAGCATCCCCACGTACTCGCTCGTCGCCGCGTCGAAGTGCTTTCCCAGATGCAAGGATGGGGCCAGCGACGCTTCCAGCACTGGCAAAAAGGCCGTCTTGCTCATGGACACCTGGACCTCGCTCGCGTCCACGGTGTTTGCGTGGCGCATGAGATCGATGTTGTTGCCCAGGGCCATCTCGATGGCCTGCAGCACGTCCATCGTGACCTCGCTCGACGCATCCACCCGGGCCGGAAAGATGGCGGCCGCGAGGATGAGCAAGGTGACGCGATGATAATAGGGCTTCATGGCGGTACGCATATGATGGTCATGCCAGCAATGCAATGGGCGTGCCACACGACCCGATGCTTCAGATCATTGAAACGATGGGTTTCTTCGAGAGAGGTCCATCATGGCGAGCTCCTTCTCGTGCAATTTTTGCAGATCGGGCTTCATGCGAGGTATTTGCGGCAAAAAGACGGGATGCAGATCCCATGCCCGTGCCATCAAACGGGGCCCGGGCGCGCGCCGGGCAGCATCCTGGCCTGGTCCATGACACCAGGAAACGGCAACAGCACTCGTTCGAGCAGTCCCAGCGAGTGGGCGAGTGTCAGGCCGTAGCTGGTGATGGGCACCCTTGCCCTCGAGCAGGCCAGGGTGCGCCCCAGCATCTCGCGCCTGTTCATGGCGCAGGCGTCGCAGTGGATCACGAGCCCGTAGGGGCCGAGATCGGCCGGGAAGTCCTGTCCCCTGACGTGCGCGAACCTGAGGTCATGGCCGAGATGCGACGTGAGCCACCGGGGAATCCTCACGGTGCCGGTGTCGTCCGCGATGGGGTGGTGCGTGCAGGCCTCGGCCACGAGCACGATGTCGCCGGGACGCAGCCGATCCAGCGCCAGGGTGCCACGGGCCTGCTCGACCAGGCCACCCTTCGACCTGGCCAGGAGGACCGGGAACGTGGTGATGGGGATCCCGGGGGGAGTGGACACGGCCACATCCTGCAGTACATGTGAGTCGGCCACCACCATGTGCACGGTGCGTCCGAGCCGGCCGAGCACGTCCGCGAGCAGGTGTGGCAAAGTCACGACGGCCGTGGCGCCGATGTCGAGCAGATCCCTGATGGTCTGCACCTGGGGGAGGATCAGCCTGCCGCCGCGAGGGGCCTCCTCGTCGATGTGCGTGGCGAGCACGACCGTGTCGCCTGCGCTGACGAGGTCGGAGATCATGATATTGCCCTGCGACCATCCGGGCGGGGCGAACTGCAAGAGGAGCGCCAGCAGGTCCGCCAGACCGGCCTTCGTGATGGCGCAGATGCGCGCGTGGGGGATGTTCCTGTTGGCAAGCCACGCCGTGGCGTCCAGCGGTGGGGCAGCCAGGTCCGCCTTGTTGAACAGGACGATGACCGGCATGTTCAGGTGCTCGAGCCTCATGACGAGGTTCATCTCGAAGGAGCCCCACGTGCGGCTGTCCACGACAACGAGGCTCACGTCCGTGCGCTCCATGACCTTGATCGAGCTCTCCATCCGCTCCTTGCCCAAATCGCCATCGTCGTCCAGGCCGGTCGTATCATGGAGAATCACGGGGCCGAGGGAGGATAGATCCAGGGACATGGGTACCGGATCCTCGTTTGTGCCCTGACCATCGGACGCGATCGATGCCTGACAATGCGTCAGGGCTCCCAGGATGCTGCTCTTGCCCACGTTGCGGCGGCCGAAGAGCCCGATGTGCAGCCTCGGATCTCCAGGGGTCCTTTTCAAGGATGCACTTCCCTGAAGGTGCGGATCACGTCCTCGGCTCTCCGTCCTCTCGAGACAGGAGGCCGAAGGGAGGTTGCTCGAGGGTCGTTTCTCGTCGTGCATCTTCTCCCCATCTCGCGGTCCGGACCCTGTGCATCGAGATCCGGGATGTGAGGGTCACCACCTCGTGGACATGCTCCAGCGGGATGCCGAGACCCTGGGCCACCCTGCGCTGCACGCTCTCGGGCAAACAGCCGATGGCGCCGCGCATCTCCTCGATCACGGGGATGAGCGCCCCCGGTTTTCCACTGTGTTGCTCCATGATTGCTTCCACCTGTGACCACTGATGACCCGAGAGATTACCCATGATCGCCTCCCCGGGCAGATCCACGTTGCGTGGGTTTGCCTGTTTCCATGGTCAGGTGTAGCGCTCGAGACGAGCGCCGTGCATCGCAGCATCCACGATCTCGTGTACGTATTTGGCAGGTCCACTGGCTCGCAGATATTGCTACCCCCCCACGATCGGCGGATAATGGAAGCCTCACAGGAGTCAAACGCATGCGAACGATGACCCTCGTGGCCACGGTCACGGCACTGGCCACGCTTTCCTGCGGCCCGCGAGCCGTGGCCTCCTCGCCCGGCACGGCCGGGGCTTCTGCCTCTCCAAAGCCGGTCTCGCAGGTCGAGCCGCCCACACCGGACGGTGACGCCCTGGAAGAGGGCATGATCTCAAGGCTGGGGCTGTGCTGGTTCTCCCAGCCCTACGACTACATGTTCTTGTCCGGGGCCGGAGGATCGGTGCATGTGGGCTCGGGATCATGGACGAGCTTCATCGGCGGCATCAACGGCATGCTCTACTACAGCGGCCTGAACGAGTGCGTTGCGAGCGAGTTGGGAGGGCAGGCGTCCTCCTACTCCGACAGCGCGCCCTTCTCCAAGCTCGCGGGCCTGCCCATCTACTCGGACAAGATGACCGCGTCCGCGCCCTTCGGCCAATACAACCCTGCCATCGTGAAGTGGGGCCACGAGAACCTCATTTTGCCCGCCGACATGGAGGTGGGCGGGGTAGGGGCCTCGCAGATCTACGCGGTCGTGTTCTCCCGCTTCTTCAGGATGATGACCGAGGCCTACCTCTGGCTCGCGCAATCCGGGCAGGCCAGGGAGGAGACCGACGCCTACATGCGCATGGCCAAGGAGGGCAAAGAGGACGGCATCGAATGGCTGCAGGCCCGCTACCAGCTGGCGCTCCCCGCGTACGGAACGTCCTGGGACGGCACCTCCATGACCCCTCAGATGGCCATCGGCTTCTGGCTCCGGAGGACCCTGGACGGCACGGCCGAGGAGCTCTGGGTGGGCCTGCGAAAGGTCATGAAGCGCTTCGACGCGACCTGGTTCGCTTCCCTGCCCGCGACCTACGGATCGACGTCCATCGACTGGTGATCTCCTGTGGCCACAGGTCACACATGTGACCGCCTGGACCGCTCCCTGTGCCCGTACCTGCTAGTTTTCGCCATCGAATCGCGTTGCAGACGGCTTTTCCGGCTGGCACGAGGGTTGCGTAGGTTTCCCGGCGCGCAGGCCCTGTTCCCGCGCCACGGTGGAGGAGAGACATGGAGATCATGGCGCTCATCGAGCTCGAGAGGCGGCTGCCTCGAGACAGGTTCGAGCGGCTCGTGCGAATGCTGCAGCAGATCGCGCCCGAGCTCCAGTCTCACCGTGGGCCGGAAGGCCTCGCCCGCAGGCTCGCCCTGAATGGCCGCTTCGTCCAGTGGGTGGAGAGAGCGTCCACGTCCCTGGCCGACGTTCCCTTCGAGAGGTTCTTGAAGAACCTGGGCGTCGAGGTGATGGTCCGGTCTCACGAGACGAGGCAGAGATTCGCCTCGAGTCACGGCTATTACGGCCCTGCCATGATCTCCATGGAGCCTGGCTCGGGCGGGTCTCTCATGGACGTGACGCTCGCGAGGCGCGTGCTCGGCGAGGCGAGAGACCTCGGAGCCGGCATCGTGTCCGTTGTCGGCGAGGATCCGCTGGCGAGCCCCTGGCTCGTGGACGTGTCCTCGGAGCACCCGGACACGACCGTCGTCGTCCACACCAGGCCCGACCTCGTCGACGGGGTCGTGGCATCGAGGCTCGCGGCCTGCGGGAACCTCTGGCCCGCGGTGATGGTCGATCCGGCCGACGAGAAGGCCTCCGACGGAGCCATGGCCCGGCTGCGCGAGGCCGGCGTGCTCTTCGGCGTCTCGGTGACGGCGAAAAGCGACGTTGCCGGTGCTCTTGCCGCGGACGATTTCGCGGACCGGCAGATAGATCGCGGTGCCATGTTCCTGTGGGTCGAGCCCCACGTCCCCGTGGACGGAGGCGACCCCGCGGTCATGGCAACTGCCGACGAGCGCGACGGGCTGCGCCGCGCCCTGCGACGCTGGCAGCGGACGCGGCCCCTGCTCGTCATCGATCCCTGCCTGGACGGATCCTGCCTGGGCGGGTGCCTGGCCGCGAGCAGGACCTTGCACGTGCAGCACGACGGGGTCGTGACGCCCTGTCCGCACATCCGCTTCGGTGAGCGAGGCTCCCTGCTCTCGGCCCTCGGTTCGAGGCTGTTCGCCGAGGTGCGACGGGTGCAGCCCTGCGACGAGAACCTGCTCAGGCTGTGCCCCGTGACGGACCACCCCGACATCCTGCGCGACATCGTGGACCGCTGCGAGCCGGACGCGAGCGTCACGGGCGCTCATGCGATGCTTCGTGATCGCATCGTCACCAGGCACCTGGACGCGTACTCGCAGAGGTGGGCCGACCTGGCCCACGCGGCGTGGAACGGCGAGGACTACCGCAGCGGCAGCTCCGTGATGATGCCCTTCGTCGGCCCGGTGGACGTGCACGAATCGTTCCCGTCCCGCATGCAGCACGCCCACCTGGTGGCCGAGATCCGCCGTGCCATGGGCCTGGGCTACGACCCGCAGACCCGCAAAAAGCGCGTCTCCTTGCTCTACCTCTAGGATGCAGACAGCCTGACTCAGATCCCGTTCGAGATGGTGAGCTGGTAGGGCTCGCAGCCCATGGTCATGCCCGGTGCGAGGTGGACCGCCACGTAGTACACGGCGGAGTTGTCCGAGCAGATGTTGGAGCCCGCGGCTGGAGTGGCACCGCAGGGGCACTCGCCCGTGGGCTCGGTCCCGGTGAGCTCGATGAAGTCCGTGGCCACCACGAACTCCGTGTCTGCGTCGCACACGCTGGCGCTGCAGTCGTTGAGGTAGACGTCGAGGCGCACCGCGTCTCCTGGGTTCGCGTCGAAGTGGACGTCCACGTGGAAATCGTCGCAGGAGGTGTCCGGGCTGTCCACGGCCGAGAACCTGTACCAGTCATGGGGGGCCGAGGACGAGACGAACCCTTCCACCGTGACGGAAGTTCCGGGCGTGGCGTCGGAGATCGAGCCGAGGTCGTAGGCGCCGGCGCAGTCCGCGCCGCCGTGGTCGTCCGCAACGGCCTCGCACTCGCAGCCGTTCTCGAAGATCCCGTCGGCGTCCGCCCAACCTTCATCGCAGGTGCTCACCACGCACAGGGAGCCATCGCAGCTGGCCGTCCCGTTGGGCACCTCGGGGCAGCCGGTCGAGGCGCAGGAGCCGTCGCAGGATCCGCCGAGGCACTGCTGGTCCGGCCCGCAGGCCACCCCGCATCCGCCGCAGTTCTCCCTGTCCCATAGGTAGTACACGCACCCACCGCTCGAGCAGCACAGCCAGTCGGTCTCGCAGACCGCGGCCCCGTTGCAGGAGCAGCTGCCCGAGAGGCAGAAGTTGCCTTCCGGCCAGCAGGGGCTGTTGCACTCCCCGCAGTGGTAGGGATCGGTGTTGGTGTTGGCGCAGTAGCCGTTGCAGCAGGTCTGCGTTCCGGAGCAGGAGCCGCCCGAGCAGGGCGTGCGGCACATGCCGTCCACGCAGGTCAGGCCGGGAGGGCATGAACCGGGCGTACACGTCCCCGTTGCGTCGTACGGGACGTC
>JBFYZU010000227.1:0-7368 GCA_041309365.1 Myxococcota bacterium
TGAAGATCATCTCGGAAGCGTGGTCGAACATGGCCCTGAAGCGCTGCTCGCTGGAGCGCAGGGCCTTGTCGGCCTTGCGCCTCTCGGTGACGTCCCGTGCTATCCCGATGACGGCGTATGGCTTGCCTTCGCGATCCACCCTGGAACCGGTGAGCTCCACCCATACGTGGCGGCCGTCGCGGCAGCGCAGCCGCCACTGGGTCGTCTCGTCGTACCGGCCCTGCTGGTAGAACAGCGAGGCCAGGTGCAGGGCCTGTTTCATGTCCTCCGGCTCGAGAATGGTCGCCAGTCTCACGTCCCCGATCTCGTGCCTGCTGTAGCCCAGCAGATCCAGCGCTCTCTTGTTGGCATCCAGGAACTGGCCTTCGAAGTCGACGAGGAAGATGAGATCCAGGCTGCTGTTGAACAGCGCCAGGTACCTGTCCTCCGTGTCCCTGAGGGCCTGCTCCGTGCTCTTGAGGAGCGACACATCGATGAAGGTGGCCACGTACTTAATGCTGCGCGGCAGGGGACGGACGTTGACGATGACGCTCCGCAAGTTGCCGGCCTTGTCCCTGATGCGGAACTCGTAGTTGGCGGGCGGCTTCTCCGGGTTCTCGGCCCGCATCCTGAGGAAGAAGTCGAGCCTGGGGCCGTCCGCGGGATCCACGAGGTCGGTCCAGCGCATGCGATCCCGAAGCTCGATGAGCTTGTAGCCGGTGAGCCTCTCGATGGCCTCGTTGGCGTCCAGTACGGTCATCTCCGCGTCCAGGATGGCGAGGGAGATACCGCTGCCCTCGAGGCCCCGCTGGTAGCCGACCAGGGTCTCGGACAGAGACTCCTCGCTGCGGCGGCTCTCGATGAGTTTCTCGACGAGCGAGGTGCTCTCGGCCTGCAGTCCCTGGATCCTGCGTTCGAGCCTCTCGATCTCCCGCCCTAGGCCCTGGCGATCATTGTCTGCGTCCTTCATCTCGAAGCATGTAGATTATCAGCCCAGGGGCCGGATCGCCACCGTGGGGCGAAGGGAATCAGCTCAACCAGGGGTTGGGGAACAGCCCCAGTTGGAGCACGAGCAAGAACGCGAAGATGACCGCGGCGATGGCCTGTCCCGAGCGCACGGGCACGACGACCGGCTGGCCTTCCTCGCACTCGCGCATGAACATCACGACGACGATGCCGATGTAGTAGTAGGCGGACACCACCGAGGCGATCATGCCGAGGACGGCCATGAGCCACAGCCCGCTCTGCACTGCCGTCGAGAAGATGGCCAGCTTGCCGAAGAACCCTGCGAAGGGCGGCAGGCCGAGCATGGAGAGCAGGAACACCGCCATGGCCGCCCCGAGGAGCGGGTGGCGCCGGCCGAAGCCGCGGTATTCCTCTATCTCGTTGGCCTCGGCGCCGTCCTTCACTGCCATGGACACGATGGTGAAGGCGCCGGCGTTGGCAGCCAGGTAGGTGAACAGGTAGTAGAGGACGCCCGAGATGGCGGCCTCCTTCATCTTTATCATCGAGACGACGCCGATGAGGATGTAGCCCGCGTGCGCGATGGACGAGTAGGCGAGCATGCGCTTGATGTTCTTCTGCCTGAGCGCGGCCATGTTGCCCCAGAACATGGTCGCTACCGACAGGATGGCCAGAATGGAGGCCCATCCGAAGGGCGGCCCTGCCAAAGCCGGTGCCATGAGGGCGGTCGAGAACAGGCGCATCATGGTCACGAAGGCCGCCACCTTGACCACTCCTGCCATGTAGCTGGTGGCGGGCGTGGGTGCACCCTGGTAGGCATCCGGCGTCCACATGTGGAACGGAACCGCGGAGACCTTGAAGGCCAGCCCCACGAGCACCAGCCCCATGCCCAGCATCACCAGGGGCCTCGAGGAGGCGGAACCCGACAGGGCCTTGCCCACACCGTCGAAGGTGTGGGCCCCTGTCTCGCCGTAGAGAAACGCAATACCGAACAGCAGGATTGCCGAGGCGAAAGCACCCAGAAGGAAGTACTTGACCGCGCCCTCGGTGCTCAGCGGGCTCGCCCTGCGAAACCCGGTCAGGATGTACACACCCAGGCTCAGCGTCTCGAGCGCCACGAAGAACATGACGAAGCTCGTGGACGCGCACAGGAGCATGGCGCCCGACGTGGCGAGCATCATCACCGGGTAAAACTGCCCCTCGTCGGCATCGAGCTCGTAAAGATAGCTGCTGGACATGAGCGACGCGAGTGTCCCACCCAGAGCACAGAGCATGAAGCCGAACAGCGCCAGCCGGTCTACGAGAAGGGCGCCCGTGATGCCCACGCCTTCTCCCACGAAATCGCCGAACCACATGGTGGCGCTCAGCACCGCGGCCGCCGCGAGGACGCTGGCGGACACGATGCCTCGGTTGGGGATCGACTCCCGGTCGGGTGGATCGAAGGGCCGTGGTCCCTTGCTGTTCACGGATCGAAACAGGCTGCCGGCGGTCTTGCCGCCCTTCTGCAGCAATGCGTCGACGAACAGCATGCCAGCCGCCCCGGCCACGACGAGGAGGATGGGGGAGAGTGCGATGAGGTTGGCATTCATGGCGCACCTCCTTGGGCCCCGGTGGCCGGGATCACGGCCTGGGGCAAGGGCGGCTGCTTCGGCTTTCGTTCCATCCCCGGCGGCACCTGCGAGATCGGGGTGCGCTTGCCCAAAGTCAGGGGCCGCGGTCCCTTGGGCAGGCCTGCGGGACCGAGCTTCTTGGGCAAGGGCACGGCACGGGGCGCGGCCACGATGGACTCGAACCGCCGATCCCCGGGCAGCAGGTAGAGGAGCGGCTCGGCCAGCACGGCTTGCTCCACTCCCATGGCCTTCTCGGCCTTCTGGAGGTAGTCCATGCGCATCAGCTCCACCGAGGGTTCGATCCGCTCGAGGAATGGAGTGGGGAACAGGCCCATCACGAAGATGAGCACGATGCCAGGGATGAGGTAGAGCCACTCGCGGGCGGTCAGGTCGGTGAGGTCGCGGTTGCGCGGGTTCTTCAGTGCCCCGAAGAACACCCTGAGCACCACGCTGAGCATGTAGACGGCGCCCAGGATCACGCCCGTGGCCGCCACCATGGCCATGTAGCGGGCGTGGGGGAGCACCTTGCTCGTGAACGTCCCCCAGAGGATGAGGAACTCGCCCACGAACCCGTTGGTCGTGGGCAGGCCAACACTCGAGAGAGTGACGATGACGAACACGGCAGCATATGCGGGCATGACCTTGGCGAGGCCGCCGAACTCGCTGATGAGCCGGGTGTGGCGCCTCTCGTAGATCACGCCCACGAGGAGGAACAGCATGCCGGTGGAGACGCCGTGGTTGAGCATCTGGTAGACGGATCCGGCCAGGGCCCTGTTCTCCACCGCGAACAGGCCGAGCATGCAGAAGCCCAGGTGCGCCACCGAAGAGTAGGCCACCAGCTTCTTCACGTCCTTCTGCATCCAGGCCACCAGGGACCCGAACACGATGCCCACCAGGGCCAGCACGGCGATGGTGGGACCGAGCTCGTGGGAGGCATGAGGGAAAAGGGGCATGGCGAAACGCAAGAAGCCGTAGGTCCCCATCTTCAGGAGCACGCCCGCCAGGATGACCGATCCGCCCGTGGGGGCCTCGGTGTGGGCGTCGGGCAGCCACGTGTGCAGCGGCCACAGGGGAACCTTGATGGCGAAGCTCAGGGCGAATGCCAGAAACAGCCACCACTGCACTGCCGGCGGCAGGATCACCCGTCTGAGCTCGAGGTAGCTGAAGGTGGTCACGTCCGTCAGCCCCTTGAACTCGGAGACGAGGTAGAGGATGGCGACGAACATGAGCGCCGATCCCACCATCGTGTAGATGAAGAACTTGACCGTGGCGTAGATCCTGCGCTCCCCGCCCCAGATGCCGATGATGAGGTACATGGGCACCAGCATCAGCTCCCAGAACACGAAGAACAGGAACATGTCGAGGGCCATGAAGGCGCCGAGCATGCTCGTCTGCAGGAGGAACAAGCTGAAGAGGTACTCGCGAATGCGGTCCTTGATGTACTCGTAACTCGACAGGACGACGATGGGCAAGAGCACGGTCGTCAGGAGCACCAGCCACAGCGTGATGCCGTCTACGCCCACGAAGTACGAGATCCCGAAATCGGGGATCCAGGACACGCGCTCCACGAACTGGAACTGGCCCTGGGTGTAGTCCCCTCCCAGAAGGCCCATGGACAGGAAGAACCCGCCGAGCGACGCGGCCATGGCGAAGACGTACATGGCCCGTTTGGCGCCGGCCGGGAAGAACAGCAGGGCGAGGCCGGAGACCAGGGGCACCAGGATGATAAGTGTCAGCAGATGGGCCATCACTCGACCTCCTGGACCGGCTCGCCGACTCTGACCTCGATCACCCGTTTGCGCTCGAAGTGCCAGGGCGTGCGCACCCTGAGCACGGCCCTGTACACGCCCGGTGCGGGGTATCGGTGCAGCACCACCGGAGTGGAGGTCCACGCCTGCTCGTAGAGGGCCCAGCGCTCCTCGTCGTCGGCATCGAGGCTGTCACCGTCGAAGTCCCACGCATAGGTGTACGGTGCGCTGGCATAGGGCGCCACGAAGCGCACTGTGTTGTTCCCCTGATCCTGCACGTCCACCTCGGTGCGAGGCGCGGCGATGAAGTAGAGGATCAGCACGATGCCCACGGCCATCACGCCTGCATAGCGCTGGACCTTGCCCGAGTGCATCCTCGAGGCGATCCAGCCTCCCGAGTAGGCGAGCCAGGCCGAGCCTTCCACCATGAGCTTGTCGATCATGAACCTGTCGAACACCCTGTGGCACAGGGCCGCCACCCAGCCCAGCGGACGGTAGATGATAAGGCCGTACAGCTCATCCACCCACAGCTTGCCGTGAACCCACCGGTAGATGGGATGGATGGCCGTCGTGAACCTGCCCACCAGCGGGCTGGGCCCCTGTCCGTAGAGGTAGTAGCTCAGGCCCAGGCTGGCGCACGCCACGAGCACGCTCAGTCCCATCAGGCCGTACTCGATGGGACTGTGGTGAAGAGCCTCGCGCACGGGGATCTCCATGAGGACCGGGTGCAGCCAGTGCTCGAAGACGTTGGGGATGGCGGTGCCTCCCAGCGCAGCCGGAACGCCGATGTACCCGCCCACGGCCGCCAGGCCGGCCAGCACCATGAGAGGCACGGTCATCGAGAGAGGCGATTCGTGCACCTTGGCCTTGAGCTCGGCCGGGCCGCGGAACTTACCCCAGAAGGTCAAGAAGTAGAGCCGGCCCATGTAGAAGGCCGTCATGGTGGCCGTGATGATGCCGATCATGTACACGAACCCAGGCGCCCAGGGCAGGTAGCTGTTCCCGTTGGCGAAAGCGCGCCAGAGGATCTCGTCCTTGGAGAAGAACCCGGAGAGCCCCGGCAGGCCCGAGATGGCCGCCACGCTCACCGCGAAGGTCCAGTGGGTGTGGGGCATCATCTTTCGCAGCTCGCCCATCTCGCGGATGTCCTGCCTCTCGTGCATCCCGTGGATCACGGAGCCGGATCCGAGGAACAGGCAGGCCTTGAAGAACGCATGGGTCATGAGATGGAAGATGGCGGCGATGTACGCGCCCGTGCCCACGGCCACGAACATGTAGCCCAGCTGCGACACGGTGGAGTAAGCCAGCACCTTCTTGATGTCGTTCTGGGCGAAGCCGATGAGGGCCGCCGTGATGGCGGTGATGGCGCCCACCACGGCCACGAACGTCATGGCCGGCGGGCTCATGTTGAACACGAAGTTGAGCCTGGCGACCATGTACACGCCGGCGGTGACCATGGTGGCCGCGTGGATCAGGGCCGAGACGGGCGTGGGTCCGGCCATGGCGTCGGGAAGCCAAACGTACAGGGGGATCTGGGCGCTCTTGCCCGTGGCTCCCAGAAACAGGAGCAGGCATGCCAGGGTCACCAGGGAAACCGGGCCGAAGAACTCGATGGAGCTCACGAAGGGCACCACGATCCCGGGCGCCGCCTTGAGCATGGGCAGGTTCTCGCGGATACCCGCGAAGTCCAGGTGGCCCGTGGTGGTGCCGATGAGGAACATGCCCAGGATGAAGCCGAAGTCACCCACGCGGTTGGTGATGAACGCCTTCTTGCCGGCCAGGGCCTTGGCGCGGTCCTCGTACCAGAACCCGATGAGCAGGTAGGAACACAGGCCCACTCCCTCCCAGCCCACGAACATCACGGCCATGTTGTCGCCCAGGACCAGGATGTTCATGAAGAACACGAACAGGTTCATGAAGGTGAAGAAGCGCCGGTACGACGGATCGTGGGCCATGTAGCCCGTGGAGTAGATGTGGATGATCGAGCTCACGCCCGTCACCACGAGGATCATCACGGCGCTGAGCGGGTCCAGGAGCAGCTTGGCGTCCAGGTCCACGCCTCCCACCCGGATCCACTTCCACATCATCATGGTGAGCGATGCGGCGGGTGTCTGGCCGTGAGCATGGGCCGCGGCATCTTGCTCGACGAGCGCTACGCTGGGCAGGAGGCTTCCGAACACCGCATAGGCCGCGATGGCGAAGGCTGCGCCCACTGCCGCGATGGCCACGCCGTAGACGACGGGACGGCTCGTCAGGACCTCTCGGGCCTTCTTGCCCATGGCGATGCCCAGCCAGTCCAGCAAAAAGCCGTTCAGGATCGTGCCTGCCAGGGGCAAAGCCACGATGAGAACCAGGAGCCAGTAGGCGTCCGCGTACAGTCCCACATCCTCAGGATTCATGGCGCCCTCCCTACCCCTTCATCTCGCTGGCCCTGTCGGTCCTCACCTCTCCGTGGAACTTGAAGAGGTTGATGACGATGGCCAGTCCGACGGCAGCCTCGGCGGCGGCGATGATGATGGTGAAGATCACCATGACCTGTCCCGCGTCCGTGGCAGGGTTGAACCTGTTGTACGTGATGAGCGCGAGGTTCGCCGCGTTCATCATGAGCTCGACGCACATGAGCGAGACCAGCATGTTGCGACGCAGGAGAAAGCCCATCATCCCGATGACGAAGATGGTCACGGACAGGGTGAGGCCCCCCGACAGGGACTTGGGAAACTCCATGAGGGCTTCCATCATGACGCCGCCTCCTTGCGCGGCCTTCGCGCCAGGGCGATGACCCCGACAATGGTCATGAGCAGGAGGATGGCCACCGCCTCGAAAGGCACCACGTGAGTGGAGGTGAGCACCTTGCCCATCATCTCGATCGTCCCGAATCCCTCGGGGACGGCCTCTCGCACGCGCTGGACCTCGCGCACCACCGGCAGGATCATGTAGGCGAAGTAGCACGTGGTGACGAGGCTCACGATCCACACGGGCAAGAACGGCCCGCGGTAGCGCATGGGTTCGCCCTGCTTGAGTAGCATGATGACGAACCCGAACAGGACGACGATACCGCCCGCATACAC
>JBFYZU010000228.1:0-4051 GCA_041309365.1 Myxococcota bacterium
CGTGAGCTCCACCACGTGGGTCCTGACGAAGCGCAGGGTCTGGTGCACCTCCACGTCCGAGCGCCGGTCCCTCAGCGCGGGAACCGTGCACCCGGTGCTGGTGCAGTCCGTGAAGTCCCAGTTCGGGTTCCAGAACAGGGGCGTGGTGGACAGGCCGATCGCGCCGCCGGTGTTGTACAGCCAGTTCACGCCCGAGCCGATGTTGCAGCGGTTGCCTCCCTGCACCGGATCCCAGCCCAGGTACGTGATGGACATGGGGCAGTCCGATGGCTCGGTCGCGCAGGACGCGTCCGCGGCGCAGTTTTGCATGTGACGGTCCGGGTCGTAGAACGCGACCTGCACCTCCCGGCCCGTGTCGTTGGCGTCGATGACGTTGGTGGAGTTGATGCCGGGGCCCGTTCCCGTCTGGCCGAAAAAGACGATGGTCCCGCCCCACTCGCGACGTACTCCCACCTTGAAGGTGCCTGCCGAGTTTCTCACGAACTCGTCGTGGAATCCGTCCTCGGTCACGGCCTCCGACGTTCCGGGCACGGGCTCGGCCTCGAGCGGCGCGAGCGGCACGGGCAGGGGCGACTCCACGGGCACGCACCCGTCGCCCGTCGTGTCGATGATGGGCTCCGTTTCCGGATCCCAGGATGCGTCCGTGTCCACGGCCGTGTCCGGCACGCCGTCCGCGGGCGCGTCCGAGTCGGGGGCCGAGTCGAGGGCCGAGTCGAGGGCATTATCGCCCACGTCCTCGACATCGGACGAGGCGTCCGGCGCACCCGTCTTCGCCTCGCAGGACAGGGCGCCCAGGCATGCCACGAGGCCGGCCAGAAGCCGGATCGCGCGGGCCCTCGAGGCGGTGAACACCTTGGCATGGCGCGTGTGCCTGCCAGCAAACCCTTCTCTCGAATCCCGCATGATGCGACCTCCGACGATTCGAACCAGCCAGTTTCCGGTAGGATAGCACGGGTGGTCCGGTCTTTTCACCGATTGCCAAGGGCTATTGGAGGTCTATTGGAGGGCTGGTCACCGCGCGCGAGGTCTGCGATCATGTGACCGTGGCTTCGGGCTGGGAGATCACGGCCCATGGGGTCGTGCTGGACCTCTCGGAGGCGTGCGTTCAGACCGCGGCGCGCCACGCTCGTCGCGATCTCGTGGACGCCCTCCTGGGCGACGGGGCTGTGGGACCGGAGACGGCACGGGCCGTCGCGCTCCTCGACGCGTTCATCCGGCAATCCGACTTCGCTGCCCTGCGGGCAGGCGACGCCGACCTGGCCGGTCACGCCGGCTCGCGAGTGCTCCTGCGCGACGAGGGCGATGGCCGCGTGGTCCTGGTGAAGCTCGACCGGAAAGAAAGGAGATGAGATGCACTCCATGCCGTCTCTCAGGCTCACGCCCATAGGGGTCGTGAGAAGCCCCTTCATGGAGGCCTCGGGCACGCCCATCCAGCCGGCCTACGCGCGCGGTGCACAGGGCACGGTTCAAGTGCGCGACGATCTCGTGGATGCCCTCGACGACGTGGACGGCTTCGAGCGGATCTGGCTCGTGTACTGGCTCGACAGGGCAGGGCCGGCCAGGACGCGCGTGGTGCCCTACCGCGACGTGGTCGAGAGGGGGCTTTTTGCGACGCGCTCGCCCACCCGCCCGTGCCCCATCGGCCTGTCCGTGGTGAGGCTCCTTGGCCGCGATGGCACGGTTCTTCGCGTGGCCGATCTCGACATCCTCGACAACACCCCGGTCCTCGACATCAAGCCCTACGTGCCCGAGTTCGACTCGCATCCAGGCTCTCTCGCTGGCTGGCTGGACCGTGCCGGAAAGGACCGCCGGAACGCCGACGGCAGGTTCCACGACCGTTGAGAGGCGCCCGGGTCGAGACGCGCTCGGCTCACGGTCCTCCGGCTCGGCGCGCCCTCTGCAGGCCTTGTCCCGGGCTTCTAGGCGGATCGGGCCTGCCTGGCCTTGCAGGTGGTCAGCCCGAGAGGCAGGTAGAGCGGGCAGAATCCCAGCGCGCCCGTGGCCAGCGGGATCACTCCCACCGCTCCCCACCAGCTCTGGAAGAGCACCCCAGCGCCGATGATCCCGAGGCCCGCCACGATCCGGATGACCCTGTCCATCTTTCCCACGTTGCACTTCATGGTCGGCTTCCTTTCTCGCGAGCACGTCGCTCACCGGCACATGTAGGGGTCCGGGTCATGGCGTCAACTGCTTCGACCTCGTTCGTGCAACGCCTCGAGATCCCGTCCGGCGCGCCATTTCCCGTTGTCTGCGAAGGGCGATGGTCCTATGAAGATGGCAATGTCGAAACGGACACGTCGGCCGTTTTGGGGCGTCTGGGTGGCCATCGTCGCCGCACAGGCTGTCTTCGTCGCGGGCACGAGCGGGTGCAAGTCGTGCGGTGGGCAGGACGACGAGGAGCGGATCGTCGAGGTGATCTACGAGGCGGCCGATGCCGCCCAGCGCCACGACGTCTCTGCGATCCTGGACCTGACCGCGCCGCGCTTCGAGGCGTCGCCGGGAGGGCGCGACCGACAGGAGGTGAGGACGGCCCTGCTCATCGTTTTCGAGCGCTACGGCAACTTCAGGATCATCTACCCGCAGCCGGAGATCGCGGTCGATGCCGGCGTGGGGATGGCGAAAGCCGAGATCCCCTTCATCGTCGGCCGGGAGGGGGTGCCTCTTCTGGATCTCTCGGATCTCTACATGGACCCGGAGGGTTGGCTCGACGAGGCATCGAGGAGCGCCGATACGTACCACCTGTCGCTCAGGCTCGCGAAGGACGACGGCGAATGGCTCGTGGAGCGGGCCAGGATCGATGGCCTGGGATCGTTCGACGGGATGTGAACAGGGCGAGAAATCGCGGCCTGTTTTGGATCGTCCCGGGCGACGTGCACGTGAGGACGAGATGGCGACGGCCCGCGGATGCCGAAGCCCAGCGTGACCGGGAGGTTCGCCGTCGGGGGACGTGGACGGCGCGCTCGCCCGCGCCCAAAATGGTGCTAAAGACGGCCGGAAGTGCGAGAGCCGGCGACGGGCCTTATGTGGAGAGCCAGGAGGGCCATCCATGAACGAGAGGATCTACGCGGGGAAGGTGGAGAGGCTCCGGGCGCCCGGGAGGCTGGCCCTCCTGGAGGTCGAACGTGTGGTCGACCTGTGCCTTGCGGGGCTCGACGCGTTGACCGCGCTGGACCTCGGAACCGGTACCGGGGTCTTCGCCGAGGCGTTCGCCGGCCGCGGGCTCGCCACGACCGGCGTGGACCTGAGCGAGGACATGGTCGCTGCCGGCCGCAGGCTCGTGCCCGGCGTGGAATTCCTGGTGGGGCGCGCCGAGTCCGTGGACCTTCCCGCCGGGTCGTTCGACGTGGTGTTTCTCGGCCATCTCCTGCACGAGGCGGACGACCCCGTGGCCATGCTCGCCCAGGCGAGCAGGCTCGCTGCCTGCCGCGTGGCCGTGCTGGAGTGGCCCTATCGCATCGAGGACACGGGCCCTCCCCTCGAGCACCGGCTCACGGACGATAAGGTGCGTGCCTTCGCAGTGCAGGCCGGGTTCGAGCGCGTCCGCACCGAGCTCCTCGCCCACATGGTCCTGCACCTCATGGATAAATAGCCTCATTGCCTCGTGCGCTGGCCCTGTGAACATGATGCTATGCCCCGGCAGAAAGAAGGTCGCGTCATGACGGACGATGGCTCGTACGACATATGGACCGCCGATTGCGACCCCACTCGACCCATCGGGCAACCGTCCGGCGGTCGTCGCGGCCGCCGATAATCCCCTCGGCCTCTCGATGTCGTGAACAGGCACGGCACTAGGGTTGCAGCTCGTCCTCGAGATCCGCGCCGAGCCCGGTGGAGTGTATCAGGTCGAGGTCATCGGCGATATCGTGCAGGAGGTGATGTTCCGAGAGGCCTGATGCGAGCTTGAGCACGAGGAACCGAGACGGAGGCAGCAGCGCGAACCGCTCACCCTGTGGCGCAGTCATGGCCGGATCCGGAAATCCGATCGGCTTGGGCTAGCCGTCCCTGGGGAATCGACCAGTTCTCAACACGTCGACCTTCATACCGTGCTCCG
>JBFYZU010000229.1:0-11674 GCA_041309365.1 Myxococcota bacterium
GGTCGCTTCAATGGGCCCCGCCCTTCTTGCCGGCGGGCATGGCCTTCCAGATGGTGACGAGGAGCACGAGCCCGAGCACGGAGAACGGCAGGAGGAACACGGGCCAGGCCTTCCACGTCACTTCCGTGAGGTGCCCCAGGCTGAACGCCTGGATGGCCGTGCCCAGGTACACGAACCCGTCGATCACGCCCACGGCGGTTGCCGCGCCCTTGCGTCCGCCGAAGTCCATGGTTGCCGTGCCCGAAAGCAGTCCATGGATCCCCGTCACGGCCGTCATGATGATCACTGCCACGACTCCGATGCTCAAGGGCATCCTGAGCGTGAACATCATGGCCACGATGGCCGCCACCATGACGCCGTAGAGGAGCCCTGCGGCCGGCGCACGCCTGGATCCGAAGAGCCTGTCGCTCGTCCAGCCGGCCGCGTTGGCACCCACGATGCCGGCCAGAAGCAGCATGATCCCCCAGTTGTCCGTGAAGAAGTAGCCATCGGAGATATTCAGTCCCTGGTCGTCGCTGGAGTACAGGTAGAACCACTGCTGGATGCCCTGGCGCAGCACTCCGGTGCACAGCTCGATGAAAGCCACGGTCATGATCACCCGGCTCGTGAAGATGCGCCTGAAGATCTCGCTCGTGGGTACGCAGGCCCGGTCGTCGCCGCTGGAGGCGTCGCCCGTGTCGAAGTCCCGGTGTCCGGCCTGCGAGGGGAGATCCCTGAGCAGGAACAGCTCCACGATCCACATGATCGCGAGAAGGGCCGCGGGCGCGAAGAAGATCCACCACGTGGCGTCCGTGCCGTCCGGACCACGCCCCTTGCCCATGCCGTAGACCAGCTCGCTGCCCTCGTACGCGAAGAACAGGCCCGTGGCGATGAGCGTGCCGAAGATGCCCGAGAATCCCCCTCTCTCCCTGATGTGAAACCAGTTCGAGTTGACCTTGACGATGGCCACGGCACCGTAGCTCTGGAAGTACATGTTCACGGCGTACATGACGCTCAAGAGAGGCACGATCGGCACGCCCGTTCGATCATGCATGCCGAGCACGTGGCGCATGAAAAGGCCCATTGCCAGGTTGGACACGATCACGCCGGCCACGCCGATGAGGATGCCTTTCTTGCCTCCGATCCTGTCGGTCAGCGGTCCGTTGAGCAGGAACGAGACCGCATACACGACCGTGCCCACGCCGAAGATGGTCCCGAAGTCGGACTTGTCCAAAAAAGCGTCCCCCACCTCCTTCTTGAACACGTTGAGGTTGTAGCGGCCCATGTACATCAGGGCGTACATCAGGCCCATGGGGAACCAGTTCAGGATGCGCCTGACGAGGTAGGCGCGCGAGTGCGGGGGCGAGATGTCGTTCATGAAGGGACTCTCGCTCAGTCGAAGGCCGCGAAGGTGGCCGCGAGATCCAGCACGTGGGCGGTCGTGTAGGGCGCCTCGGTGAGAGTGGCGCCCGCGAAGACGGCGACGTGCACGTAAAGCGTCATCGTCGATACGTCCATGATGACCGCGTGCACGGTGGGCGATCCGCCGTTCAGATCGGACGTCGTCTTGAGCATGGCCAGCGCGTCGTCCACGCTCACGGTGCCGTCGCCGGACATCTGCGCGTTGATGCCCACGACGTGGGCCTGGAAGCGGTCGTAGGAGTTGCCGCTCGTGGGCGGCGTGTCGCGCTTCATGTAGTGGTTGGCCACCACGAACGTGCTGGGGCTCGTCAGGCCGTCGACCACGTCGCCGGGCAACCTCACCGTGGAGAACCCGTCCGCGTGGCCCGTGTGGCCGTCGTATTCGAACACGGCCGCGCCCACGCAACTTCCCGTCCCGTCGCAGGGCATGGACATGTGCAGGTTGTTTCCCATCTCCTGGGCGGCCGCGTCGAACACGGCGTCCGCGGCCGCCACCCTGTCGACCTCGCCCACCGTGGCCACGAGCGCATCGCGCATGGCCAGGGTACGAGGCACGTTGCCCGTGGGCGTGGAGTCGGACAGGCCTCCCACGTTGTGCATGGTGAAGCCGACGCCCTCGCTGGAGAAGCAGGAGATGCATCCGATGAGCGCAGGCACGGACACCGAGGCCCATGTGGCGTAGCCCTCCTCGGCGGAGCGGTAGACCTTGACCATGTGCTCGTCGAGGAACACGCCGTCCGGGTCCAGCAAGAAGTCGAGGTTGCGAGCGTGGATGGTGTCGCCAGTTGACGAGGCATCGCCCCATACCGTGAGCGAGGTGCACAGGTAATCGGGGAGCACGTGGGCCACGAACAGGTCCTCGTAGGTCACGGGGCGGCTCCCGCCGGCCGCCGCTTCGAGATGATCGCTCGTCACGATGAGATCCTCGGGCGCGCATCGCTCCTGCATGCCCAGGATCATGGCCCGAAGCTGCCTCTCGTGATCCGCCGGCATGCTGAAGAACCCGGCGGCGAAAGCCTGCACGACCTCGTAGCTCACGCCCGAGTTGACCACTGCATAGTCCAGCGCGTACTTCTCGAAGACGTGCGTGATGCGGTCGCACAGGAGCGCACCCTCGGCGTACCCCATCTCCTCCCTCGTGCCCCAGACCCTGAGCACGTCGATGCCGTCCACCGTCTCGAGGACGCCGTTGATGTCGTAGGTGGGCTCCTGCTCTCCGGGGTCGTCGGAGCCGGCATCGTCCATGGCCGGATCGTCAACCGGATCCATGGCCGTGTCCGTGTCCGTGTCCGTGGCCGTGTCCGTGGTCTCGTCCACGGCGCTGTCCGTGGCCGTGTCCTCGTCGCCTTCGTTTTTGTCCTTGCATCCCCAGCCTGCCAGCAGCATCACCGAGCAGGCTGTGCAGATGAGCGCTTCTCTCATGACCGTCATCGCGACCTCCCTGTGTCGGGACCGAACCTAGCGCACGATCGTACGCCGGACAAGGCTCGCGAGCCCGTCTCGCGAGACGGGCTGCCCTGACTTCGAGACGATTCTCGGCGCCGCGATCTCGAGCCCGGTGGAAACTTCCAGAGGCGCGGCGGCGATGCTTCCCGCATGCAGGTGGATCCCATCAAGAACGCTGTCATCATAGGGCTTATCGCTACGGCCCTCGCGGCCGCGATCTTCCTGGAACTCTGTCGAGAGATGCGTCCGCCCAAGGTGCTGCCGCTGGGCACCAAGGACTGCCCCGAGGCGGTCTTTGGCACTTCCGTGGCAGCGCGCGCGCTGTTCTGCACTGGACGGCTTCCGGTGAACCTTGCCACCGAGCAGGACCTGGTGCTCATCGAGGGCATCGGAGATGCCAGGGCCAGTGCCATCGTAAATCACCGCGAGAAGGTGGGTCCCTTGGGCTCCGTTTCCGATCTCGAGCGCCTTCGCGGGCTCGGGCCTGCCACTGTGGCCCGGATCGAGCCTTTCCTCGACTTCTCCGTCCCGCCATGACAGGCGTCATCCTGGTAGAAAAGGGCATCTTCGCGACACGGGTTCTCCCCTGTCCTTCTGGCCCGAGCATATGACAGGGTGCCGTGCTCTGGCCGGCGCCTCGAAGCCCAGGGTGCGAAACCGCCATGGCGCGCGGCCTGGAAAATTCTGCTATGTTATCCGCGTGCCCGGCCGTGGGCAGGACAGGAGGAAATCGATGAGGCCCATCGATCAGGAGCGCATTCCACGGGGTATCGCGGTGATCGTTCTCTCGTGCATGTGCGTCCCGACCGCGGCTCTGGCCCAGCCGCTGGACAGCCGCGCCTCCTGGGAGGGCAACATCGACTACTTCGCCACCGGCGCTCCGATGGCCGTGGACGGCACGGACTCGGACAGCACCCAGGTGGACACCATGAGCCAGCCCGCCAGCGTGCAAGTGACCGCCACGGACGTGCCCACGGGCGCCGTGGTCCTCGCAGGCTACCTGTACTGGGCCGGCACCATCGAGGACCAGGCCGAGTGCACCACGGCGCCCAGCGCCACGGACGGAGAAGTCCTTGTCACGGTCCCTGGAGGGACTCCCACGGCGGTCACCGCGGATGTGTGCTACTGCGCCGCGGGCGCCTCGTCATACGACATCCAGGCCTGCCGCGCGGACATCACGGCGATGGTTCCCGCGGCCGGGCCGCAGGGCACCTGGACCGCGGACGGCTTCGCCGCGCTCATCCGCAACGGCGCCACGGACAACGCGAGCTTCTCTGTCGTGTTCGTGTACGAGGAACCCTTCACCCTGTCGCCGAGGCGCATCGCGCTGTTCGACGGGCTGGAGGAGTTCTACACGAGCTCCAGGACCCTCACTCTGAGCGGGCTCGACGCGGACACGCCGGCGCGAGGGGATCTCACGTGGTACGTGCTCGACGGCGACGAGGGTGGGCTGGAGCCAGAGGAGGTCCGGGTGAGCGGAGTGCCGGGCGGCGCCTCCACCCTGCTGGGTGACATGCACAACCCGGTCGACAATCCCATGAACCGCACCATCAACACCACGGTGCCCGTGCAGACCGGCGTGGTGGGAGTGGACATCGACCGGCTGGACATCAGCGCGGGGCTCACGGCCGGTGACACGGCCGCCGACATGACCTACACCGCGGGTGGCGACAAGTACTGGGTCGTGTACAACATCGTGGGCATCGACGTCTACCGCGCCATCATCCAGCCCAGGCTCTCGGACAAGGAGTGGAGCCTCCACCTGGATGCCGACTCGGATGGCTTTCCCACTCCCGGCGACACCATCCGCTACACCATCCACCTGGAGAACGCCGGCACGGCCCCTGGCTACGTGTCCGTCACGGATCCCATCCCGGCGCAGGCCTCTTCCTGGAGCATGGTGAGCACGGCAGGGGGCACGGATGCTTCTGTTGCCGACACCCTCATCGTGAACGACATCTTCGTTGCGGCCGGGGGCACGGCCGACGTGGTGTTCGACCTGATCCTGGCCGACGGCACCACGGACGAGATCATGCAGAACGTGGCCGCCTTCGACGCGGGCCCGGATGGCAACTCGGGCGCGCTGGTCGCGTCGCCCGTGTACATCGGCATGCCCGTGGTGGAAGAGGAGCCGGACGAACCCGTCGACGCGACGGAGCCCGCGAGCGACGCCGCTTCGGATCCCGATGTCCTGTCCGACGTGCCGGGGGATCCGGATCTTTCCGACGCGACGGATGTCGCATCCGACGTGCAGGCCGACACGGTCCTGGACGTGGTCGGGCCCGGAGGTGGGACGCCCTCGGCGTGCGCCTGCGAGCTCACCCCCTCGAAACACGCCGCCGTGCCTCTTTCCGTTCTCCTTCTGGGTCTCTTGCAGATCCTGCTCTGCTTGTGCAAACTTGCCCCATGGGGCGGCCACCCAAGGAACATGGGGGAGGGCCGCTCGAACAAGCGATGAAGTACGATTCCAAGCCACCTCCGCCACGGCTCGATCGAGGCCTCGGCCCCGATCTGGAGCGGTTACCCCAGGTGAGACCCGATCAGCAGCTCGTGTTCGAGCCGGAGCAGGTGCAGCGCAGGCACAGGCCGCAGTCTCAACCGCCACCGCCGCCCGTGCAGCAGAGCTACCTCAACCCTGCCGCGGCAAGGCCGCCGCAGCCCATCGTCTACGACCCGCAGCGCAAGGGCGTGAGCACCGGCGCGGACCAGCAGGGCGGCATCATGTGGCTTCCTCCACCCGACGAGGACCGCCGTGCCCCGGCAGCTCCCGGCGTCCAGGCCCCCATCGTGTACGATCCCACCGTTCGCACGACCCAGGGCCAGCCACCGGTGCGCTACCCCGTCGCGGCCCCCCAGCCGCCGGCGCCGCAGGCCATGCCCGCGGCGCCTCCGGTGAGAAAGTCTCTCGTGCCGGATGATCTGGCCCACGACCAGCTCATCGTGGCTCCCGAGCCCGAGAAGAAGCGATCCATCCTGGTTCCCGTGGTGCTCGTGCTGGGCCTTCTTCTGGCGCTGGCCATGATCGCCGTGGCCGGCGTCGTGGTGGTCAAGAAGCTCGTTCTCGACAGAAAGCCCGCGGCAGCCGTTGTGGCCGCCACCGGCGATCCGACTGCACCCCAGAAGCTCGAGACCATGCCCGCCGCCGGCGAGGAGCCTGCGCCAGCCGAGGAGCCTGCCCATGCCGCCGGGGCTGCCGAGGAGCCTGCACCAGCCGAGGAGCCTGCCCCTGTAGCCGGAACCACCGAGGAGCCTGCCCCTGCCGAGCCGCCACCTGCCATGGCGCCGGCGACCCCGCACCCGGCAGGCACGACCAAGAAGGTCAAGCACCCCAAGGTCGGCCCAGGTCCCTCGGTGACCGAGGTCGAGGAGACCATCGCGCCTCCACCCGTGAAGACCGCACCTGTCAAGCCTGGCCCGGCCGGCAGCCTGCCCGAGCAGCCGTCGAAGGATATCCTCAAGATGGTGCTCAAGGGCCTCGAGCCCAAGGTCAACGCCTGCGGCGCAGGCGAGACCGGCCTGGCCACGGTCTCCATCACGATCTCCGGCGCCACGGGCAAGGTCTCGAGCGCCAAGGTGGTCGGCGGTGGGTTCAAGGGAACACCCAAGGGCGCTTGCATCGAGAAGGTGGTCAAGGGCGCCAGCTTTCCCAAGTTCTCCAAGCCGACCTTCGCGTTCAGCTACCCGTTCGTCCTGAAGTGAGCCTCTTGCGGTCGATCTGTGCCCCGGGCCGCGGTTGTGGCAACATGTCTTCACCATGCAGGCGCGGGAGCACGGGGACGATCTCGAGAGCTGGAGAAAGGCGACCCTCCTCGACTGGATGACCAGCGCGGCCGTATGGAGCGCGGAAGCAGGGTTCGTCGTGCTCGCCGGAACGACGCTCATGGCGCTGCAGACGGTGGTGGAGCCCGAGAGGCTGGAGAAGGTGGCCCGCCTCGCCGCCCGCGTCATCCTCGGCATCCCCCGGCTGCGATGGCGCGCCGAGGTCCACCCGGCCGTGGATCCCGCCACGCCATACATCTTCTGCCAGAACCACGTGAACCACTTCGACTTCTGCGTGATGTACAGGGCCACGCCCCACTTCAAGCAGGGCCTGGAGCTTCAGGATCACTTCCGCTACCCCGTGTACGGCTGGTTCATGCGCCAGCGCGGGACCATCCCCGTGCGCTCGGGAATGTCGGGCCAGCTCGCCGAAATCCGCGATAGCTTCCGCCGCACGCTGGACAGGGGGCACTCCATCCTGGCGTTTCCCGAGGGGGGGCGCACCCGGGACTGCCGCGTGGGCCCCTTTCGCCGCGGCGTGTTCGTCATCGCCCGCGACCTGGGCGTTCCCATCGTTCCCGTGGCCGTCACCGGCATGCAGGACGTGATGCGCGCCGAGTCGCTCATCGTCCGCCCGGGCCGCGAGGTGACGGTCCACTGCGATGCCCCCGTGCCCACGGATGGCGTCCCCGACGGGGGTATCGGGGATCTGGTCGATCGTGTGCGTGCGCCCATCGCGCGGCACGTGGACGAGTACCTGCGCTCCGGGTCTTCCGTCTGATCACGGCCTCGGGAAGGTATCCCAGTCGCTCGACTCGCGCATGGCGCGCGCCTCGGCGAACCTGCGCCCCACCTCTTCCCATACCGCCCTGGCGAAGCCGTCCGCGTCGCCGAAGTCGGAGGGGTCGAAGGTCTCGCCCACCACGATGGCCACGCGCTGGTGGGGAAAATATCGATCCATGGACGGCGGGCACGCATAGCGCGTGCCGTCAAGTGCGAACGTGCCCACGCGCAGCCCCCGCGCGTGGCACGAGTGCAGCGCCCCGAGATGCACGGTGTCTCTCAGCCGCCCGTCGGCCGATCGTGTGCCCTCGGGAAACACGACAACGGGCGTGGAGCTCTCGCACATTCGAAGGACATTCACCAGCGCTCTCTGCCTGCTCTCCTTGCTGTCGCGCCTGAAGTAGATCGTGCCCGCGAGCCAGGCGATCTGCCCGATGACTGGCAGGTAGGCCACGATGTCCTTGGACAAGAACGCCCCGATGCGCAGGCTGCCCATGATAAGTGGGATGTCCACGTAGCTCTGGTGGTTGCACACGAGCATGAGCCGGGATCCTTCCCGATCCAGCCTCTCTTTGCCCTGCATGCGGACGTCCATCTCGAGGACCCGCCTGACGCAGAAGTTCGCCCACCCGAAAACGCTGTGGATCCTCTGGAACGTGCGCTCGTTTCCGTACCTGCGATACGCGAGCACCGTGAGCAGCATGGGAGGCACGGTCGTGGTGGGTATCGCGGCCAGGATGACCCCGATGAAGCGGGCCAGGATGTGGAGCCTGCTCGCGAGCGTGGGTGGGCCCTCGATGTCCCTCTCTCCGATGAGCGCAGTCTCTCCCAATATCTCTCCGGTTCCCTGCCGAACGCCCCATTCTACGAATCACCGCACGGGGCGCAAGCCGTCCATGCCCCGTCGGGCCGCTAGAGACGGAAAGGATGGCGGATCAGATGAGGAGCGTCTCGCACCCGAACTCGGCGGAGATGGACTCGAAGGCCCCGGACATGATGCTGTCGCAGTCAGGGCCGAAAAACTGCACCGTGCCGGTGATGTCGCCGGGATCGCACGGATCCACCCAGTCCCACCCCGAAGTTCCTGCAGGGTTGCGGTAGATGACAGTGTGACCGGGCTCGGAGAAGAAGTTGACCCTGTTCGTGTCCGGGATGTCCGCGCAGTTCATCTCGAACTCGCAGGACGCCACGGCCCCGGCGATCTCCGCGAGCGCGGCCTCTATGGAGACCGGGTCATCGGCGGCGTAGTAGTGATCCGTGCAGCCGGCCACGGCCATCTGGTTCATGACCGTCGCCCAGGACGACGCCCCGCCCATGCCGAGCACGAAGGTGCTCACGCCCGACCCGCACATGGTCTCGAGCACGGCATAGGTGCGCACGTCGTCCAGGCAGTTGCTCGAGTTGAGCGCGCACCCGCCCAGCGGGTTGGTGCACGTGCACGTGGACCCGTTGAGAAGCTCGTTGCAGTTGGGCGCCCCGTCCGTGGCCAGAAGCACGTACTTGGGGTGGCCGTCGGCGAGGGTGGTGAGGTACGTCCAGGCGTTCTGCAGGCTCATGGCGATGGGCGTGCCGCCGCAGGTGGTCAGCCCGGACAGGGCTGCTGCGATGTCACCGTGATTATCCGGCTCGACGGGCACCAGGGTGTCCGACCAGTCCGGGTGGATGCACTGGTCCACGAGGCCGCTGCAGGTGCTGCCCGGGAAGGCCATGAGCCCGAACCAGATGTTCGAATCCCTGGGTGGGAGCGTGACGTTGTTGATGGCCGTCCGGATGGTCTCCCAGAGGGGAGGCGACGGAGGCGTGTCGCTCATGGAGTTGGAGCGGTCGAGGAGGATGAGGATGTCCGGGATCACTCGTGCGACCCCGAAGCTGGCGCCTCCGCAGGTCTCCTCCTGCACGTCGCTCACAGGTATGTCCGGCCCCGTCACGTCCGTCCATCCCTCCCACGCCGTGTCCGTCGCCGGGTCGGTGCCCGTATCGATGAACACGTACGGCTGGTCGTGATGGCCGCATCCGAGCGCGAGAAGCACCGGCAGGATTCCGACGTATCTCGACATTTCCATGAGAACCCCCTGTGGCCCGATCGTCGCCGGGCCACCAGAATGTACGCCCACATCGGCAACCCCGCAAGCGAATGCCCTGATATTCGATCTGTCGGGGTCGACCAGGGCCGGACGGTCGCGAGATGCGCCTCCCCTTCGCCACATCCGTGGCCAGGGCCAACGCCCTGCGCCATCGAACCCGTTCACACGGTGGGCCGTGCGAGAGTCGAACTCGCGACTCCCGGATTAAAAGTCCGGTGCTCTACCAGCTGAGCTAACGGCCCTCTTGGCCCCTCTGGGGGGCCGAGCATGGGCTATTAAGACGCCCGCGACTGGCGCTGTCAAGAGAGCGATCGGGCGCGCGGACCCGCCTGGCAACGGGCTCGAAACATGGTTGGAAATAGAGTTCACCCGTGGGACGTTGTATCGCGTGGGGCAGGAAAAACGACGCAGAAACGGTGGGTTGGAGGGACGAGATCAGCAGGATTTTACGGTTGATCCCGAGGGGCAGGTCTGGTTAGAAACTTGAGACGCGACCGTGATCGGTGTTAAGGTTGATTACAAGATGGCAAAAAGTAATACAATTACTACTTCATATCACTTGAAGGCGCTCTCTGTTGCCATGGCCGTCTCCGTCGCGTTCGTCGTTGCGGGCGTGACCAGCGGGATGTGGGTCCAGCTCTCGCTTCTGGCCTCTGTCATCGGGATCTTCTTGGCCACCATCACCCTGCGCAAGGCCGGGCCGGAGATCGGCGATGGTTCAGGTGGCAGGGCTCGCGTGATCGCCCTGGATCGGATGCCTCTCTACGACGTCGAGGCGGAGCAGGACCTCGACGAGGTCGCCTGACAACTACTTCAGCTGTTTGATGATCTTGGTGTTCTGACCGGCCTTGATGGTCACGCTGTAGGTGAAGGTCTCGCCGGTGGACTGGATCTCGAATGTGACCTTGTGGTTGCCGGGCGGGAGCATGATGGGCTTTGTGGGCACGATGGGCGTGTTGCGTCCCGTGTCCTTGCCGTCCACGATGACCCTGGCCCATGGCGTTGTCATGGCCACGAGGCCGCCCTTCTCTCCCGTGTCTGCGCCGGGGGTGTCCTTGGGCTTCTTCTCGGGCTTGATGACCGTCGAGGTGTCCTTGGGCTTCTTCTCGGGCTTGACGACCGGGGATGTTGTCTTGACCGGAGAGGTCTTGGTGGGAGGCGAGGCGTCCGCCGCGTCGGGAGGCCTGGGTTGCGTCGCGTCGGCCACCACGGTCTTCTTGCCCACGGTCTGGAGCTGCGCCACCAGCGTGCGCTCGGGCTTGTCCTCGTTGAGCTCCACGGTCTCGGCCCAGACGTCCATTCCATCCATCTTCACCGAGACGTTCACCTTGCGGTTGATGGGGAAGTCGTCGAGCGTGACGGGGGTCTGGCCCTTGAGCACGGAGTCCATGTAGACGCTTGCCTTGTCGGGCACGGAGTGCACGATGACGCGGCCCTGGAGCTCCTCGAGGGCGATCTCCTTGCGGATCTTCTCCTGTGGCCCTGCGAGGATCTGGAAGGCTTCCCGCTTGTACCCCTCCTTGTACACCTCGACGTCCACCGCCGTGTTCACGGGGATGGGGATGGGGAATCCGAGCTTGTCGGTCGGGACTTCCTTGCCGTTGATGCTGACCTGGGCGCTGCTGGGCACCACGCGAAGGTCGATGGCTGCCTGGTCCGGACCGAGCACTCCCGGGCCATCCTGGCTGGTCTTGCCCGAGTCGGGAGTGAGCAGCTTGTACGCCATCACGCCGCCCACGGCCACGACCACGAGGCTTATCACGCCCACGAGAACCCAGAGCGGATTGAAGCCGCTCTTTCGCTGGGGCATGGGCATGGGATAGGCCATGGGCTGGCCGTCCGGCCCTATCATGGTACCCGGGGGGAACGACATTCGCTGGGCCGCGCTCATGGCCGGCGCCATGGGCTGGGCCATGATAGGGGCCATGTTCTGGGAAGTAGCCGGCTTCCTGCGCACCACGGGCTTGTCCGAGTACACGGGCTCGTCCGGGATGTCGAACTGGCTCGATCCGAGCAAAGCGAGATCCGAGGCCTCCTGATCGAGCGCCTGGGTAGGTTCCTCGTCCTCCTCGAACTCCATCTCCGTGTCGGATTTCACTGCCGACGTGGTCAGTCCGACTCCTGCAGCCCTTGGCACGGCGATGATCTTCTGCGCGGCCGGGTCGGTACCGGCGCCAGTCAGCGGAGGCGGTCCCGTCACG
>JBFYZU010000230.1:0-31366 GCA_041309365.1 Myxococcota bacterium
GGGGCCCCGAGCTCACGGTGGATCGCGAGCCGCCACGCCCCCCGAAGCCCCAGGCGCCCGTGCCACCCAGGGCAGCCCCCTTGCCTCCCGTCCGCTAGCCCGCTTTTTCCCGCCACATGACTTTTCTGCTAGAGTCGACGCTCGACAGGGGGTTGGCCATGCGACTCGCTTCGACAATGCACATTCTCTCGACGTGGACGCTGTTCTTCGCCTCTTGCGGTCAGGGTCTGGCCACGGGTGCGGACACGGGTACCCAGCCCGATTCGACGGCAGACAGTTCCGATGACATCGACGTGCCCCAGGAGGCGGAATGCGTCACAGACGGCGACTGTGACGATGCCGTGTTCTGCAACGGGCACGAGTCCTGCGTCGAGGGTCACTGTACGCCGGGAACGGAGGTCGTCTGCGACGATTCCGATTCCTGCACCACGGACACGTGCGACGAGGGTGCGGGCGCCTGTGCTTTCGGCGACAGGGACGAGGACGGTGATGGCCACGTGGACGCGGCCTGCGGCGGGGACGACTGCGACGATATGCGTGGTGACACCCATCCAGGCTCGACGACCTTGGGATGTCTCGACGGAGTGGACCAGGACTGCGACACCGTTCCCGACGACGACACTCTTCTCGTGCCGGAGATCCTGCTCGGGGAGTCCTGCGCGCACCTGGAACGCCCGCCCGCCATGACCTGGACGGGAAGCGCATGGGCGGTGGCATGGTCCCGTCATGGCGAGACCGGCGGCACGGAGGTTATGCTGTCTCTGGTGGCCGAGGACGGGATCTCGGCCACTGGCGAGCAGGTCGTGGTGCCGGCTGTGAGCGTAGACAGCTACCCGGACCTGGCCTGGACAGGCTCGAGCCTTGCTCTCGCCTGGCACGACATGCCACCTGCCGAGGCGACCGAGGTCTTCGTGGCCATGCTCGATCCCACGGGTGTCATGGTGGGCACGGCCACCCGCATCACCAGTGCGCCTGCCCCCTCGCAGTTCGCGGGCCTGGCCTGGACCGGCTCCGAGCTGGGGATCGCCTGGCAGGACACCCGGGACGGAAACTGGAGCGTGTACTTCGCGCGTCTGGCGCCCGGCTCGGGCGTGACCGGGGAGCGAGCCCTCACCGATGCCCTCTCGTATGCGTCCGAGCACCCTCGGATACTGTGGACCGGAAGCGAGTACGTGCTCGGCTGGGTGGACGACCGCGACGGGAACGACGAGGTCTACCTGGCCCGGCTGGACGGTGACGGGACGCCGGTGGGATCGCACGTGCGTCTGACGGACACGCCGGGAGGTACGTCCGACCTGGACCTGGCGTGGACGGGATCGACAATCGGAGCCGTCTACAGGGACGAGCGGGGAGGAGGCCGGGGCCTGTACCTGGTCCGCCTGGACCCCACGGGCGTCAGGCTCGGCGCAGAGTTTCAGATCTCCACACTGTCGGACCCCATGACCATCGAGACGGGACGGCCTGCCATCGAGTGGACGGTCGACGGCCTCGTGACGTGCTGGCAGGACTTCACGGCCGCCGGAGGACCGCCCGCTTCGCTGTACGTCTCCCACATCGATGCCGGCGGCAGCTCGTATACCCCTGCAGTGCAGATCGCGACGGATCCGGCACTGGCATCGGGCAACTGCATGCTCGTCTGGAGCGGGAGCGTGCTGGGGATCGGATGGGAGCGCCAGGTGCTCGGAACGGATACGGAGATCCTCTTCGGCATGGCGGGACGGTGCCTCTGAGACACGACTCCAAAGGGCAGGAGCCTCTCTTCTTCTTCGCCACGACCGGCAAGGGAATCGAGACGGTGCTGGCCCAGGAGCTGTCGGACATGGGAGCCATGGACGTCCTGCCACGCCCCGCGGGAGTGGCCTTTCGTGGGACTCTCGAGATGGGCTATCGTGCGGTCCTCTGGTCCCGCACGGCCTCGCGCATCCACCTGACCCTCGCCACGTTCGAGGCGCCCGACACGGACGCGCTGTACGAGGGGGCCAGGGCCGTGCCATGGGACGACCACGTGCCGGCATCCGGCACGCTGGCCGTGGACTGCACGTCCACCCGCTCTCCCATCCACCACTCCGGTTTCGCGGCTCTCAGGGTCAAGGACGCCGTCGTGGACTGCATCAGGGAGCGCCGGGGCGTGAGGCCGTCCGTGCGCACGGACAGGCCGGACGTGCGGATCAACGTGCACCTCGAGGCGAATAAAGCCATCCTGGCGCTGGACCTCGCGGGACAGGGAATGCACCTGCGAGGCTACAGGACCGCAGGTGGAGAGGCCCCGCTCAGGGAGAACCTGGCGGCTGCCATCCTCCTTTTCGCCAGCTGGCCCGAACGAGCGATTCAGGGGCAACCGTTCCTCGATCCCATGTGCGGATCGGGAACGCTCGTCATAGAGGCTGCGCTCGCGGCCTGTGACATGGCCCCGGGGCTCGCGAGGCCATACAACGGGTTCGATGGATGGCTCGGCCACGTCCCCATGCTCTGGGCCTCGCTCTGCGAGGAGGCGCGCGCACGTGCCGAGGCAGCAGCTCGCGTCGAACATCCTGCCATGGAGGGGAGAGACTTGAACCCCGACGCTATCCGTACCGCCGCGAGCAACGCCAGGCGCGCCGCCGTCGACGGGCAGGTGCGCTTCAAGACAGGATCTCTCGACGAGTGCTCACCGCCAGCGGATGTCAAGACCGGCATCCTGGTCACGAACCCCCCCTATGGCGTGAGGATCGGGGCTCCTGGTCGGATGGCCCGCAACGTCAATCTCGAGTCCCTCTACGAGCAGATTGGCGACGTGATGCGCCGCAGGTTCGCAGGGTGGACGGGGTACGTGCTCGCGGGCGACAAGGAGCTGGCAGGGTACATCGGGTTGCGCGCCTCTCGAAAGCACGTGCTCATGAACGGTGCCATCGAGTGCCGTCTGTGCGAGTACAGGATCTCGGATAGTCCGGTGAAGGCGCAAGACGGACCGGCCTGGAGGCAGGCGCGACGGGAGCGCGCGGCGCCGCTCGTCAACAGGCTCGCGAAGAACTTCAAGCACCTGTCGAAATGGGCCAGGCGAGAGAACGTCACCTGCTACCGTGTCTACGACTCCGACATCCCGGAGTTCGCCCTCGCGGTGGACGTGTACGGCAGTGCGGTCCTGGTGCAGGAGTACAGGCCGCCGGCCACCGTGGATGCCAGCCGGGCACGAGAAAGGCGCGAAGACGCGCTGGCCGTGATCCCGGAGGTGCTCGGCCTGAAACCGGCAGATGTGTTCTTGCGCGAGCGCAGCCGGCAGAGGCGCAAAGAGCAGTACCAGCGGCAATCGGACCTCGGTATCACGCGCATCGTCGAGGAGCATGGTCTGCGCTTCGAGGTGAACCTCACGGACTACCTGGACACTGGCCTGATCCTGGATCTCAGGATCGTCCGCGCGATGATCAGGAACATGGCCGCGGGCACAAGATTCCTCAACCTCTTCTCGTACACGGGAACGGCCAGCGTGTGCGCTGCCGCGGGAGGCGCTCGCACGACCACGACAGTCGACATGTCCGCCACCTACCAGGAGTGGAGCGTGCGAAACATGGAGGCAAACGGCCTTTTAGGGGCTGCCCACGACTTCGTGCGCGCCGACTGCCTGACCTGGATGAAGGGCGCAAGGCAAAGGTTCGACCTCGTGCTGCTGGCTCCGCCAACGTTCTCCCGGTCCAAGCGCATGTCGGGCACCCTGGACGTTCAGCGGGATCACGCGGACCTCATCCGCTCGGCGGCCGCTCTCATGGCCCCGGGTGGCACACTCCTGTTCGTGGCGAGCGCCAGGCGATTCAAGCTGGATGCCGGGGCCATGGTCGACCTCGATGCCGAGGAGATCACGAGAAGGACGGTTCCACTCGATTTTTCTCGCACACCCCGCGTGCACTCGGCCTGGCTCTTGCGGAAACGTTGACCCTTGCCGATGGGGCGTGGTCAAGGGGGGGCATGTCAGCGAGCACATCATCGCTCACGGTCATGCTGGGCTGCCAGGCGCTTCACGTCCGTGACGTCGGACTGGACGGCGTCCCTGGAGAGACAGTGTAACATGTTGAACTCAATGGATATTCTGTATGTCAGACCCCTTGTCTTTATCCCGGGTCTTCTGGGGGACCTGCTCGAGGTCGGTGATCATGGTCATCACGTACAGGCACATCAGCGCGATGAGGATGAGGATCAGCGAGATGAACTCGTAGGGAACCCGGTACACGATGTTGGGCTCGTGGGTGGCGGCGAAGAACTTGCCTCGGCTGCGTGATCGGATCCGGCGCTTGATGTTCTTGTCCAGATCCTCGGGGGGAGGCACGGACGGCAGTGAGCGCATCGTCTCGAAGGTCGCCCTGAACTGCTCGTACTCCTTCTCGCACTGCTTGCATCCAGCCAGGTGCTCGCGGACCTGAGCATCCCTCTCGGGGTCCAGGTCGCCCTCCATGTACTCGCTGAACAGATCCATGACCGTCTCGTGGTCCATCACTCCTCCCCCCGAGCCCCTGAAATACCCTCGTGATAGGCGCTCTTCATCCTCTTCATGAACGTGGACCTGGCACGGTGGAGCTTGCTCTTCACCGTTCCCGCCTCGAGCTTCATTATCTCGCCAATCTGTTCGTAGCTCATGCCCTCGAGCTCCCTCAGCACCAGGATCGTGCGGTGGTCCTCGTCCAGGTCCTCGAGCGTTCTCTGGATGATCCTTTCCATCTGCATGGCCTCCACCATCTCGTCTGGCCTGTGCACGGAACCTGCCACGGTCCTGTCTGCGGACGAGTGCATCGTTCGTTCATCCTCGTACTCGCGCTTCTGATGCTCGTGCCGGCGGGAGAGGTACTTGATGCGATTCTTGCAGTGGTTGATTGTCACACGGTACAGCCATGTGGACAGGGATGAATCCCCCCTGAACGTGTGGATCCTCTTGAAGACCGTGATGAAGATCTCCTGGGAGATGTCCTCGGCCTCTGCAGCGTTGCCCATCATACGGTAGGCAAGGTTGTAGACCGTGGGGCTGTACTGCCTCACGAGCTCCTCGAATGCGGCCTCGTTTCGCTGCGCGAGCAATGCGATGAGCCGCTTCTCGGACCTGTCGTTCATGGTCACCGCTTGACGCTCCCAGAATCGCGCGAGATCCGACTGCGCGGTTTGTTCCCATGTGTCCGTCATGCGACTCCAATGGCAAGGATGCCTGATCCGTCACATGCTCGGACGCCGGGATTACACTTCGGTTCCCTCGGGGTCGTCAAGTACCTGATCGACGCGCCATCCCAAGAAGCCAGAACTGCTGGAGGACCGACAGGCTGGCTTCGATCATCGGGTGAGCTTCGTGTAGCGCAGCCTGTGGGGCGTATCGGCGTCCTGGCCCAGGCGTTTCTTTCGGTCCGCCTCGTAGTCGGAACAGTTGCCCGCGAAGAACACGACCTGCCCCTCGTCCTCGATGGCCAGGATGTGCGTGGCGATCCGGTCGAGAAACCACCTGTCGTGGCTCACCACCACGGCACAACCCGCGAAGTCCTCGAGCGCCTCCTCCAGCGCCCTGAGCGTGTTGACGTCCAGGTCGTTGGTCGGTTCGTCGAGAAGCAGGACGTTCGGACCCTGGCGAAGCATCATGGCGAGCTGCACGCGATTGCGCTCGCCGCCGGATAGAGCGTCCAGCGTCTTCTGCTGATCCGGCCCATGGAAGTTGAAGCTGGCCACGTAGGCGCGCGAGCTCACGGTGCGCGAGCCGAGGACGATCTGGTCCTCGCCTCCCGAGATGGTCTCCCATACCGTCCTCTCGGCCTCGAGCGACGCGCGAGTCTGTTCCACATAGGCCAGCTTCACCGTATCGCCCAGGGTGACGGTTCCAGCGTCGGGCTTTTCTTCGCCCGCGATGAGCCTCAAAAGCGTCGTCTTTCCGGCTCCGTTGGGCCCCACCACTCCCACGATGGCGCCTGGGGGAATGATCAGCGACAGGTCGTCGAAGATCAACCTGTCCACGAAGGCCTTGCGCACAAAAGAGAGTTCTATGACCTTTCCTCCCAGCCTCGGTCCCGGCGGGATGTAGATGGACATCTGCTCGCGGCGCTGCTCGGTTTCCTCGGAGAGCAGCTTGTCATAGGCGTTCACGCGTGCCTTGCCCTTGGCCTGCCTCGCGCGCGGGGCCATGCGGATCCACTCCAGCTCCCTCTCCAGGGTCTTGAGCCTCCTGCGGTCTGCCTTCTCCTCGTTCGCGAGCCGCTCCTTCTTCTGCTCGAGCCACGACGAGTAGTTTCCCTTCCAGGGGATGCCGTGTCCCCGGTCCAGCTCCAGGATCCACTCGGCCACGTTATCCAGAAAGTACCTGTCGTGGGTCACGGCGATGACCGTCCCCTCGTAGGTCTGCAGGTGACGTTCGAGCCATGCCACGGACCCCGCGTCGAGGTGGTTGGTGGGCTCGTCCAGAAGCAGGATGTCAGGTTTTCCGAGGAGCAGGCGGCACAGTGCCACCCGCCGCTTCTCACCTCCGGACAGGACGGACACGGGTGTGTCGGCGGGCGGGCACCGCAGGGCTTCCATGGCCAGCTCGAGCCGGCTGTCCAGATCCCAGCCGTCGCGGCTGTCGATCTGCTCCTGGACCCTGGCCTGTTCCTCGATGATCTTCTCCATCTCGTCGCTGGAGAGGTCCTCGCCCAGCCTCTCGTTGATCCTCTCGAATCGCGCCAGCAGATCCACCAGATCCTGGCAGCCCTGCTCCACGACCTGCCTGACCGTGAGCTTTGACCCGATGAGGGGCTCCTGGTCGAGGAGCCCTCGCGAGATACCCTTCGAGAGCACGGTCTCGCCCACGTGGTCCTCGTCCGTCCCGGCCATGATCCGCAAGAGCGAGCTTTTGCCTGCGCCGTTGAGACCGATGACGCCGATCTTGGCCCCATGAAAGAAGCCCAGGGAGATGTCGCGCAGCACCTGGTGGCTGGGCGGGTAGACCTTTCCCACCCGGACCATGGAGTAGATGACCCTCTGGTTGGGCTCGCCCATGGATGCTCCTTCCCCTGTCAGAAATCCTGGTAGGTCACCGTGACCGAGGCTTCTCGCGTATAGGTGCCCGATGGCCGCACCGACGACACGGTGAATGCGAGCTCGATGCGTTCCCCGTTCACCGGCCCACCGCCGCTGGCGGATGCCAGGTCGATGGACCCAGCCGTGATCTGGTCGAGATCCACTCCCGTGTTCGAGAACACCTCTTCTACCCAGTCGTCCGTGGTGTCCGACAAGGTGGCCCTGTCGCCCGTGGCCATTGCCGTCACGTCGACAGTCGTGGGCACGGTGCCGGAGTAGCCGGGGATGATGCCCGGTGTCTGCAGGCTCACGTGCAGGGGATCGTCTTCCGGGCCCACGATAGTTCCGTTGGCCGGGGTGATCGTGCTCGTGTCGATCTCCTCGAGAGGATTGCCCAAAGGCGCATCCGCGCCTGCGTCCGTGATCATGTCCCCGCTCTCGTTGCAGCCACCCAGGGCACACACCGCGATACCCCAGAAGATGAATCTCATCTGTCTCCTCCAGGCGCGCAGTTTACCATGAGCCGGTTCGCAGAGCCATCGGCCTTCCATGAATGTGTCGCGCGCAGGGTGGGTTCATGGTAGCCTTGGTGCATGGTTCGCTGGCATTTCTTGACGTGTGCGCTGCTGGCAGGGTGCTACGGGCAGGACGCGCGCCTGGGCGGCGATGCGCACGATGCGACGTCCGATGTGGTCGCGGAAATCTCGGATGTGGTCGCGGATTCGTCAGGCGAGGACGTTGACACGAGCGTGGACCTTGTCTGCTACAACGCGCCACCCTGTCCGGACGGACCCGCAGACGGTGTGCTGGGCCGGGCGTGCGTGATGGACGAGGAGTGCAGGGATGTGCCGGGCGCCATGTGCTTCACAGAGGAGCGCATGGAGTTCGAAGGCGAGTGGTACGTGACGAATCCCGGAGGTTCCTGCGACTACTGGGCCGACTCCGAGTTCTGCGACCCCTGGACGGACGAGGGATGCCCGGAGGGATCGCGCTGCCTCTCCTTCGGCGAATTCATGGGGTACACCATCTACGGCTGCCTGGACGCCTGCTCTCCGGGCGACGCATCGGGCGAGCCGTTCGACTGGGCATGCGGGTGCAGGCGGGGATATCGCTGCGATCCGTCGCTGTACGCGTGCGTGTCGGGGTGCACGAACGACCGGGAGTGCTGCGAGAGGTGGGTGGACGAGGACGAGGATTACCGGCGTGACGACGGCGAGGTGACGCTGTTCGGGGAGTGCACGAGCTTCTGCGACGGCGACGATCCGGAGGAGCGGACGGACTGCATGGCGAGCTGGTCCTGCGTCAATCCTGGCCTGCCGGGGTCCTCGTTCGGGGACCCGTGCGACCACGATTCGCAATGTCCAGCAGGCGGCGAATGTCTGCTCTACACCGATCCGGACTCGGGAGAGGAGCTCTTTCCTGGGGGCTACTGCACGAGGGGAGGCTGCCATCTCGTGGGCAGGGGATGCGAGGCGGACGGAGGCTGGTGCTTGAACTTCGGGACAGTGGACAGGCCCGCGGGTCGTTGTCTTCGGCCGTGCGTGACGGGCCTCGATCTCGACGATCCGGAGTACGGGTGCAGGTCCACCTCGGGACAGCAGCAGGCGTGTCAGCCCGTACCGTCTCTGGGATGGATCGGTGGGCCGCCGCCGGGAGGCGAGGACGGGTTCTGCTTTCCCGGCAACTTCCCGGGTGGGCCTGGCGAGCTGGGAGAACGGTGCGTCGAGGACACGGAGTGTGTCTCGCCTCTCGGGCTCGGAAGCTGCATGGACTGGTTCGGGCCCGGCTTCTGCACGGTGTCGTGCAACGAGAGCCTGGCAGTGGACATGGCCATCTGCGGTGGGGCGGGTGTGGACGGTATCGCCACGGGCCTGTGCGGATGGTCCACTTGCCTTGTGGGGTGCAGCGGCCTCGGGATGCCCCTGGGATACGGGGGATGCCCAAGACCCGATCTCGCGTGCGTGCCCCTGTCCGTTCTAGATTCGGCCGTTCACGTGGCTGAGGACACACTCAAGCCTCCGGGGTTCTGCATGCCTGCGTGCAGCTCGGATGCGTTCTGCGAGGAGGCACTGGGAGAAGGCCACCTGTGCGATCCCGTCACGGGCGCCTGCTCGTGAGATGGGTGCTCTTTTCTTGACCAGGGCCGTGCATTCTACTCAGAATGATCAAGGGGTCGCAGGAAACTAACTGGTTCAAATGGCATTCTGTCCCAACTGCGCGCTGGTCTTCCCCCATGGCACGAGGATCTGTCCGCTGGATGGATCCGAGCTGAGCGAGCGCACGGATCCCTTCGAGGGGATCGTGCTGGCCGGCAAGTACAGGGTCGTGGAGCGCATCGGCATGGGAGGCATGGGGTACGTGTACAGGGGCCAGCACGTGCACATGGACCGTGACGTGGCCATCAAGATCCTGCCCGTCGAGGCGGCGAGCTCGCTGGACGTGAGCGAGATCAAGGCGCGCTTCACCAGGGAGGCCAGGGCCGCAGACCTGGTACGTCACCGCAACATCGTGCAGGTCTACGAGATCGGCGAGAGCCGGAAAAACATTTCCTACATCGTCATGGAGCTCCTGCAGGGCCGGACGCTGGAGGACGTGATCGCAGCCCGCAAGATCACCGTCGGCCTGGTGATCTCGATCATGCGTCAGGTGCTGGGAGTTCTCGGTCCCACCCACGCCATGGGTATCATCCACCGCGACCTCAAGCCCGAGAACGTGTTCTTGACGAAGGAGGGTGGGAAAGACGACTTCGTGAAGATCCTCGACTTCGGGGTGGCGCACCTTGCCAGCGAGCCGGGGCTGACAGTGGCAGGTCAGGTGCTGGGTACGCCCGAGTACATGTCGCCCGAGCAGGCCAGGGGGGAGAAGCCCGGGCCTCACTCCGACCTGTACGCGCTGGGATGTATCGCGTACGACATGGCGGCCGGCCACCCGCCGTTTCGCAAGGGCAACATGATGGAGATCATGAGGCAGCAGATCGCCGAGAAGCCCGCGCCTCTTTGCGATGTGCAGCCGAAGACGCCACCAGAGCTCGCACGCATCGTCATGAGGCTCATCGAGAAGAGGCCAGAAGATCGCTATCTCGATGCCTTCGCGGTGCTCGCCGATCTGGATGCTTTCGTGCCCCCGAACAGGGCGGCACAGGCCGTGGTGCCCCGCGACTCCAGGCTCGACTTCGGTGACGGAGGGTCGCTGGAGGCTCAGGCCGGGCCTGCTTCGCCGCCGCCCCTTCTCGCCGCCTGGAAGAGGTTCGTGGCGCAGCATGCGACGGCTGCCGCCGAGGATCGGCGAAGGGTCGTCTACGAGATGGGTGAGCTCGTGGGGCAACTCGAATCACTGGTGGGGATGATGGAGGGAATTTGTGCGATGATGGAATCTTCCGTGGAGGAGAGACGCCACGAGGGTCGGAGGATCCGCCACGCCATCGCCAAGTTCGCCAAGAGCGCGTCTTTGAAGCGCAGCTCGCTCGTGGAGCAGGGGCAGAGGTTCGAAGTGCTCGCGACCGAGCTGGCCGAGCTCGACCTCCAGATCCTCGAGCATCTCAATGGGCTCAAGGCCATGGAAACAGTCCACGGTGGGGATGCGCTGGACGATTCGACCGTGCAGGCCTGCGCAGCGCTGGGCCGGTCCGCCTTGTGCCGGCAGCAGGTCGCCGCCGACATGGCCGAGGCGAGAGAGCAGGCGCGGGCGCTCACCGAGCAGATTTCGCAGACCGAGGCCCAGGTGTGTTCGCTTCGCGAGAGGCTCGAGGGCGTGATCCAGTCGTCCGCGGACAGGCTGGCAGAGCAGCAGCAGAGGATAGAGTCGTTGGAGCAGGAGCGTTTCCGCATCGAGAGCCGCCTCTGCGAGCTCGCGGCATCACTGTCGGCGTGATGGCGTCACGGAGGAGCAAAGGTTGTCTGTGGCTGCGATCCTCCTTTCGCGCTAGGATGAGTGCGAGACGATGAGCGATGACGGGGACAGCGTCCGGGAGATGGGTGCGCAGGAGGTCGCCACCCGCATCTACGAGATAGGGCTTCTGGCGAGCCAGTCGGGTGATCTCGACCGTGTGATCAGGACCATCTGTCTTAGGCTCATAGACGTCACCGGTGCAGACTACGTGGGGATCGGAATCGTGGAGGAGGCGGGAGAGTGGCTGGTGCATCGGGCAGGTGCCTTCGGTGATGGCTCGGACGTGCGCGGAGGCTATCGCCACAGGCTGGGCGAGGGAGTCACCGGCAAGGTGGCGCAGGATGGCAAGCCCATCTGCCTGCGGGATGTCAGGTCGGACCCTCACTACATCGACCTCATCGGGCAGACCAGATCGGAGCTGGCCTTCCCGCTGATCGTGGGGGGCAGGACAATTGCCGTCCTCAACCTCGAGAGCGACCGTGTGGGTGCATTCGGGGAGGCCACCATGACGCTCGTCGGGGCCCTGGTCTCGCCCATCTCCCTTGCCATCCACAATGCCTGGCTCGTGGAGGAGCAGCACCTGCGCACCTCGCAGCTCGAGAAGCTCGCTCGGGTGAGCGAGGTCATCACGAGCACCGTCGATCTGTCTCAGCTCGTGGGCAGGACCATCGACAGCATCCGCGAGCAGTTCGGGTACGAGTTCGTGGGGCTCGGCCTGGTTGACGATTCCGGGACGAACGTGAGGCTCGCCGCGATGAGCGCCGATGCGCCCGTGCAGGTCGCCGTGGGGCACACCCAGCCAGTGGGCATGGGTGTCACGGGGTATGTGGTCAAGACTGGCAAGAGCCTGCTTCTGTCCAGCGTGAGCGCATTTCCCGGCCGGGTGAGCACGGGACTGGGGCTGGGGAGCGAGATGTGCTGCCCGCTGCGGGTGCAGGGGCGCACCTTCGGTTTTCTGGACGCTGAGAGCAGGACCAAAGGAGCGTTCGCGGATCCCGACCTGCTCATCCTGGAAACCGTGGCAGATCACATCGCGCCGGCCATTCAGAATGCCCGTAACCTCGAGCGCAACAACGAACTGCGCGAAGAGCTGACGGGCATGTTGATCCACGACCTGAGAAATCCGCTCACCGTCATCGGCTCGAGCATGGACCTTCTGGAGAGGCAGCTCTTGACGCTCGGAGCGCGAGGGGAAGACCCTGCCATCATGGACTCAGCCCTGCGCAACATCCATCATGCACGCGGAGCGTGCGACCAGATGCTCGTGATGATAGATGGCATGCTCGAGCTGCACAGGATCGAGTCGGGCGCCATGCATCTCGTGAGAAAGCCCACCGACTGCAGGGATCTCATCGATTCCGTGATCAGGTGCCTTTCCACGGTAGCTGAGGCCGAGCACGTGACGCTCACGGCGCGCGCCTGTCGAGACTCCGTACGCGCGCTCCTGGATCCGGCCATCATCACAAGGGTGATGGAGAACCTCGTGGTGAACTCGATCAAGTTCACTCCAAAGGGTGGTGAGATCGTCCTCGGCGTCCAGGAAGCGGACGAGATGCTCGTGGCCAGACGGCTGCCCGGGGCGGGCAGGTCGGTTCTCATCACCGTGAAGGACTCCGGAGAGGGCATCCCCGCACAGGATCAGGACCGCATCTTCGACCGGTTCGCAGTCCTGGAGTCGCGCCGTATGGGCAAGAAGTACTCCACGGGCCTGGGGCTTGCCTTCTGCAGGCAGGCGGTCATGGCGCACGGTGGAAATGTCTGGGTCGAGAGCGAGCCGGATCAGGGTTCGACCTTCTTCGTGCTCTTGCCTGCCTAAGGCGGCGGATCGGGAGCAGTGAACCTGAACCCAACGCCCAGGAGGAGCACGGGATCGAGCTGGACGGGTCCCGAGACGGCCGCGATGTCGCCAAGAGGGACGCGCAGCGCCACCGTCAGGTGCAGCGTCCCGGCAGACCTCAACGGCACGAGCAGTGCCAGGCCCGGCGCGATGAAGGCCTCCGAGCCCGCGGGCCTTCCCATGAGGTCGCGGTCGAACCGTCGCGTGATCAGGCTCGTGCCCGAGAGCTGGATCACGGACGTGATCTCGAGGGATGCCTGCAAGAATCCGATGGGGCGAAGGTATGCTCCCAGGCCGACATGCAGGAGGCTCACTTCTGGCAGGTCCCGGCTCGCGCCGGTGTCGGGGTCGAGTCCCTTGCCGAGCACGATGAAGTCGAAACCCATCTCCAGCTGCAATGCCAGGGGGCCGATGATCACGGCGATGTCGAGATCGGGTCGTACGGACGTCCGGAAGCTGTTCTCGAGGTCCGGATAGCTCGTCCCGTGCTGGTAGTACTGGCCGTAGAGGAGCGAGGTCGCCGCCCGGGTGCGCAGGTCGAGCGTGCCGTCGTCAGGAGCCGGGATCCGCGACCCCGATGGGATGTTCAGCGTCATTGCGGCGCCCCAGCGCAGCGTCACGGCTCCGAGATCCCGCGAGCCCTTGTGGCGCAGCCAGAGCCCGATGTTGCCGGCGAGCCAGACCTCCCGGCCTCCTCCGTCCGGGCCGCTCGCGACGCCAAACGGTATTGTTGCGCCGGCTCCCAGGAATCGCCATGCCCACTCGCCCGAGATCATCATGCTGGTCATGCGGCCCGTCCCGACCCCGGTCGACGCGGTGGCCGTCTCGAATCCCACCCAGGAACCCGTGTGCAGATCCCACAGTTCCAGGGCCAGAGGCGGGGCGAAGATCATGGAAACCGGGGACATGGTGATATCCGGGAGCGGTGGAGCCTGGATGGCGAGCAGAACCGCGGACGACGTTGCCAGCGGGAAATGGATGCCGTCGTAGGGGTTCTCCACATCGATGTCGCTACTCGCGCCTGACAAGATCGCCGAAAAGGAGGAAGGTCCGTAGGGATTCTTGGTGTCGATCCAAGAGGGCTTCTTCCCGGTCGGATCCTGAGGCGACACCAGGTCCTGACACTTCTGGAGCAAGATGCCGGCCGCCGGGTCATAGGGGTTGCACGCATCGATGGTGTTCTTCGCCTTCTTGAACACTTGCCCGGGCTCCAAGGGGGCGGGGGCTGCCGGATCGAAATCGGGTACCTGTTTCCCAGGAGGCAGGCCCGTCGGGGCGGGCAGGGCGTTGTAGGGCTGGCTCCATGCGCGCAGCCCCTCGAGCAAGGCATCCTCGATATCCGGGTCCCCCTCATTGGTGAGCATGGACATGAGGGCCGCGTAGGCCTCGTCGATGTGCATTCCACCCAGGGCGTTGACCGCGGTAAGGGCCACGAGTGGATTGCCGTCGTGGGCCGCCAGCACGAGAGCGTCCACGGCATCCTCGTGGGCGATCTGGCCGAGCGCATCCACCACTGCCATGCGCACCATGGCCGAGGGATCCTGGAGGGCCTGCTCGAGCACGGGTACGGAGTACACGGCCCGCATCTCTGCGAGCAGAGATGCAGCGTCGAGCTTCTCGATCTCCGTCCCGTCGAGCAGGTCGGCACCGGCCACGAGGACCTGGGCGTAGATCTGCTCGGGCGTGAGGTCCTGTCCGGCCGACGGTCGTGTGAAGCACGATGACGCGAAAAAAATGAGGATCGTGATGCGATCTCGAAACCAGCCTACTGGCATGACGGGCATCATCTACCAGACCATAATCGGCATCGCCATGACATCGCTGGTGCGAACGACCATCACGAAACGGCGCAGGTGCAACCACCTCCTCCGGGTGGGTGGATATCCGTGCCGGGGTCGTCCATCGGGATGTCCGCGACCGTGTCACCCGACAGATCCTCGACCACGTCCACCGACGCATCCGTGGACGGGTCGGGTGGTAAATCGGCCGTGGGTTCGGCTGGATCGTCCGCGGGCAAGACGGTGCCCACCAGGCTCAGTACACCGAACGAGGCAGGGTCCTTGAACGACCCTATTCCGGGCGTCCACTCGACCCAGCCCTCTCGACCCTCGCCATCGGCATCGTTGACGAGCATGGTGAAGCCCATCATCTGGCCCTCGGCCAGGGTGGATATCCCGAGGCTCGTGGAAGGTATCCTGATCTCGTAGGCGAGACCGCCCGTGATGGAGGCCACGAAGACCTGCGAGCCATCGGCAGGTGCCGTTACGGGAGCGGTCCAGCGCCACGATGCGGGTCCTGCTGGGAGCAGGGCCCAGCCCAGCTCGAAGTCGTCGGTGTCGTCGTAGGAGTGCCCGCCATTCTGGCCCACGTCAAGGGCGGCCTGTACCGAATCACCCGACCAGAGCATGTCCGCAGCGGCGTCGTTGTCGTGTACGTCGTCTGCGACCTCGACGCCCACGTAGAGGTTCGTGGCGTCCCACATGAGGGCGAAGCGCAACGACAGATCCGACGCATCGCCGGGAGCATGATCAGGAGACACGAAGTCGCCGGGCGACGACAGCGACACGAAAGATGCACTGCTCCATTCGTCCAAAGACCCGTCGAGCGCCACACCAGGGGCCGCGATGGCGAGGATCGTGGGGATCTCCACCACGGGATCGTCCGACTCGTCGTCGTCGCTCTCGCCCGAGCAGCCTGGGTCCGCCATGTCGGCCGTGCCGTCGCCGTCGTTGTCCAACCCGTCGCAGCACTGCAGCTCGCAGGGTGTCGGCTGGAAAGCTGGCTCGGTGTCGATGCGGTCCCGAAGGGCCCAGTAGGCGTCCTTGAAGTCGAAGTTGTCGTTCCACGTGGCGTCGGGACCTGAGGTGCGGCGGACGATCCCGAACCCGTCGAGCGTGTCCAACGAATCGAGAATCTCGTAGAAGAAGGTGTTGGTGTACCACTGCCTGGCGAGCTGCTCGTCGATGACCCGCATGTAGTATGTCTCCTGTGTGGCCTGCTCTCCAGCGTCCATGGGCGGCTGGTTCCTGTACCCGGTCTCCGTGATCCAGACCTCGCGGTCCGGCAGGCCGAAGATGGTGTGGCCCGTCTCGTCCAGCACCTGCAAGAACGACCTGCGCGTGAACCAGAACCTCTGGTGGTCCAGCACCTCGAAGAACCTGTCGTTGTCCCAGATGTTCACGCCGGTCTCCTCGAAGCCGTTGTAGCTGTGGTGCGTGTAGATGTCGAAATCCACGAGGTGGGTGTTCATCCGGCTCATGATGGCGAACAAGACGTCGTCCCATTCTCCCACGCTGGCCAGATCCGGCCCCAGGGCCATGCAGTCCGCGTGCCCCGCGTCGGCGCAGCCCTGGTCGATCGCGGCAAGACCGGGCAGTACGATGATGTCCACGTACTGCTCGGGCGTACCTTCCCAGAAGGAGTCCAGGTTCGGCTCGTTCCACAGCCCGTAGTGGGTCACGCCCATGGTTCGATAGTGGGCCACGGCCATGCGCACGTAGGCCTCGTAGGCGCCGGCCAGGGGAACGTCGTTTGTCGATGTTCCGTCCGTGTCGCCCGTGGAGGCCCAGATCGGGGTATAAGCGATGGTCATGTAGACATCGAGGCCCCGGGCTCCCGCCGTTGTCACGGCGCTATCCAGGGCCGCCACGTACGCCGGGGCGCCCGGTGTGGGCTGGTTCTCGAGCCAGTTGTTGTCCACCCGGATCCAGCCCACTCCCAGATCCACGCAGGCCTCGATGACATCGTCGGCCGGCACGTGGGTGTTCATGCCCACGTCGTTGTCTCCGAGATCTGCAGAGGCGCTACCCGCGAAGAACCCCAACACGAGCACTTCCATGGTCGAGGCGATTCTCCTCATGACAGGACCTCCCGGAACGACTTTATCGCCTGCCATCCAGTGGGACAAGGCCATCCTGGAAAACGGGTCATCATGGTAGAGGACCCGATCTCGACCATTCCAGTATTCATGAAATATCATCAAAAATACTTGATCTTTCCCCTGGAATGGATATTGATACGTTCCGTGATGGAAAAACTGTGATTTTATCAGATATGATACGATAAAATCGTACAGTCAGGAGGCCAGAGATGAGAGCCGAGCATTTCGTAGCGATCCTCGCGTCCGCCGTTGTGGGCTGTCAGCCCGCAGCCGAGTTTCCCGGAGGCTTCAGCGTGACCCAGGAATCGACGGTGAGCACCCCGGAGCCGGGCGTGGGTTTCAATGCCACCCTGGACCCCGAGCCGGTGGACGTGGCCATGTGCAACGACGATCTGGGCTGCATGATGGACGAGGCCTGCGGGGTTTTCGGCGGTTGCGACGCAGATCCGTGCACCGACGACCGCTGCATGTCTGGTCGCTGCGTGCTCGGAGACGTGCCCGGATGCGATCCGGGCTACGTGCTGGAGTACAGCTACAGTGCGTGCTGCCCAACTCGCACGCTCGCCATGGCGCCCGACGGCCGTCTCACATTCACCATCGAGGGAGCCGATCCGGTCGTGTACGACTACGTCGCACCCGCTTACCTCGCAAGCCTCGTGAACCGTGCCGGCGCCGTGGGCTTCTTCGGCTGGGACCATGGGCGATGCGTGCCCGGCGAATCGGCTTCGGACTTCAGCCTGTCCATGAGCGACGGCGTGCACGTCAACACCATCTCCTGTGAAGCCGGTGTGTGCGTCGGACAGCTTTGCGACGTCCTCGACAATGTCTGGGCCGTCATGCCATCCAACTGGCAGGACGGCTGCACCTGCGAGGGCTGAGTCCCTGCTTCCGGATCTCCTGCAGGTCATCCCGGAACACACGAGCGAGATGGTCGAGGAGGGGGAGGCCTGACGCTTCCGAGCTCGAGGCCATGAAGCACTATCCACTCGGGCATGCTGCAGTCGTGAAATCTCGCGTCCCCTGAGGTCCTATCCGGCGGAAGGAGGCAGCGGAGCAGTGGGAGCGGGTGATACCAGGGGGAAAGGCTGCGTGACGGGAGGCGGCGCCGGGGGGGACTCGGGCTCCGGTGCGAGCGGGGCGGGGTCCGATGTCCCGCCACCGAACATCAGCCTCAGGCCGAGGAATGGGCCGGAGAAGTCCGGCCTGTTGTCGCCGGTCTCGACCGAATCCTCGGATTCGAGCCTGGCGAAACGCATGACCCGAAAGCCGATCTCGAGATTGAACTCGAACGGGCCTGCCCTCTTGACGCCGAACATGAGCGAAAGCTTGCCTCCACCGCCCAGCGCATGGCTGTAGCTGTCCACGCCGTACTTTGACTCCACGTAGCGCTTGGCGATGTAGAGACCAGGGCCGATGCAGATCCCCAGGAAGGTCCGGGGCGCCTCCATGACACTGATGATCACGGACAGCTCGATGGGGATCATGTAGTTTCGCACGCGAAAGACCCTCTCGAGCGACCAGTAGAAGAGGTTCGAACCCCTGGAGTGCGTTGCCACGCCGGTCCAGCGGGCGATGCCGCTCTGGATGTCGATGGCCACCATGGGGTGGGGGCGAAACTGCACGCCGCCCGTGATCCACATGTTGAAGTATGGGTCGAAGTAGTTGAGCGGCCCGATTGCCACATCCCGGCCGAAGCTGCGCTCGTCGGCCATGATGAACGTGCCCATCTCGACATCGAGGTGGAAGGCGGCCAGAAGCTTCTCGGTGGCCTCGGCCCTGGCCGGCAGCACGGCGAGCAGGCTCGCCGCGAGCAGGGCCGGCAAGTGTCCACGCCGGTTCACGGCTCACCTCCCGTCTCCGTGGTGGCGTCTGCGATGCCCTGGCGTACGATGACGGTCCAGGAGTCCACGCGTGAGCCGTTGAGCTTTGCGCGCATCACGTAGACATCCGATGGGACCATGGCTCCTGTTTCGTCGCGGGTGTCCCAAGCCACCGATGAAGGCAGGTCTGCAGGATCCCCGTCGAACAGGGTCCTCACCGCCACCTGGTAGGAGTTGACCACGTCGATGACGAGACGACACGAGGAGTCGTCGCAGTCCGGGACGCTCAACTCCTCGAAGTACACGGTCCCTCCCTGGGCCACCTCGCTGAACGGTGGGGAGTAGGAACACGACGTGCATCCGGATGCATGGAGCGCCATCGACAGCAGGGCTCCCCTGACGATGAACCTGGTTGTCCTGTCCATGGCGGCATTTTATAACAGGAACCGGGGAATGCACGCCCAATTGTGACGTGGTGGTGTATTTCCGGCCCCGATCCCCCTTGACGAGCGACCCTGGTCGTGGAAGGAGGGAGACGTGGCCAGGGCCAGGGAAATGGCGGCCCATCTCGCCGGGTGTGGCTTCCGGTCGGTTTCGGTGGGGGCCACGGCGCTCGCGTGGCTCGCCGCGACGGCATCCATCCCGCTTCCATCGTGCGGGCTGAAGCCTCGTGGCAACGATGACGCAGTGACTACCTTTGCCGTTCCCTCTCCCATCCCCGAGGAGTCGATCATGGGCACACCTCTGGCCATCGATCCTCACGAGGCCGTCGAGGCTCCTTCTATCGATGCGGGAACCGTCACGGCCGATGCTGGAGTCGATGCCAATGACTCCTCCGTCCCGGAGGAGAACAGGGAAAAGGGCGATGTCCCGCCTGTGGCCAGCGCCGAGGAAGGCGCCCGCAGGCTTCTTGCGGCCATCAAGGCCGACGATCCCGCCCTGGCGGCGGAGTTCTTCTTCCCCGCATCAGCCTTCGACCTCGTGAAGGCCATGCTCAGCCCGGGCACCTACCACAAGAAGCTCGAGGCCTTTTACGAAGAGGACATCCACACCGAGCACGATCGCTACTTCGGGGCGCACACGTTCGAGTATGACAGCTTCGAGATGGGTCGCTGCGAGTGGATGGAGCCTCTCAGTCAGGGCAACAAGCTGCCGTACTGGTCGTGTCGCAACTCCAGGATCCTGGCCCGTAGCGGCACCAAGCTCTTCGATTACCGGATCAGATACATGATCAACTGGGGGCCGAACTGGTACGTCATCCACCTGGGCCCCGTCCGCGACGTCTGATTCCCGTATCCCGGGCAGATCGGAACGAGCCGTTCCGCCTGGCTCGTGCGCTAGCTCTCCCGACCGCACGGGCAGATGCGCTCGATGCCGGTCAGGGCACAGACGCCTGCGGCGGTCACACCGTAGACGAGACCATGCTTGCCGTGCGCCTCGATTGCATCCCAGATACCGTCGAAGGTGGCATTCTGCAATGTCGTACCGGTCATCAGGACCACATCCGACTGCTCGACGAGATCGGCCGTTCTCAGGGCACCATCCCAGACCTCGACACCGAATCGTGTCTTGCCGATGTTGTCGCTGCAGATGTCCGAGATGCGGACACTGTCGGCGCCCAGGGCCTTGACCAGATTCTCGGCGATGGCCGGGTTCAGACCGATGAGCCCCACGATGGCCTTGCCATGACGACCGAGGATATGACGCGCAATCTCGGCGCCGCATCTTTCGGGGTCGTCGTCCTTGCAGTGGACGGTTGCGGTCACCAGACCGAGATGACCGAGCACTGCGTTGAGTGTGGCGACGTAGATCGCACGATTCTGGTTGGATGAGAGCGGCAGCTCGATGACCTCGCCGAGCGTTCCCATGAACTCCCGCGCCGAGTCCGTGAATGCGTGACCCCTGGCATTCTGGAAGGTCGCCTCGAGGATGCGCTCCTTGCCGATGATGATCGGAAAGTCCCTTCTTCCGGGCGTGCCGATCGCCTCCTCCGGGGTCAAGGGCTTCGCCAGGACAGTCACATCGTTGTTGATAAGATCCCTGTCCTCGACGATCTCCCTGAACCGCACCCTGGTCCGTTCGAGGACAGGTGTACGACGCTCTACGATCATCTGCATCCTCCACGATGGCGGCGATCGAGCGGACCACGATAACCAGAAAAGTCGCGAGCACCGGTGTCATGGTCATCGATTTCCATGTGATCCGCACACTCGATGACGACTAGTATACAAATGACCTCTTCCCGGCAACCTCCATTTCCGGCACGCATGACCCTGCATCGAAACGCTCGGGTCCAAGAGAGCGCGTCATCCACGCACGCCCCGTCCGTGTGGCCTGAGCTCTGCACGGCCAGGTCAGACCCTCTGAACTTCGAGATCGAGGGATGGGGCCGAGGCGAGCACGGATGCATCGGTGAGCACGGCCACGGAAGCCATGTCGGGAACGAGGTAGGTCGAGGCCACGCGGCGGATATCATCGATCGTCACGGAGAGGATGCTGGCCCTGAATGAACGTCGCACCTCGGGGGTGCGCCCGTGGAGGGACATGTAGTAGGTGCCCAATGCCTCTCCTGCCGGGGGATCTGGTCGGTCCATCTGGCCGATGACGTTGAGCACGGCCTCTTCGACGAGCCTCGGGTCCGTGGCGTCGGCTGCTGCCCAGGCCACCGCACGGTCGAAATCGTACAATGTGGCGGCGAGGCGGGGATCGCGATAGGAGAAAAGCCGGAACGCTCCCGAGTCCGGGTCGTATCCGGCGCCCGTGCCGTACGCGCCACCACGTTCCCTGATGGCCGTGTGCAAGAAACCGTTGCGCATGAGCGGGCCCAGCAAGGTGAGCGCCGCGGCATCGGTGTGCGACGGAGGCACCGTTGGAAACGCCATGGCACAGAAGCTCACCTGGGTGCTGGTGGTCCAGGCCTGCCGGACCCTGGATGGTACGTGGGGCGCAAGGAAAGGTTTCACGGCCGACCTGGGCGTGGGAGCCTCGAGCGGTCGAGCTGCCTCGATCGCTGCCATGAGGCTGGACTCCTCTCCAACGAGCACGAGCCTCCGGCATGCTCCCATGACGAGGTCGCGGATCATGTCCATCCTTGCGGCAAAACGCTCGACCGCTTCGGCGTTCGAGAACGACTCCTGAAGAGTCCTGAGCCATGCGATACCGTGGAGTCCACCGAGCCGGTGACTCAGAGCGGCCTGGGGGGAGATCCCCGCACAAGCAGCCTTCATGGCCAGTGAGTGGCCTTGCCCCACCAGGGCTCGCTCCCGGGAGGCCAGCATTTGCGAGACCAGGTCCCTGAGCCGTTCGTGCTCGTCGAACCGGGCCGAACGGAATGTCTCGTCGAGGAGCAAGAACGCCGGTCCTGCGTTGCGGAAAAGAGCCTTGGTCCCGAAGGAGAAGAACGAGCTCAACGCTCCCACGTCGTCCAGGGTGCCGCGGATGCGGGCTCGTGCACCCACACCACCACTCACCGCCGTTTGCAGCGCCTGGGTATCGAGGTAGCTGCGTCCGCCGCTGCCCACCTCGGTCACGCAGGCCGTGAACACGGGGAGGTGATCCGTGAGGTCGCCCTCGAGGCATGGCAGATCCATCGCCAGCTGGGCGTAGACCAGGCCGTTCGTACCAGCCCCGAACCACGTCACCGGTACATCACCGGTCCGGACGTCTCTTGCCTCGGGAATGGCCACGTCCGCAGGGATGTCCGTGACCCTGACTCTGGGCAGGACTTCGGGATCGTCGGGCGTGCCCTGTCTGAGTACCAGCTCGAGGGCCTGCTTCGCGAGCCTGTCTCGCCGGGCATCGTCCAGCCCCGCCTCCATGGAACGGACCATGGCGAGCTCGGCTTTTGCCTCGCGACGGGCCAGGTCCACGTCAGGGCTCATGGTCAGGCGTACCCTGTGTGGATTTTCGATGAGAAGCTCTCTCACCTGGGTCCGGATGTACCCCGGGTCCGCGATGAGCTCTCGCAGCCTGGTGAGCACCGGATCGATGTCGAGCAGTGCCGCGGGATCGCCACCCTGCATGATGCCACCGAGGGCCTCCGTCATGACCTGCAGCCCGTACGGGAACTCCCCTCCCCCGATCTCCCTCTGGGTGAGCTCGAGCTGGTGCAGCACTGCCTCGATCTCGGCGAGCGCGATGCCGTTGTCGGCAACATCCGAGAGGGTGTCCATGACGAGGCGTTCCACCTCATCGGCCCGGTCCGGCTCCGAGCCCTCCAGGCCGCAGAAGAACGATGCCTCGCGCGTGGATGTCGAGAGGCCCATCAGGCCCGATGGGCTCGTACCCAGACGTGTGGTCTCCAGCGCGCGACGCAGAGGAGAGCCACCGTGGGCGAGAAGCACGTCGGACACGAGCCTGGCCTTCATCATCTCGATCGGATCCGCGCTGTGGCCCATGAGCCAGCCGAGCACGACGTGCGTCTTTTGACCCGGATCCTCGCCCTGGGCGAGAGGGTAGGTCGTCGCGAACGACTGCGGTTCGACGTACCTTGTCTCGTCCCCGATGACGAGGCGGGAAAGAGGGCTCGAGAACCGCGACAGGGCAAGATCGACGAAGCGCTCCTGGTGCCTGGAGGCGGGGATGTCACCCCAGGTGGCGAACACGGCGTTCGATGGGTGGTAGTGCCTCTCGTGAAATGCGCGCAGGGCCTCGTGGGTCAACTCGGGGATGTGGAATGGATCGCCGCCGTGGTTGTGGTGATATGTGGTGGTGGGAAAGAGCCTCGACTGGAGCTCCTGGTAGAGCCGGTTCGTGGGCTGGCTCATCACTCCCTTCATCTCGTTGTACACCACGCCCTTGATGACCATGGGTGACCTGGGATCCTCAGGGTCGGACGGCTCGAGGCGGTGGCCTTCCTGCGCGAAGTCCAGTTCGTTGAGGAGGGGAAAGAACACTGCGTCCATGTAGACGGACAGGAGGTTGTCGAAGTCCTTGCGGTTCTGGCTCGCGAAGGGGTACGCGGTCCAGTCGCTCGATGTGAAGGCGTTCATGAATGTTGCCAGAGAGCGGCGGATCATCATGAAGAACGGATCGCGGATGGGGTAGCGCTGCGATCCGCACAAAGACGTGTGCTCCAGGATGTGGGCCACTCCGGTGGAGTCTTCAGGAACAGTGAGGAATGCGACCACGAACGCGTTGTTCCTGTCGTCGGCCGCGAAGTGGAAGTGACGCGCGCCCGTTTTACTGTGCCCGTACTCCTCGATCTCGATGTTGAGCGACGGGATGCGTGTCACCCTCTTTTTCTCGAAAACGTCCATCTCGCCATCCTCACATGAGTCGCACGGACCTATCACCCGTCTCCCCGCGCAGGTTCGGGGGCCGGATGCCCTGGATCAGGCGTCGTGTCGGGCGACGGGAGCTCGGGAGGCCCAGGCCTGGTATATGGATCCACCTTGAGCGGGATCGGAGCCTTGAAGAGGAAACCGATCTCGCCGAAGTCGCTCTCGCGCTCGAGGCCGAAAACGTGCCCCCACCGGCCGTAGAGCGTCACGATGCCCAGGGTGAGCATCGCGCGGATGGTCATTCCGTGGTGGTACTCACCGTCACGGACGTCGCCCATGTAGCCTGCGTCGATGCCCACGATGCTCCATCCGAACTCGGGCCCGAAGCTGAACCTCGTGGCCTTTGCTCCGAGATCGTGAAGCGCATCCACGTAGCCGCCCGCCCAGATGAGCTTCTTTGCGCCCAGGTGCACGAAGCTCACCTCTCCGCCCACGAGAAAGCCGTGGTGCACCTTCGGGTGCAGCGAGGCGCCCAGATTGAGCCCCACCGGCAGGTACCATCCGGATGAGATGTGAGGTCCCATGTCCGCGTGTGCCTTTGCGCTCCATCCCAGCGCCGTGACGAGGAAGAAGGCGACCACCAACAAATGTTTCGTTCTCATTTCTCCCTCCCGGCCTTACTTGCCTCGATCTCCCGCATTTTCATAACGCACCTGTGGGCGAAGTGCATCCTCATACGAAGGCATTGGTCATGACCTCTCCCACACCTCCGGCTCCTGGTACGATGTAGTGGTGATCGGTGAGGCCGGATTCGCGCTCCGGGTACGTGCCTGGCATGGTGTCGAGGACATCGGGATCGCTCATGCCCCTGTCCAGGCGAGCGGCATAGACCACCAGATCCGGCAGGTCGCTGGTGACCCTCTTCACGTACTCCGGTGTGATGATGAGGTGTATGGCGATGGTCATCCTCGGACGGTCCGGGACCTCCCGCTCGTACGTCCTCACCGTCTCCACCACGGATCCCCCCGTGGCGCCCATGGGGTCGGGGATGATCAGGATGGCGTCGGAAAACGGGCCCCCCACCTTCGCGTAGGTCACTGCCGCCCCGGTGACTCGCTGGTCGTTGTCGACGGTGCGACCCACGCCGAAGTAGTCGTGTCTCACCAACCGTCCGTCCAGCAGGTCCGTGAGCGTGTCGAAGCAGACCTGTCCGGGAAGGATGCCGGCGCGGGCCATGGACGCCACCACGACGGGCGTCGAGGGATCCACCACCTCTCCTCGCCATATGCCCCGTTGGGTCTGCTCGATCATGCGTGTCTCCACGAAAGTCAGGGCCCGAGGAAACTCAGCTCGCGCCACTGTCAGGATCATCTGCTGGTAGAGCCTGCGCACGAGATCGTTGATCTGTGGCTGGATGGTCTGACGCGAGCAGAGCCTGGCCAGGTAAGCAGATATCACGGGATCTTTCAGGATGTGAATCCGGGGTCCATAGCGGTGCTCGATCTGGGAGACCGTGCTCGCGAGGCCTATGTGCTGGATGTCCGGCTTCGAGGTCATGACCACAGGATATCCCAGGCCTTGGCCGTTGTCTGCCCCGGTCTCCTGGCGTAGTCTGGAGACAGGTTCGAGAGACGACCGATGGGGCAAGATGCCCCATCCGGCATGGTGAGGACTTGGACCGGGACAAGCTCAACCCCTATATCTCTGCATTGCTCGATGCCTCTTTGGATCCGGCAGTGGTTACCGACGCTGGCGGAAATATCCTCGTCGCGAACGAGGCTTTCTCGCTGCTGTGCGGGGGTCCAGTGGATCACCTGCCTCGAAAGCACATCGGCGAGTGCATTCGCGAGCGCTATCCGGGCGCCGAAAACCAGTGGCAGGACGTGCTCGGGACGGTGGCCGCGAAGGGCAGGTGCAACGGGATGGCGCTGAGCCTGGGCGCGGGTCTGCAGGCCCGGGAGCTCGTGGTGAGCGGGACCAGGATCGATCTCCCGGGTAGCCAAGAACCCGACCTGCTCTTGACCATCTGGCGCGACGAGACCGAGAAGCTGAGGGCCGAGCGCGACCTGGAGAGGTCGGAGCGTTTCAACCGCGGCTTGGTGGAGGCCTCTCCCTTGGGTATCGTCGTCCTCGACGCGGCCGGGATCGTGACATGGGAAAACCCCTTGCTCGCCCGCGTCATGGGCGTTCCCGAGGGTCAGGGGACGCCCGTGATCGGCATGGAGGTCAGCAAGATCCCGCCCCTCGTCGAGGCGGGCCTCCTGCCTCTCATCGAGAGGGCGTATGCGGGCGAGGTCGTCAACGGCGAGGTGGCTCGCTACACCTCGCTGTACGGCCGCAAGCTGGTTCTCGATCTGCACCTGGCCCCTCTCAGGGACAAGGAAGGCTCCCTCGAAGGCGTGGTGGTGCTCGTGTCCGACGTCACCGACCGCGAGCAGGTAGCGGCCGAGCTCAGGGAAAGTCACGTCACCCTCGAACGCTTCATGCACATGTCGCCCGTGGGGCTTGGCTTTGCCAGGGGCCGGATCATGCATCGGGCCAACCGTGCCATGTACCGGATCTTCGGGTACGAACCGGCGGACATGGAAGGCCAGGACACGCGCAAGCTCTATGCCACGGACGAGGAGTACGAGAGGGTCGGCCAGGAGCTCACCAGGCAGATCGCCGAGGAAGGCATGGCCGTCATCGAAACCCGCATGAAGAGAGAGGACGGTACTTTCATCGATTGCCTCATGCAGGGGTATGCTCTGCACCCGTCCGATCCGGGCGCGTCGATGGTGGTCGGCATCATGGACATCTCGGCGCGTAAGGCCGCCGAAGAGGAGATGAAGAGGCTGCGCACGGCCATCGAGCAGGCGGACGAGATGATCGTGGTCGCGGACATCGAAGGGAAGGTCGTGTTCTCCAACCCTGCATTCGAGCGAATGACAGGGTATTCGCGAGAAGAGGCCAGGGGAAAAGGCTCGAAGCTCATCATCGGCGAGATCATCGAGGGCGCCTCCTACGATGACATGGAGTCGGTCGTGCGAGCAGGGCGGGTGTGGCACGACCGATGCACCATCAGGAGAAGAGACGGCTCCAGGCTGGACATCGAGGCCAACGTATCGCCCGTGAAGGACCGGCAAGGAAGGCTCGTCAACGTGGTGAGCGTGTCCAGGGATGTCACGAGGGAGATAGAGCTCGAGGGGCAGCTCCGCCACGCGCAGAAGATGGAGGCCATCGGCACGCTGGCAGGAGGCATTGCCCACGACTTCAACAACCTGCTTCACGCCATCATGGGGTTCACCGAGCTTTCCATGCACATGGTCCCCCACGATGGCAAGGTCTACTCCAACCTCACCGAGGTGGTGACAGCGGCCCGAAGGGCCCGCGATCTCATCGATCAGGTCCTGACCTTCGCACGCCGGACCGAGCAGGAGCGCAGGCGTATGCAGGTTCAGAAGATCCTGGAGGAGGCCATCAAGCTCCTGCGCGGCACGCTTCCCTCCACCATCGACATCAGCGCTCGCATCGACGAGGACTGCGGGCCCATCATGGCAGATCCCACCCAGATCCATCAGGTCGTCCTCAACCTCTGTACCAATGCGTTCAAGGCCATGCGCGACCTCGGCGGCAGGCTCGATGTCGCGCTCGAGGAGGTGCTGCTCGAGCCGACCGAGTATCCGGGAGCGCGCGAGCTTCCGGTTGGCAGGTACGCCGTGCTCACCGTCAGGGACACGGGGCACGGCATGGACCGGCAGACCCTGGAGAGGATCTTCGATCCGTACTTCTCCGCATGGGAGAGCGACGAGGGCACGGGGTTGGGGCTCGCCATGGTCCACGGCATCGTGCGCAATCACGGAGGATGGGTGGATGTGGAGAGCGAGCCAGGACATGGGACCACGTTCACCGTGTATTTGCCCGTCACGCTCGAGAAGGACAGGGGTGAGGTCGCGGTCGAGCAAGGGGATGCTCTCGTGCCCCTCGCGGGACGAGTCCTCGTGGTGGACGACGAGGCGTCCATCGTGAGGCTCGGCGAGCTCGTCCTCGCTCGCATGGGCTGTGACGTCACAGGTTTCACGAGCAGCACGGAGGCATTGCTGGCGTTCATGACCGCCCCCGGCGCCTTCGACGCCGTGCTCACGGATCAGACCATGCCGGGTTATACGGGATCGGAGCTGGCGCGCCGCATGATCGAGCTCAGACCCGATCTGCCGATCGCCATAGCCACCGGGTTCTCGGACAACCTCACGGAGGAACAGGCCAGGGCCATCGGGGTTTGCGAGCTTTTGCCGAAGCCTCTCGGTATCGCGGACCTGGAGAGAGCCATCCGCCGGCTCCTGGTCAAGACCTAGAAAACGAGCTGGAGCTGGGAGCGGAAGCGGAGCTGGTGCGTCGCAGCGGCATCCGAGGTCACGGCGATCCACGCCAGGTCGCTCGTCCATTTGAGGTTCTGGCCTATGATGAAGAAGGTCAGGCCGACCGATGCCTCCTGCTGCAGCTCGAAGGTGCCTGCCTTGCCATATTTCTCCATGAGGTTCACGAGCTCGGTGTTCGATGCCGCTCCGGCGATGATGCGCGAGGCCCTGTCCATCGCATCCTCGCGCAATGCCTCTGTGCTCGCCAGCATCGCGTACTGCAGGGAGACGTCCACGATCGCGTCGTGTGTGTACCCGGCGCTGGCCACTGCGCCAACGAGGGCCACAGAGGTGTCCGAGACGTCCATGCCCAGCTCGGCAAAGCCCAGGTAGCCCGTCATCTGCATGTGAAAGCCGTGGGCCTTGAGCCAGAGTTCCGGGGCGATGCGGACCGAGACATCGATGCCTCGCTGGGGGCGAGTGTCCCAGGCCACGCTCAGGCCGGCCGAGACCCGGGGCGGGCCGGCCTCGATGTCCGCCTCGGGCGAGTGGTCGAACTCGCCGTGATTCCATGCGATGTGCAACGCGATCTCCGGGTGGATCCGCTCGTTGAGAGCCGGCGCGGTCAGGTCGGATGGGTTCTTCACGGTCTCGCCATAGAGGGAGGCCATGCCCTTTGCATGAGGCGGACGGGAGGCCACGCCCGTCAGGATGCCGAACTCGTACTCGAACCCGGCCTTCTTGCCGTAGCCGTTGTGCAAAAGGAAGCCTTTCTGCCTCTCCGCGCCGAAGAACTGGGTCACGATGCCCCAGTCCACCATGCACAGACCCTTGAACGAGTTGTTCCTGTAGCGGGTGAACGGGACCTTCACGTTGCCGGCCCTGATGGAGATCCAGCCGGCGATCCTGTAATCGAGGTAGAAATCCATGAGCTCCAGGCTGGAAGGCAGGGTGGACATGTGCAGAAGATATGTGAGGCTGGGCAGGCCCAGGTGCCCGCTGAGCACGAACCGCAGCCTGCGGAACTTGCCGCCGTAGTCCGTGAGGTGCGAGTCCATGGTGTCGACGCCGGTGGCAGTCATCTCGTAGATGGACTGGACCGCGAGCTCGATCTTGAGGGTGCCAGGGCCTTCTGGCTGGCCCAGCACGAAGGGCTCGAAGCCCTCCGGCCACTTGCCGTCTGGTTTCTCGTCCTTTGCGACCAAGGGCTCGCCCTGGGGTGTGGGGGGAGGGTCGAAGACGGGCATCTCATCCATGGACGATGGCGAACCCGTGTCCGAGATCGCTGGCTGGCTTTGCGCGAACGCGGCGCCGGAGACGTTGGTCTCTGACGCGCCCCAGGTGTCCTCGCCTTGCTGTGCGGCCGCGGTGGTCGTCCCCAGCAGCATCGCTCCGGCGAGCAAGGCAAAAGGCGAAGATGCAAAGTGGTTCACCATCGTGCTCCTCGATCGTGACATATCACCACGCAAGGCCTCCAGAAACGGCACGAGCCTAGATCCCGTGGCGACGTTTCCCAACCCAGGTCGCTGCAATCGTCTGTCGAGGAAAGATGACCGGCTGCGGTTCAGATCGCTTCGTAGCAGCCGATGTCCGTGACCCGGCCCAGCATGCCCACGCCGGACATGTCGTAGCGAAAGACCGCGTCGAGATCGGTCCGAGGTGCGCCGATGTCCGTGCCCACGTCGATGACCGGCGAGGTCACCTTGATGTGGTAGTCGTTCGTGACTGCGCTGGCGAACTGGGGATCGGCGCTGATCATACCCGTACTGCAGATGCCCGAGTATTCGGTGCACTCGGCCGATGGTAAAACGGAATAGCTCATCTGGATGTTGTAGGGCGACGCGTCCAGCTCATCCACGTTGCACGCTATCCAGGCGCCGGACTCGTAGCACGTGTTGCCCCAGAAGATCACGTCAGAGATGTTCGCGGCCCCGAGGTCGTTGAAGATCATGAGACCCCCGCCGAACTTGCCGCCGGCATTCATGTCGACATTGGACCGGTTCGAAACCACAGTGCAGCTTGTCAGCCTGGGCAGGGCGTAGGAGTCCACGTACATGGCTCCGCCGCGGTTATCCGCCTGGTTCTGGTAGAAGAGGCAGTTCTCGAAGCTCGGCGTCGAGTTGTAGGCGGTGACCGCACCTCCGTTGTTCGAGGAGTAGTTGAAGCGGAAGATGGTCTCGGTGATGGTCGCATCGCAGCCACCGTAGAAGTAGGCCGCACCTCCGTTGTTCGAGGTGTTCTGCTCGAACACGCAGTTGTCGATGATGGGATCCGAGGAGTTGCAGTAGAGCCCCCCGCCGGAACCCAAGGCGCTGTATCCCTGTGTGACCGTGAACCCGTCGAGCCTGGTCTGGGCATTGCACCCGTACGTGGTCTCGCAGCGGACCACGCTGGCCGCAGAGCCGTTGCCCGTGAGCACGGTGACGTTCGAGCGCCAGTTGCGCATGATGGCAATAGACTCCGTTCCGTTGAAGCCTCCCAGCACTGCCACGTCTCCGTGCAGGCGCAGGGTGGAGCCCGTGTAGGTGTTCACGGAGTAGTTTCCGGCCTTGACCCAGACCTCGGAGCAGCCGTCCGTCTGCGCGAGATCCAGGGCAGTCTGGAGGTTGGACAGGGCCGTGGCCCAAGAGCGCCCGTCGCCGGCGATCACGGACGAGCTGACGTAGATGCGGCACTCGCTGCAGTCGCTGCCGAAGAACCCGGGCAGGCACGCGGTGCAGTCCGTGAAGGGGTCATAGTTGCCCAGGCACGCGTCGCAGTTTGCCGCAGGATCCCAGTTCGGAGGGCAGGTGTTGCAGTACGTTCCAGTCCAGTGGGTCTCGCAGTCGCAGTACGACCCGGTGCCGGCGTCGATGCACACCCCGTGGTAGGTGGGCGGATCGGCGTAGCAGTCCTGGTAGAGGCCCTGGATGAAGCCGCAGGAGTCGTACCAGTGGATGTTGTCCGTTGCCGCATCGCAGTGGAGCGCTGCGTTGTCGGCGCAGCACGCATCGATGGTCTCGCGGCAGGTCTGGCCGGTCGAGCAGGGGTTGCCCGGGCTCGTGCAGGAGCCAAGGCCGTTGCAGCTCTCCTCTCCGTCGCAGAAGGTGCCGTTGCTCGTGCAGGGATCGCCTGCCGGGCGACGGGTCCAGCTCGTCGTGCTCGTGGACGTCCAGCAGTAGAGGCACTCGGACGATGTGTTTATCTGCCCGTCGATGTAGCAACCGCCCGAAATGAGGCAGTTGCCGTCCGAGATGTCGTGCAGGCACGTCGCTTCCGAGGTGCCGCTGCAGTGGTCCGTGGTGCATGGGATGCCGTCCGAAGAGCAGCTGACCGACGAGGTTCGCGGGGACCAGCCCGTCTGGTCCATCGAGGGTCTGCACTCCTGGCACTCGTTGACAAGGTTCACG
>JBFYZU010000231.1:0-6133 GCA_041309365.1 Myxococcota bacterium
CGTGAACCTCAGGTTCACCGTCATCATGGAAGACATCGAGACCATCGAGGGGACGGGCGAGGTCGTCAGGGTCGAAACGGATCCGGCGGGCATGGGCGTCGTGTTCACGTCGCTGTCGAGCTACTCCAAGAGGCTCATCGAGAGCCTCCTCATTCGAACGGGTCTCGAGGAGTAGGGTCGAGGGAGAGGAGATCTCAGGTCTTCTTGATGTAGAGGCCCTTGAGGAGGGTCTCCACCATCCGGGTGGTCTTCAGATCCTCGTGATGGACCTTGTCGAGCAGTTCCTCGTAAGCCGTCTCCTGCATGAGCAGCTGGAACAGGTCCAGCTCCTCGCTGCCCAGGTCCTTCAGCGGGTTCGCAAGCGGGAAGTTCACCCGGAGCATGGCGCCCTGGAGACCGAGGCTGTCCACGAGAAGCTTCTGCTCGTCGATCTGCCTCATCCCCTCCATGATGAGCATCTGTGTCGAGTCGTTGAGCTCCTCCTTGCCCGCCGGCGGGTCGCGGTAGGCGCCCATCTCGAAGTGCCCCTCGTTCCAGTCGAGCATCCGGTTGATGGCCTTGCGCGGATCCATGTCGGGGTGGCCCTCGATGGTCGCGAACACGATGAGGCCCTGGCGCATGTAGATGGCGCCGGCCGTGGTGGGCAGCTTGAGGCTCAAGAGCCCCGTCTTCTGCCCCGTGGAGAACATCTGCATGATGTCCACGAGAGGGACCTCCGAAAGCAGTCCCTCCATGGACTTGATGGACGTCGTGCGGGTCCGCTCGCCGCCCAGGGGCTCGTCGGGCGGGGCGAGGGTGAGATCGGATATGGGCATCGTGCGCTTGTCGACGGCCCGGTCCTCCACGGTCATGACCTTGAGGATGGAGGTTCCGATGAGGATCCGGTCGCCCTCACGAACATTGGCGCGCGTGACCCTTTCCCCGTTGACGAAGCTGCCGTTCGTGCTTCCCATGTCCTCGATGAACAGCTGTCCGCGATCGTCGAAGGCGAGCCGCGCGTGCTGGCGCGACACCATGTCCTCGACGATGACCACGTCGACACCGCTGGAACGGCCTATGATGACCTGTCCGGTCCTGGGCAGCTTGAACACTCCACCCTCGTACTTGCCCGAGATGAACTTCAGGGCGAAGCGCTTTCCGTCTTTCGGACCAAGCACCGGTCGACACTCCAGTTGGATGTAAATGGGTCTTCTCGCACTCCTCGACCCGGACCCATTCCAGGGACCAGAGTATATAGTGGTTTGGGAGGGTTCTTGCAAGAGAGATGGAACGGGCCCGAATCTTGATATCCCCACGGCAATCTGGAATAATTTCCTTCGAGGCATGACCGTGCAGAAGATTCGTCTGGGGGAGTTGCTCGTCACCGCCGGGGTGCTCACCGAGGACCGGCTCGGCGAGGCGCTCGAGCTGCAGAAGAGCTCTGGACAGAGGCTGGGCAGCGTGCTCATCCAGGCGGGCTTCGTGACCGAACCGCAGCTCATCCAGGCGCTCTCCAAGCAGCTCTCCATCCCGTGGGTGAGCCTGTGGCACCTGGATATCTCCGAGCAGCTCCTCGACATGATACCCGAGGATGTCGTGGTCGAAAGCGGCATCCTCCCCATCTACATCCGGTCCATGCGCGATGGTGGCAAGGCCCTCTACGTGGCCATGGACAATCCTTCGGACACCGATCTCCTGGATACCATCAGCCAGTCCTGTGGCATGGCGGTCAGACCCATGATCGCCGGCCCGAGCGAGATCGCGAGCGCCATCCACAACTATTATGGACGTCACTGGCGGGGTGCGCCTCTGCACGCGGAAGCCAGGACATCCGCTCCGACGGCCCCGGCGAGCGCCGGAAAGACATCCGCGCCCGAGGAGGAGGAGCTCCTTCTCGAGGACGAGGTCACAGACGAGGAGCCCGCCGGGGAAGCGTCGTCACCGGAGGTCGAAGGGACACCACCCGAGCAAGCGGGCGAGACAGCCGCCGACGATCGCCTCGAACCCTTGTCCCCGGCGCCCGCACCGGCCGCGGATCTCTTCGCACCACGCGAGGAGGCTCCCGCGAGGAAGGGGGGGCGCAGGTTCAAGAGTTGGAGGCCTGCCAAGATGAACCTCACGTTCCTCGACGGGACGAGCGTCGCACTGGGCCCCGGAAAAGAGCAGGCCGCCCGGTCCGAAAGAAGCACCGAGGAGATCCTCGATCACATCGGTGCACTCGGCCTCGAGGGCGGCCAGGGAACCAAGCTGGCGCTGGCCGTGAAGGGCATCCTCGGCATCCTGCTCAGGCGTGGAATGCTCACCGACGCCGAGCTCCGCGAGCTCATCGACGACGACTGATCCCGCGAGGACGTTCCCCTCGACTTGCACCGTGATTTTGCTAGACTCTTGACCTGCGGACCCTGCCTGGCGCTCGGTCCATGCCAGCGAGGACAGTGATGAGGATTTTCACCATCGCCCGGGTGGCTCTCTGTGTCTGCTTGCCCGCGGCGTCCTGCTCGAACGAGACGCCCAGCCCCGTTCTCGACACCACGACCGACACGAACGAGACCGACACGGAATCCGAGCTGGACGTGGAGGTCGAGTGGGGGACGGAGTGCGAGGCCGACGCGGACTGCGACGACAGGGTCGACTGCACGGTGGACGCGTGCCTGTCGGGCAACTGCGTGAACACTCCCGACGACGAGCTCTGCGACGACGGACGTCAGTGCAACGGCGACGAGATATGCCACATGCGCGACGGTTGCAAGGCCGGCGAGACATTCATGGGGTGCTCCGACTCCGATCCCTGCACCATGGACGTGTGCGCCGAGGGTGCGCCGGGCATGAGCTACACCTGCACCCACCCACCGCTGGACCGCGACGGCGACGATCACGTGGACGACCATTGCGGAGGCGACGATTGCAACGACCTGAGCCCGGACGTCCACCCCGGCGCTGGCGAGGCGTGCTTCGACGGCAGCGACAACGACTGCGACACGCTCATCGACGCGGAGGATCCGGTCGACTGCGCTCTCGACAACGACTCGTGCGATTCGCCGGACGTGCTGGCCTTCGTGGACACGGCGGACGGGAGGCGCGCCTCCGCAGAGGGATTCACCCTGGGCGCCACGGGCGACATCGAGAGCGGTTGCGACTCGAACACGTATGCGGACGTCGCGTTCGAGTTCACGCTGGACGAGGAGAGCGATGTCCAGGTCCAGATACTGGGCCGTGACGGATTCTACCCCTACGGTTCCATCCAGACGGCCTGCGGCGTGAGCTCGAGCCTCCTATTGTGCCAGGCGAGCTCCCCGTTCGCGGCCTGCTTGCCGGGCATGGAGGCAGGCACCTACTACCTCGTTGTTTCGAGCTGGGACGAGGGAGTGTTCGACATCCGGGTGGACGCCGCCGATCCGGCGGGGCCGCTGCCTGGCGACGACTGCGATCACCCCGTGGACGTCTCGGCGGGAGGAGTCTTCAGCTCGGACCTGTTCTGCGCAGCCGATGACATCGTCACGAGCTGCGCCAGCTGGGCACCCTACAACGACCTCGTGTACAGCTTCACCCTCGCCGAGCCCATGGACGTGCATGTCCATGCATTCTCGCCCATCACCTACCTCTACGTGGCCCTGTCGACCACCTGCGCCACCACAACGGGCACCATCGACTGCGATTCCGACTACCCGTTCGACAGGACGTACGGGGCTCTCGAACCGGGGACGTACTACATCGTGGTGGAGTCCTACACGCCCACCGACTTCACGCTCGACGTGGACTTCTCGCCCCCCTCGGAGCCGCCCGAGAACGACACCTGCGCGGGCGCCATCGACGTCTCGGCGGGCGGGACCTTCGACCAGAGCCTGACGAGCGCAGCGGACGACGGTTCCATCTCCTGCAGGGGAGGGTCGCTGCTGGACGCCGCCTACAGGTTCACCATCGGCGAGCCACAAAACGTGGACATCGAGCTCGAGGGCCTGGGCAGCTACGAGGTGTTCTTCGCCCTGCAGGGCGCGTGCGGCGACCCTTCGACCGACATCGAGTGCGTTGACACCGAACCCACGCGCAAGCTCTTCTACAGCCTCGAGGCGGGAACATACTTCATCTTCGTGGAGAGCAGCTACCAGGGGGACTACACGCTGGACGTGCAGTTCTCGGCTCCCACGAGCGCCTGCGACGGCGCACCCGTCATCGATGCTCCGGGGACCTACTCGGGCGACACGACGGGCAGGTCCAACGACTTCATGCCAGGCTCACCCTGCTCGTACGGCGGTGACGGCCCCGACATTCCATACATCCTGAGGCTCACCGAGGAATCCGACGTGACGGTGGAGGTGACCAGTGCCGATTTCGACACGATCCTGAGCATCCGCACCGACTGCGACGACGTGGCGAGCCAGATAGCCTGCGACGACGACGGAGGCTCGGGGAGCTTCTCCCGGATGGCTCTTTCGGGCCTGCCGGCCGGGGAGACCAGCATCATCCTGGACAGCTACTTCAGCTGGGCCTACGGTGCGTACACACTGCAGGTGGACATCGTCCCGCTGGTCCCGGACGTGGCCGAGGTCCCGGACGTGGCCGAGGTCCCGGACGCATGAGAACTTGCCTTCACGGCCCGGATTCACCATAGTTTCCCGGAGATGAGCCGGCTAGATACCAGCATCCCACCCAGGACGGCCGTCGGGCCGGGCCTCTCGATCGCCCTCATGGCCTGCATCGCGCTCGCGGGCTGCCTCGTGAATCTCGAGGGGGAGCTTCTTTCCGGATGGGACGGCAACACCACCGTGGACACGGACGGGGACGGCATCCCGGACGACGCGCCGGACAACTGCCCCACGACGCCCAACCGGTCGCAGGCGGACTTCGACGGCGATCAGACGGGCAACGCGTGCGACGTCGACACGGCCGGCCAGGACGTGGACGGTGACGGAGTGGACGACTCCTTCGATCAGTGTCTGGGAGACACGGGCGGGACCAACGAGGATGACGACGTGTACCCGGACATCCCGTGGCAGATCGTCGACGCATGCGACAGCTGCCCGTCGGTTCCCAACCCGGATCAGTCCAATGCGGACGGCGACGATGTGGGAGACCTCTGCGAGCACCCCCTCGGCATGGACATCCATGCGAACATCGTCATGTTCGACGGGCTTCGCAACGACCTCATGGGATGGCGGATTCTGGACCACGCGGGCTGGTCCTTTTTGGCCGGGGCGCTCGTGGCCGATCCAGTGACGATCTTGAACGCGGTGGTCCCCGACACCGTGGGCGACAGGCTCACGACACGATACGGCATGGAGGCCGTGTTCGAGATGGACACTCCTGGCGCGGACACGGACTTTTTCGGGGGAGTGCTCCTCGCCACGAAGCTCGACACGGCCCGCACGCAGCTCGTGGCCTGGCAGGGCTGCGTCCTGTCGGTGGACGACGGCTCACGGATCGTCCTGTCCATCCGCGCGCTGGCCGAGACCTGCAGCGATGGGAGCTGCAAGCTGGGCGAGATCCTGCGAGAGTACGCCACGGGCATCGTGGCCGAGCCAGGCGCGATCTACCGCCTCCTGGCCTCCAGGGACGGCAACAGCATCGCCTGCTTTTTGGGCCCGAACGCCGGTCAGGTGGATGCCCAGATATCGCTGACGACATCATCGATGAGCAATGGTGGCCCGGGCCTCACGGCCGCGGGCACGACGACGAGCTTCTCGTCTGCGACGGTGTATGGACCATGACGGGATCGGAAAAGCACACATCGAGCAACGGAGAGGGGACCCTCGTGCTGGTCCTCGTACTGTCCAGCCTCGGGCTCATGGCGAGCATCTACTTGAACCACCTGCACTACAAGGTCCACACGGACAGCTCCTACTCCTCCATCTGCGCGGTTTCGGAGGAAGTGAACTGCGAGACCGTGGCGCTGAGCCAGTACTCGATGTTCCTGGGGTTGCCCGTCTCGTACTGGGGGATCGCGGCCCATGTCCTCTACATCCTCGTGAGCGGCCTGTGCCTCCTGGATATCCGCAGGCACAGGGCCGGGCCTCCCAGGGGCTGGGGCATCCTGGGCGCCATGGCAGTGGGCGGGGTCATCGCATCGGGGGTGCTGTTCACCATCTCGCACTTCGTCATCGAGAGCCTGTGCCCGTTCTGCATGGCGGTGTACGTGCTGCAGGCCGCTCTCGTGACG
>JBFYZU010000232.1:0-39152 GCA_041309365.1 Myxococcota bacterium
ACGGTGTCGTCCGTTGTGTCCGTGGCATCGGGCTGGCCGTTATTGCTTCCCCCGCCGCAGCCCGCCGCGACGAGAATGGTGTAAATTCGAAGTGTATACCCTCAAACTCTATTTGATGCCACATGGATGGACCCGATGTGCCGCCGGCCAGATATCCGTAACGAATGCGGTAAGCTACAGTGCAACAGGGCGACCCGGTTGAAAGACAGGAAAACAGCTCATAGCATGGGGGTATGTGGCCTCGCGTCATCGTGCACGCTGACATGGATGCGTTTTATGCGGCCGTGGAGAAGCTCGACGACCCGACGCTGGCGGGAAAGCCCGTGATCGTGGGTGGCACCAGCCGCAGGAGCGTGGTGAGCACGGCCTCCTACGAGGCCCGCCTCTTCGGGGTGGGCTCATCCATGCCCATGGCCGAGGCGCACCGCAGGTGCCCGCACGCAGTGTGCCTTCCCGTCCGCATGGAGCGGTACAACGAGGTCTCGGAGATGATCATGCGCGTGTTCGGATCATTTTCTCCGCTGGTGGAGCCGCTGAGCCTGGACGAGGCCTTCATCGACATGAGCAGCGCCCAGAGGCTTTTCGGCAAGCCTCACCAGATGGGGCAGGGGATAAAGGACGCAGTGAAGGAGGCCACGGGGGGACTCACCGTGTCGGTGGGCGTGTCCACGACCAAGTACGTGGCCAAGGTCGCCAGCGACGTGCACAAGCCGGACGGGCTGACCGTGGTGCCGGCCCACGAGGTCCTCCGTTTCTTGCACCCTCTTTCCGTGTCACGTCTCTGGGGCGTGGGCAAGCACACGCAGTCGGTGCTCGAAAACATGGGCCTGCGCACGATAGGCGACGTGGCGGCCGCACCGGCCGATCTGCTGCGACGAAGACTCGGCTCCATGGGCGATCACATCATGATGCTGGCCAGGGGAGATGACCCGCGCGAGGTGGTGCCCGATCGGGAGGCGAAGAGCATCGGAGCCGAGTACACGCTCGAGAGGGACGTGCAGGGGCGAGACGCGATCATGCCCCACGTCAGGGCCGCTGCGCAGCGAGTTTCGCGCCGGCTGCGAAAGCAAGGGCTGCAGGCGGGAGGCGTGAGGGCCAAGCTCAAGACCGCCTCGTTCAGGTTGATCACGAGGCAGCGGTCCCTGAGCCCGCCCGCGGACTCTTTCCGGGCCGTGGTGGACGTGGCAGAGGATTTGCTCGGCCAGTTCGACCTGGAGCAGCCGTACAGGCTCGTGGGCCTGGCCGCCTTCGACCTCTCTTCCAGCGTCGACGGCTCGCAGGTGCAACTGTTCGCGGGTCCTGGTGAGGAGAAGGACCGCAGCCTGGACCGCAGCCTGGACATCATCGAGCAGCGCTTCGGTCGCAAGGCGGTGAAGCGTGGTGGGGATCCGCAGGAATGAACGACACATCGGGGGAGTCGTAGCGAAAGAGTGTAGCCTTGACAGGCCCTCGAGGACCGAGGGCGACTCCGGGAGGTGGGCCTTGAGAACGAGAGCGATTGTCATGCTTGCGCTGCTGGTGGCCGGGTGCTCGGGGAGCGTGGGAACGACGGGGGACGCGGGCACCGACAGTACCACGGACGTCGCCATGGACACCCTGACGGATCCGGCCGTGGAAACTGCTGTCGACAGTTCCGACGCGACGCCTCCCGCGTGCGAGGCCATGGACGCTCGGGCCACGGGCGACTGCGCGGCCATCGTGCCAGGAGTGACCTGGACAGGTGAAGCTTGCATGCACCTGGGCAGCGGCTGCGGCTGTGGGGGGGTCGACTGCGATGACGTGTTTGAGACGGTGGCCGAGTGCGTCGAGGCGAAAAGAGGATGCTACGAGGCATCTTGCAAGGCCATGCCGGTGGCGGACGACATGTGCGTGGACTGCTTCGCGGAGATGTTCTTGGGCACATTCTGGACCGGCATGGAGTGCTTCGACCTGTGGGGCTGCGACTGCATGGGCGACGGGTGCGGCCGCGCCTTCACGTCGATGGAGGAATGCGAGGCCGTGCAACAGGCGTGCCCTGCTCCCCTCTGCATCGGCACGGGCGGCACATGGTACCCCGCTGCGGGCTGCGGGCCCTGCGGCCACTACGAGTGCGGCATCGCGCCCATGGACGCCTGCTGTGATGAAGGTTGCGACTGCGGGCCCGGCCGATCGTTCGACCCGTCGTCCGGATGCGTGGACGATCCCGGCTGTACGGCCCAGCAGAGCTGCCAGGCCACGGGAGGCACGTGGCACCCCATCGAGGAGTGCATGTGCGAGTACGTGTGCGGCGAGCAGATCCTGTGCTCCGACTGCATGGAAGCCTGCGACTGCGGCACGTTCCGCGTGTTCGACGAGCGCGACGGGTGCCTGTTCGACAGCGAGCGATGCGGCGAGGCGGACAGCGTGGCGCTGTGCCAGGGTACGGGCGGCCGCTGGGCAGTGGGCGAAGGATGCGGCGACTTCGCGTGCGGGATCCCCAACCTGATCGACCCATGCGTGATGCCCGGCTGTGACTGCGGCAGATGGAAGAACTTCCAGACGGGCGTCGGCTGCGTGCCGGATCCCCTATGCGTCATGCCCGGCGAGGGCGATGCGTGCCAGGGGTCGGGGGCTTACGGGAACTGCCGTCCAGGGCTCGTGTGCTGCGATGGCTGCGGCATGCCTCCGGGCTGCCCCATGTGCGAGCAGCCTTGCTGCGGCGACGCGCCGTGGTGCGAAGCCGGCGGCTGCCCCCTGCCCCCCCCCTGACACCAAGACCATCCTTTGCGCCCTCCCATGGTGACCCCCGGGTGGACGTGCAGTATCATGGAAGGATGATGTGCAAGGCCATGCTGCTCGCGATCACGGTCTCGGTCCCGTGGACTGGATGCAGGTGCGAGATCGGGCAGTCCAAGGCCTCTGCCAAGGAGGTCGCCCGGATGGAAGTCGTTCCTGGAGAGATCGGGATCGATGGGAAGAGGATCCACACCGAGTCCTGCGGACCCGAGGATGCAAGGCCCGTGCTCCTCATGCACGGGGCGAGCTTCAGCGCCCAGACATGGGTGGACCTCGGCACGCTCGAGCACCTCGCGTCGAAAGGATACAGGGCCGTGGCCTTGGATTGCCCGGGGTTCGGCAGATCCGATGCCCTGGACATCGTGGACGGAGACTTCGTCCCCGAGGTCATCGCTCTGCTCGGGCTCGAGAGACCGGTGATAGTCGCGCCGTCCATGAGCGGCCGCTTCGCATACCCGGTGGTGCGAAGCAAACCGGAGCTCATCCGCGGGTTCGTGGCCGTGGCCCCGGCCATGACTGCCCAGTGGGCACCGACGCTCATGGGCTGCAAGGTGCCCACCCTCATCCTATGGGGAGGCGCTGACGCCATCTTCGACCCTGCGCAGGCGGATCTCCTCGAGAAGAGCATGAGGAACAGCCGCAAGGTGATCTTCGATGGTGCGCCCCATCCGCTCTACCTCGCTGTCACGGACGAGTTTCACGCCGAGCTCGTGTCGTTTCTGGTGTCGCTGCCATGAGGGGCACCGTGCTGGCTCTCGCAACGATCCTGGTCGCTTCGGGATGCGCGGGCTGTCAGTCCGGGGCCGATGCGGGAGTGGATGCAGCCTACGACGAAGGCATCGCGCCCGACGAGGTGCACGTGACCTGCCCGTGGGGTTTCGGCGAGGACACGGGCAACGTGTTCGTGGTGGATCCGGCCGCGGGCTCCGAGTCGGGGGACGGGAGCGCGACGAGCCCGTGGGCCTCGGTGCAATGGGTCATCGAGAACATGGTCGACTGCACGGACCTGGATGGCGTGCCGCGGCACGCGAGCGCGCCGGTCAAAGGTGGCGACACCATCGTGCTCGTGGGAACCGAAGGCCACGACCAGGACCTGGACATCAGCGGCTGCTACAACACCGGATGGGTCACCATCCGCGCCCAGGTGCTGCGCACGCCGGTGATCCGGTCCGTCCACTTCAGGGGCAGCGCCTACTGGCGCATCGACGGGCTCACGTTTGTAAACGACACGGCAGGGACCATGGTGCGCGCGGAGGATCACGACTGGCAGGGTCCGTGCCACCACGTGGAGATCGTGAACAACTACATGACCTCGGGCGAGCTGGTGACCGTGCAGGACTACGTGGACCACGCATCGACCGGCGTGTGGCTTCTGCACGACCCGGACAGCGTCACGGTGAGGTGCAACCACCTCTACAAGGTGAGCCAGGCCATGAGCATCTTCGGAACGAACATCAACGTGCTGAACAACACGGTGGAGTTCTTCAGCCTGGATGGCATCGCCACGGGCGGCTACCACAACAAGTTCCTGGGCAACGCGATCTACGACTCGGTCAAGCTGGGCGACGGACACCACGACGACTTCTTCCAGGGGCACATGGGCGCGGACCCCGACACGAGCACGGACATCGAGATCGCCTACAACGTGTTCGTGAACCGCTACCCTGCCGAGCTGGCACCTGACATGTACGGTGCGACGCAGTGCCTCAGCGCGTTCGAGGACGGGCCCAAGCGCAACATCCGCATCTACAACAACGTGTGCAAGACCGACCACTACCACGGGATCCGGTGGGCCGACACCCACGACTCCATGATCGTCAACAACACCATCATCGGAGGAACCGACCTGCCGGGGCTGCCTGCCGGGTCCGAGGACTGGCCGGAGCACACGTGGATCAGCATCGACGGCGAGAACAACCTGGTGCGCAACAACATCACGACCCTCGACCAGACCGGAGGCGACCACGACATCGAGATCACGGCCGCTGACGTGGATTTGTTCTTCGTGGATTTTCTCGGCCTCGACCTGCATCTCGCCCCAGGTGCCCCAGCCATCGACGCTGGCAACCCCGATGGCGCTCCGGCCGACGACATGGAGGGACTGCCTCGAGACGAGACCCCGGACGTGGGTGCCTACGAGTACGTCCCCTGAGCCCCGATATTCCGGGGCAGATCGCGCGCATACGTTGAAGAGAATCGGGGCTGGAATCGTCTCAGGGACCGGTCTATAGGATAGAGGGTACCGAGCAGAGGAGGCAGGAAAATGAGAGCTCGCCAAGTTCCGGGGATCTGTGTGGTATCCCTGGGGATACTCCTGAGCGGACAGCCGACGAGGCAGGTGGATGCCGTGGAGTACGGACCCGGCATCATGTTCTCGACGCTGCTCGAGAACGTCGATTTCGTTGCAGAGATGGGGCAGTTCTCCATCGGCAACCAGCTCCAGGGAGTCTTCATTCCTGAGGGTGCCAAGGGCACCATCCGGCTGAGCAAGGCGGACGGCACGGGCCTTTACGAGTGGGACTGGACCGAGGAGCTGGTCAAGAAGCCGTACTCGCTCCTGAGCCTCGACTCGCGCATCAGGCCGCTGCCCGCCGGGGAGGTCGTCTACAGCCAGGTTGACCTCAAGACGGCAGGCGACTACGTGCTGGACTTCTTCGTGGAGGGCAAGCAGTTCTTCACGTTCCCCTTCAGCGTGAGCATCTCCAAGCCCGATGATCCCTTCCTGGGCGGCGAGCTGTACTTCCTGGAAGGCGCATGGAGCGACTGGGGCTACATGTACATGTACAACGCGGATCCGGAGCAGAACCTCACGTGGAAGATATGGCTCAGGCACAGGCAGCACGACGAGGCCACGAAGTACCACGACCTCGAGCTCGCGGTCACGCGCGACAAGGACGGCAAGCTCATGTGCGTCTCCAGGGAGAACACCAGCCACAACCTGCCTCGGGTGTGGACGCGTGTGGCCATGGACCTGGTCAACCCACCCGTGAAGACATCTGGAGGAGAGTACTTCAAGGCGAAGGACCTTCTGGCCACGGACGGCGGCTACACGCTGGAGATGAAGGTCGACGGCAAACCCTACGGTACGTGGAAGATGGAGGTCGCGGACGGCAAGTTCGTGCACAAGGGCCGCACTCTCAGGGGCGAGGCGGATCCGCTGACCTTCGTGGAAGGAGGCCGCGATGCGTGGTGGTACGAGAAGGAGAAAGGCGCCACTTCTGCCAAGGGCAAAGGCAAGGACAAGGACGAGCCAGCCGGCAAGAAGAACAAGAAAAAGAGCAAGAAGGACAAGTAAGAGCGCCAAGCCCACCGAGCGCGGCCGTGACCGTTATCTTCCCTGACGTACCGATATCGCTGCTGTCGGGGAACAAAGAGCGACCCTCTCCTACATGCCGGCGCGGATGGCGCTGGCCAGGCGGCGAATGCCCTCGTGGATCTGCTCCATGGAAGGGAAGGAATAATTCAAGCGCAGGGTGTTCATGCCCGATCCGTCGCAGTGGAACGGCTGTCCTATGATGTAGGCCACCTCTCGCTCGATGGCGTCCATGAACAGCACTTTTGAGTCCATGCCCTCGGGAAGCACGACCCAGAGGAACATCCCGCCCGTGGGGCTGGAGTAGCTCACCTCGGGCGGGAAGTGCTCCTTCATGGCAGCGATCATGGCCGCAGCCTTTGGCCGGTAGAGGTCCACTGCCTTGCGGAGCGACTCGTCCATCTTGCCCGTGCCGAAGTACTCCGCCACGATGAGCTGGTTGAAGGAAGGCGTGCACAGGTCCACGGATTGCTTGAGGCCGATGACCTTCTCGATGAGCGGCTTCTCCCCGTACATCCAGCCGATGCGCATGCCGGGAAAGAGCATCTTCGACAGCGTCTTGAGCGTGATCACGCCCTTGCCCTTGGCCAGGGTCCAGAGGCTTGGCAGCTTCTCTCCCTCGAACACGATCTCGCGGTAGGGTGAGTCCTCCACCAGGGGAATGGACCTGCGGCCAGCGATCTCGATGAGACGGTGACGCCGTTCGATCGGCATGGTGAGACCCGTGGGATTCTGGAAGTCGGGGATCACGTAGATGAAGCGCGGTCTGTTCCCATCCTTCTCGAGCCGGTCCACCGTCGACTCGAGCTCCTCCATGATCATGCCGCCATCGTCCATGCGCACGCCGTGCATGTCGGCGCCGCTCCTGCGAAACGCCTGGATGGACCCCAGGTAGGAAGGCAGCTCGAGCACCACGGCCGACCCGGGATCGATGAAGAGCATGCTCAGCAGATCCAGGCCCTGTTGCGACGACGACGTGACCGTGAGCTGCTCGGGAAGCACCGCCTCACCGTGATGGGCCGCAAAGTCTATCATGGCCTGCTTGAACTCGGCCTCGCCGTCCGTGGGCCCGTACTGCAGCGCCAGGTAGCCTTTCTCGCGCAGCAGCTTCGTGGTGATGGCCACGATGTCCTCGATGGGAAACAGCGACGAGTCGGGCAGACCACCGGCGAAGGAGATGATGCCCGGCCTTCGCGTGAGCTTGAGTATCTCGCGGATCTCGGACCTGACGACCCTATCGCTCATCTGTGAATACGCGTACTGCACTTCGTCCATCCTCCCTTCGTGCCAGTCATCGCGGATGTCCGCCACGCGAGCCTCGCAGAGTCATCATAAGCGATGAGGCCACAGCCTCCAACAGCCATAGCTGCGGCGACAAGGTCCGTATGAGGCAGGCCCTTCACCTCTTGGTCAGGCGAAGATCACGTAGGTGGCCAGTGTGGCCTGCACGAGAGATGAGAGAAGCGTTCCCAAGAGAACGGCCACGGACACGGGTGCGTTGAACTCCCGGTGGCCCTTGAGGATGAAGATGGCGTGGGTCGTGAACGCGAGCATCCCTGCTGCCGCCAGCGCCAGCGAGAAGACGACCCCTGCCGTGGACTGCGCCCGCACCTCGAGAAGCCCCCATAGCACCAGCCCCACCAGAGGCACGTGGACGACCAGGAAGAGCGAGATGCCTCCAGGCAACCCGAAAAGCCTCCATTCCTTCCAGTATGCCGAGTCGATCTCATGCACGACGAGCATGGTTGCGTTGGCGAGATAGACCCAGGTGAGTGCTTCCCACATGTGCCTCGACCATACATCAACCCGGGGGAAAATCAGCCTTTCGGGCAGGTCCAGCGAGCCGCCATCGCAACCGGTGTACGTCAGGAGCAAGAGCCGGTGGTCGTGACCCCATCGAAGCGTTCTGCTATGTTGACCGCAAGGAGTGGATGGTGATCTTCTCCAGAAGCAGGACGAAGCGCGCGATCATCGTGGGCGGCGGGCTGGCCGGCCTGAGCGCGGGAGTCTACGCACAGCGCTCCGGGTTCGAATCCACCGTGTTCGAGCTCCACGAAAGGCCCGGAGGCGTGTGCACGTCCTGGAAGCGCGGCCCGTACACCATGGATGTGGGCATCCGAATGGTCATCGGCTCGCACCCGGACAGCCCGTTTCACGAGCTGTACCGCGAGGTGGGGATCGTGCCCAGGGTGGATTTCGTCCCGATGAGCGAATTTCACTGCGTCGAGGACGACAGGGGCCGCAGGCTTCACTTCCCACGAGACGTGGACGATCTTGCAGGGCAGATGGCCACCATCGCACCTCGCGATGGTGTGGTCATCAGGCGCTTCGTATCCATCCTGACCGACTTCGCCCGTTTCCGTCCCAGGCTGGACTCCAGCGTCGAGATCAAGCGTGTCCGCGAAGGCCTGCGTTCCATGGTGTCCCTGCGCCCCGTGTGGCGCCACTTCGTCAAGTACTGGAAGGTACCGCTGGTGGAATGGACCCGCGAGTTCGAGAGCCGCGACCTGGGCGATGCATTCCTGAGGATCTACCCCATCGTGGATTTCCCGGTGCTGGCCATGTTCTCGTCTCTGGGGTGGTTCACGGCGGGCCACGTGGGCCGGCCCGCGGGCGGAGCGCAGGCCATCGCCGATGCCGTCGCCGACGAATACAGACAGGCGGGAGGCGATCTCAGGCTCTCGAGCCGCGTCGCCCGCATCCTGGTCAGAGAGGGCCGGGCCAGGGGTGTAAGGCTCGAGGACGGGACAGAGCATCTCGCCGACGTGGTCGTGGGAGCCGGAGACGGACGTTCCCTGATCTTCGACCTTCTCGAAGGTCGATTCGCAGACGATGGGATCCACGAGCGTTATCGCAGTCTGCCCGTGTTCAACCCGCTGGTCATGGTGCAGCTCGGCGTCGAGCGCGACATGAGCGGCGAGCCGGAGAGCCTGTACTTCCCGGTGAGGCCCATGCAGATATTCGGCCGCACCGTGAAACACCTCAACGTGCACCACTCGACCGGCGGCATGGCGGCGCCGGCTGGCCACAGCGTTGTGCGTGTGGGAATCGAGACCGACTACGATCCGTGGGCAAGGCTCATCGAGGACCGCGAAGCGTATCGCGACCTGAAGCACGGCATCGCAGAGCAGGTCGTCGAGAGGCTCGAGCAGCGGCACCCTGGATTTTCTTCCCAGGTTCGCGTCCAGGACGTGGCAACACCATTGACCATGGAGCGCTACACCATGAACTGGCGGGGTGCCTACGAGGGATGGAGGCCGAGCACGGCCACTTTCGGGCTGCGCATGGGTCGCACCCTGCCAGGTCTCGGCAACTTCTACATGACAGGCCAGTGGGTGGAGCCGGGTGGTGGCATCCCCGGAGTCGTGTTCAGTGCCAGACACACGATGCAGCTCGTGGCCCACGAGCAGGGTGGCAGGCCCGTGTGGTGAGATCCCCCGACATCGAGAATTATTAAACCCTGGGTCCATGGATGGACACCAATCCCTGCGAGGCAGCAATCTTGCGCGAAAGGACCAGGGGTGAGCCGTGAATGCCAGAGTGAGGCCACATTGTGGCACACCATGTGCCGGCCCCAGATGGTCCAACCATTGATCAGTAGGACATATACCCATCGAATACACTAATATATCAACAGGTTACAGGATGGGTCCTTGTGGGGCACAGTTTTTGCACCATATGGATGTGCAGATGAAGCCAGACGGCACATATTGGTCGAGGATGATGGTGACGGCCGTAACGGTTGCGACGATCTTAACCAGCACGCCGGCGCGAGCGTCCGAGCCAGGAGTGGCCATCATCCCCGTGAGCGCCCAGGGTGTCACCAGCGCCACCACGGTGATCGTGCAGGAGACCATCGCCTCGAAGGCCGCGAAGCTCGGATTCACACCGCAACCCGCCTCGAAGGTGGCCTCCTCGGTCGCATCCCATTGCCCCGGCACCTGCACCGCTGCCCAGGCCCTGGCAGTGGGCAAGGACACGGGCGCAGCGTACGTCCTTCTCACGGTCATTGAACAATCCGGAAACGGGTTGCACATACGAATGGACGTGTGGACCGTGTCCACGGCCGAGAGCGCCACGGCAGCGGCCAGCACGGATACTTCCGGTTTGCTCGCCGCCTCGGCCAAGCTCACCGCGAAGGTCATGCCAGATCCAGCTACCGCTTCGCTTGCACCTGCCCTTGCGCCCGTGGAACAGGCGCCTGGGCCCATGGTGCAGCCACACGTGTACGCAAAGCCCAAGCCCGTGGGTCTTGCCAAGCCTCTGCATGTCTCGACGCCGCCCTTGATGAACGCCGAGAGCGCCCTGATCGCTCACCTCGACGACCAGTACGACTCACTCCACAAGCGAAGCACCGCGTTGATGGCCATCGGCGGCCTGCTGAGCGCCGGCGGTCTGGCCCTCACGGTCACCAGCATCGTCTCGTGGGTGACTTTCGTGAAGTGGCAGGAGCAGGCTCGTGACTCGCAGTGCATCGAGTGCATCGAAGAGGCCAAGGGTAAGATCCGCACCAACGCAATCCTCACCGGAGTCTCAGCTGCAGTGCTCCTTCCGGGAATCATCACGCTGGGAGCGGGCATCACTCAGCGTATGCTCGCGCTGAAGCTCAACAATAAGGTCGCCTCGTTCATGCCCGGAGTCACCCTGGCCATGGAATCGGACTCGACCCATCTTCTGGCCACGTGGACCTTCTAGTCTCCATACCTTGACGGACGCGCCGATCTTCGGGCAAATGTGTCCACCGGAGTGGAGGCTTTTGCCCGTACAGAGCGCCAAGTCGTTCACCCTGCTCGTCCTGTGTGCGCTCGCCACGAGCGCGTGCGCGACAGGCTCCACCGACCATCACCCAACCAAGGTGCACCACGAAACTGCGCAGCCAGCAGCCGGAGAGCCGCAGGAGGATTCCTGTGACCATGTCTCGGTCCTGCTCGATGCAGTGCTCACTCTCGTCCCGGGATCCGAGAACAAGGAGTTCGATGCGGGAGAGCACAGCGTATCATGGCAGGGACGCATCATGTCCGTGAACGGCCGCGAGGCCGCCCTCGACCTGGTGGACGCCGACCGGATGGAAGCGGTGGCAGCCATCGAAGAGTGGAGCCATCCGGTGCTCTCCATCGCGACAGGGCCCGAGCTCATGTGCGACCAAAAGGTGGCAGAAGCCCTGGCCGAGCTGGCGCCCGACGAGCTAGCCCTCACGATCACCGGCAACGAGCCTCAGGACGAAATGCTCGGAAGGTGCCTCGCCGGTCTCGAACAGGACCAGCTGCACATCAAGCTCGACGCCGCAGGCGACGCCACGCTCGAGGCGCTGGGAACGGTGCCGGGCATCGTGGAGCTGGACCTGCGCAAGACGGCCATCACGGACTGGGGGCTCGCACACATCTCCGCCCACGAGGGGATGCGGACCCTCAACCTGCACTACACGATGGTCTCGGACAAGGGCATCGTCCACCTGGCTGGCCTCACCGGGCTCCGCCGACTGGATCTCTGGCTCACTTCCATCACGGACACCGGGATGAAGGCGCTGGCCGGGCTCGTGGACCTGCGCGTCCTGAATCTAGGAATGACCAACATCACAGACGAAGGCCTCATGCACGTGGCAGGCCTCGTCGAGCTTCGGGTGCTCGAGATCCCCATGACGGGAGTCACCGACGAGGGCCTGGTGCACCTGTCCGGTCTCACCAGGCTCGAGGTCCTGGACCTGGCGCTGACGGACATCACCGACGCCGGGCTGGAGCACCTGGCAAACCTCGAGGATCTCGAGCACCTCGACCTGATGCTCACTGGCGTGACCGACGTGGGCCTGGCCCACATCTCGGGCTTGAAGAAACTCGAAGGGCTGGTCATCTCGCAGACGGACGTGACCGAGGACGGCATGGCATCGCTCTTGCGTGTGCTCCCACAGGTCGTCATCAACCCGATCCACTGACCAAACCACGGGGGGCTCGTGCCATCCCCCATCATGGGTCTTGCCTCGGGCGCGACATCGTGTATCTTGCGCGTGGACATGACGGGCGTCCCGAAAGAGGAGAGCTACTCCGCAACGGTGGATTTCGGGCTCGTGGCAACACCGGCCAAGCTCACGATCACTCGCGATTGCATCCACGTGTTCGTTGGCCACCTGCTCTCGGGATCTCCCTCGCTGCGCACCGACTACGACCTCCCGCGCAAGGCTATCCGTCGCATCTATCGCCGGCCCAACATTCTGGGCCTGACCTGCATATGGGTGGACTACTCAAGCGGGGCGTACGAGGAGACCTTGTACATGATGCCACACGACCCGCGAGAGATGGTGGAAGCATTACAGAGGTTCGGATACCGGGTGGAAGGCTTCTGACAGGGAGCATCCCTGGCCCGCGTATTGCATGCACGTCACCTCGAGTCACACACGTGCATCCGGAGCATCACATGAGAACCCTGACCACGGTCGCCTGCGCCATCCTGGCGTCGGGCTGCTTCTCGTCATACGCCCTCACGGCCGTTTCCGAGGATACTTCGAGCACACCGGACACGCCCCTCGATCCGGCCACGGACACGGACGCCTCGACCGACACGATCATGCCCGACACGGCCTGCATGTTCGAGATCGAGGGATCCCGGCAGCTCGTGGCACCCACGGACCACGAGACGGACGCACCTCGCGTGTATTGGACTGGATCTCATGTGGGGGTGTTGATGTTCGAGTCGGGAGGCAGCATCCCGCACTCCTACGTGAGCCATACCAGCGCCGAGCCCGACCTGTCCGCCAACACCCCCACGATGCTCGTGGGCGAGGAGTCGCATGGATGGGGCGAGGCCTCGTGGACGGGCTCGCGGCTGGGCATGTGCTGGTACTCGGATCCGGCAATGGTGGGCAGAACAGCGTTCCGTCTGCTTGAGGCCGATGGCTCGCCCGTGGGTCCCATGGTGGACATCGACTTCGAGGGCGGCTCCTGCGTTGGCATCGAGTACGGCAATGGGAATTTCCTCGTGGCATGGAGACACGAGCGGGAAGTGGCGGGCGAGTGGATGGTGGACTCGAGAGTGCAGATGCTGGACGGCACGGGTCACGCCGTTGGCGACCACACGGATCTGCACGAGGCGATCTACCCCGGCCTGCAAGCGGACCTCATCTTTACGGGCGACCGGTTCATGGTGGCACAGCCTCAGGGCGACATCGTCCAGCTGTACGATGTCGACGACTCCGGAGAGCTCACCCACTCATTGAGCATCGACTGGCCCGGCGCCTCGTACTGCGACATGGCCCTGGCCGGCGAGGTGCTGGGGTTGGCCTGCCTGTCGGGAGAGCGGGGGCTTCGCGGGCTCAGGCTCGTCCTCATCGACGTGAGAGGCGATCTGGTCGCAGACCCGCTCAACGTCGAGCAAGACGGCGCGGGCGCCGCGTTCCCCGACCTCGTGGCCGTGCCGGACGGCTGGGCCCTGTCGTGGCACCGTGGCTCCTACCCAGAGCCAGAGCACGCATTCGTCCTGCACCTCGACGAAAAAGGCGTGCCTCGCGAGCCACGCATCGTGGTGTACAACGACAGGAACTCGGGCTACGGAGGCCCTTCCATCGCCGCGACATCGGACCTCCTGTTTTTGGGCATCTCCCACTACCCGGCCTCGTCACCCCTGCCCTGGGAGCAGGTGCACCTCTACAGGTTGCGCTGCGTGCCAGGCGCCCCAGACGTCTGCGACCCCATGGACGTGCATCTTCTTTCGACCTGTGATGACCCTGGGCCTCTGGGATGGTTCTGGAACGGAGCCGGGTGCCAGCTTCTCATGGCGTGCCCGGGAGACTGTGAAGGCGACGGCTGCACACGGCTCGCTCCGGCCCTCTCGGACTGCGAACTGGACCACGCCCACTGCAGCACTTGAAGGACATGATGATCCCGGGGGGGTTATGACCCGGCGATATCCTTGTTATCATACGTGCATCATGGCCAGGGCCATCATCGCCGCCATCGCACTGATCGCGTTCGCGAGCCCAGCCAGCGCCACGTCGCCGGGCGAACTGCTCCTTCTGTGCAACGAGGCGCTGCTCGGCAACGGCGCCACGTGCACAGCCCTCGTCGAGGCCGTCGAGCAGGAGATGGACGGCCTCGACATGGGCGTCGTTCCCGGTGAACAACCCGTGGAAATGGCCGCAGGCGACGTGCCAGCGCCCATCATGGAAGCCACCGCCGCGGGCGAGGTGTCGTGCGGCGCGTGGATCGCACTGACGCCCGGAGGCCCTTCTCTCGAGGTGTACACGCCCGGCTCGGTGCAGACGCGCAGCTCCATCCCGATCGCCCACGAGGCACAGGGAACCCTCGACACGGCCGATGCCGCGTTCAGGCTGCGCTCGATCCTGGCGGCGGCGTTTTTCCTGGACCTCCCGGGCATCGAGGAAAACGCCCCCGCACAGGGCATGCCTCCACCTGCACCATCACCTCCTGACGAACCTGCCAAGGAGCCTCCCCTCTTGCCCCATGCGTCGGATCCGGGCAGCGAGACAGAGGGAGGAGCCCACACTTCAGGGCCTGGTGTCATGTACATGGGCTGGATCAGGGCCGAGGCCGGCTATGCACTGATCGGCTACCCGACGGAGAAACACTGGTACCACGCTCTGGGCCTCTCGCTCGGGGTCGTGCTGGTGGCGAGGCTGGAGCTGTTCGTCGATGCGGCCATCTCCGCTCCGATCGAGATGGAGCTCGGAACCACCACGAGCGGCACGAACGTGCGCATCGAGAACGCCCAGTACCTCGTGGGCATGGGCCTGGGCTACGGGTTCAGGCCGGCGGCCAGGGTGAGCCTGGCCCCGCGCATCGGCTTCCACCTGGGGATATCGGAGTCCGAGGTCAGGGCCCTCGGCACAGAGACGCACAGAAGGCTCAATGCAGCCATGTGGGCAGGGATCGAGGTGCGCGTGGCGCTGACGGGGTTTCTGGCCCTCAATGCGGCTTTTAGCATCGAGAACCTCTTCAATTACGAGTACTTCGAGATCGTCGAGAACATGACCACGCGCAGGGTCTTCAGCCTGGCCCAGCTCAGGCTCGACCTTGCCGCGGGCATCACGTTCTCGTTCTGAGCGGCCAGGTGAGCGACCGCATCACTTTTTCGTCCACTCCGCACGAGCCAGGACGTCAGTGTTCCATGAGTGGCGATAAAACCTCAGCCGGCGGCAGGCCGGACCACTCCGGCATCTACGAAAGGATGAGGACGCGCATGCTGCGCATGTTCGGGCAGCAACCGTGGGTCCAGGACGTGGTCAACACCGCGTTCGAGACGTTCATCGCAAAGCAGGGCATGTTCCGCGGCGAAGGCACCATCGAAGCGTTCGCCCTGAGCATCGCCATGAACGCCGCCCGCGACGTGATGAGGCGCCAGCGGCGCGAGGCCATCATCGAGCTCCTGTTTTACCAGGGACGGATCTGGCCCACACTCGACCCATCGCCCGAATCCAGGACGGACGATCGTGACCGGGTCCGAAGGCTCGTTTCCATCCTCGAGCGCATCAAGCCCGGGTTGCGCATCCCGTATCTTCTCTACCACGTCGACGGCATGCCGGTGGCCGAGATCGCAGGCGTCGAGGGGCTGTCCGAGGCGGCCGTGCGCAAGCGCATCACCCGGGCCCGAGAAGCCATCCACAGGAAGGCCCGGCAAGACCCCGTGCTGAGAGAGTGGCTCGATGCCAGAAAGAGTGGCACATGAAGGAGCACGATCACATCGGCGATTACCTGCAAGAGATGCTCGAGCGCACGCCGGTCACGCCCCTGCCCAGGAGACGAGTCTCCATCATCAGGGTCACGGCGCTGGCCCTGGCTTTGGCGCTCGTTGCAGGCGCCGTGCTTCTCGTCGTGGACCGCACGCGACGGGCCTCCGGGCAGCCTCCCGAGAGCACCACTGTCATCGCCGGTCGCATTGCCAGCCCGCCGGCCGGAGTGCCACGAATGGGCCGTTTGGTGCTGGTCACGATAGGTACTACCCTCGTTCGCAACGGTACGGGAAGAGAACCCGAGCCCGGTCAAGCCCTGCTGGCAGGCGACGTGCTTGAGACTGGAGAAGGCGCGTACGCTGGAATCGAGCTCGGCACGATACACACGCTGGTGCTGGGCCCGCAGAGCAGGCTCGTGCTCGACGTCCCTGCCCCACCAGGTGTCCACCTGGCCAGAGGCGCACTGGCGGTGCAAACCGCCCACGATCCGCAGCTCGTCATCCATGCACCCAACGCCAGGGTGACCGGCGAAGCGAGCGTCTACACCGTGGAGGCCCACGACGACAGCATCCAGCGCATCGCCGTTGTCGATGGCTCGGCCAAGGTCGTGCGCGCGCGCGACGGGCGCACCTTCGAGCTGCCGCGCGCCATGGCCATGGACACGCACCTCTGGAGCCCGACTCCAGGCATCCCCGACTCCGCGATCGTGGGGCGGCTCGACGCTCTCACGCCTCCCGGTGACGACGAGCCTCCCGTGGCCATGCTCCCGCCTCCTCCACACAGGCATGACGATCTGGTGGCCCGCATCCGCAAGGCCCTGGCAAACGACGACGTGAGCCTGGCCGTCGGCCTGGTCGAGACGGAAGGATCGGGTCGCAAGGACGCCCCTTTCTTGCTTGCAGCCGCGGACGCATACAAGCAGGCGAGCCAGTGGACCGAGGCCGCGGGCCAGTACATGGCCGCCTCGGCAGGCGCCGAAGGAAAGGAGGCCGAGCGTGCCCTGCTCAGGGCGGCGCAGATCCACCTCAAGCAGCTCGGCGATCCCGCCCGCGCGGCCGAGATCATCGACGAGTACCTGATCCGCTTTCCCGAGGGGGCCTACCTCGACGAGGCCCTCTACCTGGCCGCCATCATCCAGGTCCGGCTGGGCGATCATGCCAGGGCCCGGAACCTTTACGAGGAGTATCTGGACCACTACCCGGACGGTGTGCAGGCCGTCCGGGCGCACGTGGCCCTGGCCAAGCTCTACGCCTTCTCCCTGTCGGACTGCCCTGCTGCCATGGCGCACGCCAGCGCCATCGGCCCCAAGTCGAACGGGCCGGCCATGGAGGCCGAGCTGTCCAAGGTCGAGTCCGCCTGCACCGAGAAAGGACAGTGAGCATGATGCGCGTACACCACATGATACCGATCTTCGCTGCGATGGTCCTGGCCGGCTGCTCCTGCCAGAGCGGCATAGGAATCACCGGCGACGAGGACGCAACGACGGCCACCACGGACGCACCATGGGATCCCTCCATCGATAACATGGGCGATCCCGGATTCGGAGACGTCACCGAGCCATGGTGCTCCACGGCGCCGGCCACCCTGCAATCGTTCGACGTCTGGAGCGACGAGACCGCCGTTTACGTGTTCGGCCCATACTACTACACGGACGAGGGGGCAGCCACCGTGGGCTGTCCGTCCGTTCACTGCGAGGGCCGCGTCGCCATCTTTTGCAATGCGGGCGACGGCTGGAATCTGCTGTGGGACAGGCCAGAGGACGATCCCACGGAGATGGTCGACTCCTGGATGGTGGGCATCCCGTCCGGCCCGCTCTTCTTCAAGGGCCGCGGTGTCGAGTGCGCCCTGAGCGTCATCGCCGACGGGATCGAGTCCTGTGCCCTGCCCGGCGGGTCCCAGATCACCGACATGTTCGTGATCCGCGACGACCTCGCATACGCCATCGCCACCGATCGAGTGGTCTACTGGAATGGAACATCCTGGGGCCCCTACCCGGCGGCCTACACGCCCTACACCGTGTACTCCATCTGGGCCGACGAGGAGACCATCTTCTGTGCCGGCCCGGAAGGCACCGTGGTGTCTCTCGAGGACGAGGACTGGCGCGTGCACGACACGCACACCCTCGACGACCTCATCGACATCTGGGGCCTGGCCGCAAACGATGTGTGGGCCTCGGGAGCCTCCGGACTGATCCGCTTCGACGGCACCACGTGGTCACCCGTGGAGTGGCCCGATCCGGCCGATCCTTCCGATCCGTGCCAGGCACAGCAAGTGGTGGAGTTCTGGGGAGCAGAAGGGACGCTCTTCTTCCACAACACCTCCACCCTGGTCAGGTGGGACGGAACTGGCTTCACTGTCCTCCTTCACTGGCCGCGCACCGTCTTCGAGAGGGAGGACGGCATCTTCGACTGCACGTCGGCCCCCAGGATCTCTTCCATCTGGGGCAACGGCCCGGAAGAGCTCTTCGTTGCAGTGCGTGACCCGGACCATGTAACTTTGGACTGCGGAGAGGAGCATCTGCTCCTCTTCGACGGCAGCGAGTTCCACTGGTTCTGAATCCCGAAATTCTTTGGAAGGTCGCAGCACCAGTTTCCTGGCTGCTTGTGCTCGTGAACCCGGGATACTACTATCGCATTCCGAATCCGGTGGATGGCCCGATGCCGGACGACGGAGGAGCGACATGAGTATCTATCTTCGCAAAGCCCTGACGTTCGCCGCGTTGATGACGCTGACCTGCGGCTGCGACAAGGAGAACAAGGATCCTGACGCTGACAACGACGCGGCCGACATGAGCTGGGAGAGCCCCATCCCCTGCGACGACCACGTGGCGTGCACGCTGGACGAGTGCGACCCGGAGACAGGTGCGCCCATCAACACGCCCGACGACACCCTATGCGACGACGGTGCATTCTGCAACGGCGTCGAGACATGCGACGCCATCGCTGGCTGCAGACCGGGTACGCCCGAAGCGGTGGACGACGGCGTGGACTGCACCGTGGATTACTGCGACGAGGCGGCCGATGAGGTCGTTCACCTAGCCCAGGACGACCTGTGCGACGACGGTGCATTCTGCAACGGCGTCGAAACATGCGACGAGGTCACCGGATGCGTGGACGGCACGTCTCCAGTGCTGGACGACGGCATCGATTGCACCCTGGAGAGCTGCGACGAGACGCGCGACGTGGTGCTGGCATCACTCGATCACTCGGTCTGCGACGACGACGAGCCCTGTAACGGCGATGAAACGTGCGTGGATGGCACGGGTTGCACGGACGGCACTGCGCTGGTCGATGGCACGGTTTGCGGCGACCATATGATCTGCCTCTCGGAGGCGTGCGCAACCTCCACCTGCGGCGACGGCTACGTGGACGAGTCAGAGGGGGAAAAGTGCGAGGACGGCAATGCAGACCCGCTGGACGGGTGCGACGATTGCAGGTTAGGAAACGTATGCAACGTGACCGGGAGCACGACGCTGGGCACGACGACCACGACCCACACCTTCACGGGCACGCTGGCCACGACGGACCCGACGGCGCAGGTGGGGACCTGCGGCGGGTACCGCGGGCACGAGCAGCTCTACGAGGTCTTCGTCGACACCCAGCTGATTTCCCTTTCGGCATGGACATCGGACCTGGACTTCGACAGCGTGCTTCACATGCGCGGAGGGCCAGGCGCGTGCGAGGGCGAGGAACTGGCATGCAACGACAACGAGGACTACTACCTCACGAACTCCTTCATCCAGACCGGGTGCCTGGAGCCTGGATTCTACTACGTGTGGCTGGACGCTGTGACCCCGACTGATCTGGGCACGTTCTCGCTGAACGTCGAGGGACACACCCTCCATGATCCGGCCAGGCAGATCGATATCGACTCCACGAGCCCTGGCTTCGCCGGCAGCGGGTACGTCGAGTGGGAAGCGCCCAACGGCACGTCGAGCTTGAACTGCTGGGCAGATGGGCCTGAGCAGGCATGGACGATCGACCTGGCCCATCCCGTGATCAACATGAACGTGAGCGTGGACGGGGTCTTCTACCCCGCCCTGCACTTGCGCACGGGCGCATGCGACCCTGACACCGAGGTGGTTTGCGTGAATGGCATGGGCAACACGACCATGAACACCGGTTGTCTGGACGCAGGTGCGTACGTGCTGTTCGTCGATACGGAGTACCCGGGCGCCGGGGGCGGTGATTACGATCTGACCATCGCCACTCAGTCCGTCTCGGACATCATAGGGACACGCACGGGTACACTCACCGCGGCGAGCCCGACTTTCAGCGCCTCCTCCAGCACGGCCGGCCTGACAGGGTCGTTCAACGGGAGGTGCGGAGGCTGGGGTCCCGAGGAGGTGTACGCGCTGACCCTGGACTTCGACGCCTCGAACGTGAGCATCACCATGACCGGGACCACGGAGCCTGTGACGATCTACGTGCGCCACGACATGTGCGACAGCTGCGACGTGGCTTGTGTCTCCGACTGGGGACCTGGCACAACCCTGGACACAGGGTGCTTGCCAGCCGGTACTTACTACGTATTCGCGGACAACACGAACCCTGGAGCCGGCGATTCCTACGACCTCGCGGTGACGGCCACGGCCATGGGAGCCGGCGAAACATGCGCACCGTGCTGGGAGGCACAGGGCACGATCACGCTCGATACGACGCATTATTCGTGGTCGGTGGACGGCGCGACGGATCCGGCGATCACAGGTTCCATGATGGCAACCTGCTCCGAGGGAAGCCCCGAGGCGCCCGAGCACGTTTACGAGCTGGTCCTAGACGGCAGATTCAGGGACGTCCGGGCATCCACCATCTGGTCGAGCTTCGACACGACCCTCTATGCCTTGACCTGTACATGCTCCGCCTACACCATCGACTGCAACGACGACGCATGGGGCATCGAGCCTCAGTCCGAGATCTGGCTGGACTGCCCAGAGCCCGGCACGTACTGGATTGTCGTGGACGGACTGGGCTCGGGCGATGCGGGCGACTATCACCTCGAGATATCGGGCACCCCACTCGCCGAGGGGGAGATGTGCGGGGAATGATGCCACCACATCTCCGGCGACCACGAGAAGTCGAATACGCGCCTTGATTTTCAGGGGGGGCATCCTGTCCTGGTCCCATAGCCCGGCCGGACATCACCACGCTCTTGCCACTTTCTCGACAGGAAGGGTGGTCAGCGCAGCGAGCCGAGGTCAGGGCATGTGGTACTTGTGCCCGTCGTTCATCCGTGACGGTCGCCAGGTCGATCGGTAAGTCAGATGCACTCCTGACGGCGGGGAGCATAGACCGGGCCGCAGGAGGCGTTGCAACCCGTGATGAAGGAGCCCGTCTCGCCGCAGTCCGGGATGGGCGGATCGGGATACCCTGCCCTGCTCCAGCCCGGGTCGTAGTTGCAGCTCGTGATCCACCAGTTGCAACCGCCGTAATCAGGCCAGCGGAGATAATCGGCGCCGCCACAGTTGTAGTCCCAGGACGGCGTGGTCGAGCCGACGCAGGTGAATGGATCCGCGAAGTAAGTGGTCTGGTCCGGGTTCGCATCGGCTTCGGAGTCGCAGCAGTCTTCCGCGTTGCCAGCGTACCCTGCCGGCTCGGCGGCCGCGCATGCCGTCACGCCGGGATCGCCAAACCCGTCCCCGTCCGCGTCCGCGTACCACACGGGCAGATCCGGGCCCGGGACGCAGGTTCCCGTGTCGTTGCACGAGTCCGGCCCGGTGCATGGGTCGCCGTCCTCGCAGGATCCCGTGAGGTAGGAGTGCAGGCAACCGTGGACGGCGTCACAGAAATCGCCCGTGCAGTCGTTGTGATCATCGCAGCTCTCCGGCGTGTACACGCACCCCGTCGAGGGATCGCACGTGTCGATGGTGCAGAGGCTCGAGTCGCCGCAATCCACGGGTGCGTGGGTGCAGGAGCTGTCCGTGCACGTATCCATGGTGCACTCGTCGAGGTCCGAGCACTCTATATCCGTTGTACAGCAGTCTGGGATCGTCTCGTGCACGCACCCTGACGCCGGGTCGCAGGAGTCGTTCGTGCAGGGGTTCGTGTCGGCGCAGGACAAGGCAGCGTGCTCACAGACACCGTCGCCGTCACACATGTCCGTCGTGCATGCATTCCCGTCCGACTCGCAGGGCGTGTCCACGTCCGCGGGCACCGGACCGCAGTCTCCGGTGGCTGGATCGCACACGTTCTCGGAGCACAGGACCTCCGAGGGGGTGCATTCCACCACGGTGGCGGGGTCCAGGTTGCAGTTGCCAGTGCTCGTATCGCACACGAGGGTGCCGTTGCACAGGTCTTCGTCCTCGTAAACCTCGCAGTCTGCGTCCGTGTCGCACCCGCACAGTCCGGGGCCAGGGGTGCAGGAGCCTTCCGAGCATACGTCCGGGCCGGTGCACTCGTCGCCGTCCTCGCAAGGGGCATCGTTGTCCACGAAGTCGCAGACCTGTCCGTTGCCACCTTCCGAGCAGGAGTCGTCCGTACAGACATTGTCGTCGTTGCACTCGGCGTCCTCGTGGCAGGAGAACTCGCAGGTCGTCTCGCACCCGTCGGTTTCATCGATGTTGGCGTCGTCGCACTCCTCGCCTTCGTCGAGCGCACCGTCGCCGCAGGTCAGAGGCACGCACTCGCCGGCCACGCACGTGCCCTCGACGCCGTTCTCGATGCAATCCGTGTCGTCGGCCAGGGCAATGCCATCCTCGCACACGCCCCCGCTGCCACAGGTCTCCTCCCCGTTGCACGGATCACCATCGTCACACTCCGAGTCGTCCGTGCAGCCCACGGGACCGTCCTCCTCCACGATGTCCGTGCCATCGATGGTCACGTCCATTCCGTCCGGGGCTCCGGTGTCTCCTGTCGCATCCGCCTCCCCGTTGGCCTTGAGGCTGCCTCCGCATCCCCAGACGGCAGCCAGGGCGGTCAGGAGGGCCACCCGGTTCACGATTGCTGTTTTACGCATGTCGTTCCTCCCTCGATCATAAGGTGCAGTCAGAGATACTACAGGATGCACCCGAATTGAAATCTAATCTCAAAACCGTTCCGGCGCAATTCGGTCGCAATGGTTATGGGGGCATCCACATCATTCGAGAAACGCGCGGAGGAGTTACCTTTCATGGCTCCGCAGCCGCGAGTCGCTATGGTTCGAGCATCCGGCGTGGGTGTTGGTCCTGGCCGGCGCGCACGCTGACACCCCCGGCAGATGATCTCGGGGCCCCATGATGATATCATCCAGATAGATGCATCCGAGAAAGAACCGGTATAACCCATGAAATCAACAGGATGCACGGCAACAGCACTCATCGTGCTCACGCTCGTCACGGAGGCCTGCCAGAGCGGCGCCCCGGGATCCGATGCAGCCTCGGACGACGTGCCGGACGCATCGGACGGCAATGAGGACTTTGTGGACGTCACCCTCGATCCGCTCGACGATGAGGATGCCTCGGACGTCTACGTGGAAGACTCCCTCGAACCTTCCGGCAATGTGCTTCTAGGCCAGGGAGGCTTCTTCGGCGTCTCCGGCAAGGTGGTGGGAGGCGTGACAGGAGCATCTCTTGGCTCCTTCGCCATCGGCGCCCACTACGCGGACATCTCCGACGGTACCGGAGCCCCCCACCCCGCGGGACGCGTGTACGTCTTCGACAACGGAGCATTCCCCGGGACGGTGGAAGAAGCGTCTCTCGTGCTCCAGCCACCCGACGGATCCGAAGGTGGCGGGTTCGGGTGGGCCATCTCCGGTCCGTGCGACTTCGATGGGGACGGCAACATGGACCTTGCCATTGGCAACCACCTCCATTCCGAGCTTCCCACGACGAACTGCGGACGGGTCGTCGTGTTCTGGGGCGGTGAGTCAGGGATCGATCCCGGTGAATACACCTATCACATGCTCGGCACGGACATCCGGGCATCATCCGACGTGCTGGGACAAACCGTGCTGTGCGCAGATCTCGACGGTGACGACTTCGATGACCTCGTGGCCTCGGGCCAGAACGCGGGGCCCGACGACACGGGCATGGTGGCCATCTTTCACGGATCGGCGACAGGGCTGCCATCGCTGCACGATGCTTCCCTGTACCCGACTCTAGTTGCAAACCAGCAGTACTTCGGCTCCGCTTCTCTTTGGGCAGACCTGGACGGTGACGGGTTCGATGACCTGGCCATCGGCGGGTGGGGGCTCGTGAAGGGCGACACCGTACCTGGCCCGCACACCGGGGGCGTTCTCGTGTTCGCAGGCGGTGACGACTGGAGCGCGGGGCCTTCATACGGCGTGTTTCCCGTTCCCGACGGTCAGTTCCAGGTAGGCAGCTCTGTCATCGCGTTCACCACGCCGGGGGGCACATTTCTGGCGGTTGGCGCACCGGACTGGGGATTGCCAGCCACAGGCGCCGTGCTCGTCTGGGCAGCCGGCTTCGAGGGTTTCGAGGAACAACCTCCCCTGCAAGTCCTCGTCCCGCCCGGCAGTTCCATCGACACAGGCTTCGGCGGATCGCTGGCCTTCGCACCCGACTACCTCGGCGAGAATCGAGGTGCTCTCCTCGTGGGAATGAAGTACGGCGACGCGTCCGGGACGCTGACCTCGACGGGTGCGGTGGCCGTGTTCGCCACTACTCCCGACGGCGACGGGTTCGAGGAGACCCCCACCCTGTTGACCGCGCCTACCCCCATGACGGGCGACGCCTTCGGCGGTGCCATCGTGCCTCTCGACGATGTGGACCAGGACGCCTCCCTGGACTTCTTCGTGGGCATGGAATCGCACGTCGAGGGCGACATCTACACCGGGGTGCAGACCGGAGGCGTCGTCTTCTTCTGAGAGCGCAAGCCGGACGGGGGCCTTGGCGCCTGACAGTGATGTGGCCGGCTTCATGGATCCAACCATGTTCAAGGCATAGGCGATGTCCCGACAAGGCAATCGCCCCCTACCGGAAGCGTCTGCGCAGGCGGGAGTAAACGTCGATGGCACGGGTGGCGATGCGGTTGACCGTGTCGGGTTTTTGATGGTCGTCCGGCCCGTCGCCGGGTATGCGGGCGTCGGGGCCGTACATGTCCTTCATCATGGCGAGAAGGGAGCGTCGCACCAGGCCGCGTACCGGGATGGTGGAGGCCATACCGTACATGGCAGCGCCACCATGGCGTGCCAGCTCGGGATGCAGGCGCACGTGCGCAACGGACTCGCGAAGATCGTTCACGAAGTCGTCGAGCACATCGGCGTGAAGCGGTGTCACCATCAGGTGCAGGGCCTGTGGCATCTGCAGCCTGTCGATGTGCCAGCCTCGCGCCTGCATCTGGTCTCCCACGGCATAGATGCTCAGGCCATCCGAGGTGGAGCAGAAGGACAGCAGGCTCATGTGCGGCTGACCCACGATCCGCATGTCTCCGATGGAATGCACCGCGTCGGCGATGGCGCGCGTGGCATCCATGGTACGGCGGGCATTATCGAGATACCCATCCATGCCGATGGCCTGGAGTGCGGCCCAGGCTGCGGACACTGCCCCTCCCGGGCGGGTCCCGAGCATGCCGGCTGACCCGAACAGACCTCCCGGCCAGTCGGCGTACACGAACATCTGGTGAGCCATGAGATCGATGTTGCGGTACAGCACCACCGACGCGCCCTTTGCGCCGAAGCCATACTTGTGCACATCCGCGGAGATGGATGTCACCCCGGGAACCCTGAAGTCCCATCGGGGCACCCGGTGGCCCAGTTTTTCGATGAAGGGCAACATGAAGCTGCCCACGCACGAGTCCACGTGCAGCGGGATATTGCGCTTCAAGGCGATGTCGGACAGTTCCTCGATGGGATCCACCATGCCGTGCGGGTACTCGGGCGCGGAGCCCAGGATCATGACGGTCCTGCGGTTCACCAGCCTGCGCACGGCACGCACGTCCAGTCGCTGGTCACCATCGAGGGGTGCGTGCACGGCCTTCACGTCGAAGTAGGACGCTCCTTTTTCCCATGCCACATGTGCCGTACGGGGGATGACCATCTCGGGGTTTCGCAACCAGGGACGGCGGGCGCGTGCCAGGTCGCGGTAGGTCTTGACTGCGAGCATGCAGCTCTCGGTACCGCCCGCGGTCATTGTGCCCACTACCGAGGAGTCACCGTGAAGCATGGCGGCGGTCATGTCCACCACCTCGGTCTCCATGCGCTTCAGGCTCTTGAAGGCCATTGGGTTGAGTCCGTTGGCGGAGAAGAAGCGAGCATGGGCCTGCTCCAGGAAACGAGTATGCTCTTCACCTAGCCAGTACACGAGACTGAAGGTGCGCAGCCGGCGGTAGTCCGGGTCATCCACCTTGAACCTGTCGAGAGCGGCGAGCACCTCGGCCCGGTCGCGGCCCTTATCGGGGATTTTTGCTCTCGTTCGTGACATGCGCATTTTCTCCCGCGGCTGTCCTGTAGGGTCAACCTGTCATGGCCCTGAGCAGGTAGGCGATTCCGATGCCGAGGTAGTTGCCTATGGCGTATCCGATGATCCCTGTGGTCAGGCCCGAGAGCACGATGGCGCGGTTTCCGAGCGCCCCGGCCACCACGGGCACGAAGGGCGGCGAGCAGATGGCAGAAACGTTTGTGATGATGAAGGTGTCCACGTCGATCCCGAACGGCCAGCACAGAAGCGCGTGCAGCCCCATGCCTCCCACGATGCAAAACGCGATGTAGACGAGCACCCCGAAATCGACGTTCACGAGAAGGCTGGCGCTTGCCATGGACCCCACCACGAAGCAGAAAACGTAGATGATGTACATGCCCAACTGAAAAGTCCGGGCAATGCGACGCACGGGACCCACCATGGAGGCGATGATGGCCAGGCTCGTGATGCAGAGGATCGTGACCGTGGTTGCCGATCCCTCGGGCACGAGCCCCGAGATGAGCACCGAGCAGGCCACGATGCCGGCCGATAGCACGAGCCCCCCCGAGAGAGATAATATGGTTCGGCCCCTCACCAGATCGGCATATGCACGGATGTCCTCGGTCTTTTCGCTGTTTTCTGCACCATCGCCACAAGGAGACGCCAAGAACACCGGCAAGAAAGTCGAGAAGACGCGCTGCGCCACTGTCACGCAGAAGATGATGTAGATGATGGAAACGACCGTGTCGTAGGTGTGAACCACGATGAACTGGGTTGGTTCGACGTTAAGCGCGGCCTTGAGCGCTGCCAGGTTGGGAGTGCCACCGGTGTACAGGCCGGCGAGCATGCCTGCCACCTTCCATGCGTCGGAAACCATGTGGCGTACCATGAAGAAGCCCAGCAACGTGACCACTGACACGGAGATCACGGCGAGCAGCATGGACAAGAGGGCCGTCCTGGCGAGCCTCAGCCACCTGCGCACGTCCATGGAGAAGAGGAGCAGCGGCAGCGCCAGCGCAACGCTCACCTCCGACATTGTCTCCTGCACGCCGTCCGCACCCTCTGGCAGCACATCCACGTTCCCCAGGGCTATGCCAGCCACGTAGCAGAGGACCACCGGGCCCACCTTGTTGACGCTCGGAAAGCGGTAGCAGAGCCAGATCACCAACGCCGGGAAGACGAGGTACAGGGCGATGACAAGTGCGATGGGCATGCAGTCTCACATGCGTGTCCTCGTGCCAGACACGGACACGAGCCAATATGCATACAACAGGACAGACTTGCGGGCACGCGAAAACGACCCGCATCGTGCCAGGGCTACTTGCCGCAGCAGCCATGGACAGACACGTGCCCTTCGGTCGTCATTTGCACCTTGTACTCGTCACAATCCAAGGGCGTGTAGGTCAGCGAATAGACGGCAGTGCTCCCCGCTTCGTCCACATCCACCTCGGACCCGGCATCCAGGACATCGACCTGCCCGGCATCGTCTTCGAAGCCATCGAGGCTCACCCACTGGCAGGAGTCGTTCGCCACGAGAAATGCCACGAATGAGATCGTTACCGTTCGACAATTGTCGAACGTCGTTGATAACCTGGTCGAATATGGACGGTGGTCGCTATGCCCGGGATGCCACGATGCGGTCCTTGCCCTCGCGTTTTGCGCGCAGCAAGGCCCAGTCTGCCATGCGCAGCAGGCTGTCCTGATCTGGGTGGGGATCCGAGGGATCGAAGGTGGAGATGCCGTATGATGCCGTGACCGCAGAGTACTTCCCGGGAAAGTCGCGAGTGAGTCTCTTCTTGATGCGCGCCGTCACCAGCATGGCCCCCTCGGCGGAGGTCTCGCTCAGCACGACGACGAACTCGTCCCCGCCGAAGCGCGCCACGGTGTCGGTTTCGCGAGCCTCCTCGCGAAGAGCCGCAGCCACCATGGTCAGGAGCCGGTCACCTTCCTCGTGGCCGTGGTCGTCGTTGACCGCCTTGAATCCATCGAGGTCGAGGATGACGACCGAGAACGGACGATCATAGCGCTTCGAGCGCAGGAGCTCCTCCTTGAGCTTGAACATGAGATAGCGGCGGTTGTGCAGGCCGGTGAGCGGGTCTGTGACGGCGATCTTCTCGAGCTCGCGCCGTGCATCGTCGATATCGCCGATGAGCTTCTTGGTCTCACGGATGTCCTTGGCCACGCACACGTATCCCGCGATGCGATTCTTGCGGCCCTCGAGCAAGGAGACCGACATGCTCACCGCGATGGGGGTGCCATTGCGCGTGAGGAGCTCGGCCTCCACCTTGGCGGTCTGCTCCCTCACGATGCGCTCGCGCAAGGCATCGTCGAAGAGGCATCCGCGCAGGATCTCATCGACGTGCTTGCCGATGAGCTCGTCGGAGGCATAGCCGAGGATCTGCAGGGCCGCAGGGTTCACCAGACGTATGCGTCCGGCCGGTCCGATAACAAGCAGAGAGTCGCCCATCGTGGCGATGATGGTGGAGGCCGCATACTCCACGGTGATGGCGAGAAACTTGTAGCGCCACATGGCGAACGCGATGATGGCAGCGTTGATGGTCGTCAGCGGCACGGCCAGCTCCACCACGTAGACGTCCAGGCTTGGCAGGATCATGTTCGTGATGGTGCCACCCACGAGCGGGAAGAACATCCCGAGAAGCACGAGAAAGGCCCGCGCCTTGCGATCGTGGCTCACCATCTGGCGCGAGGCCCACACGAGGGTGCCGATGCCCACCACGAAGCAGCCGATGAAGAAGGGCTCGAACACGAACCTGTACACGGGTCCTGGCATGTCGGAGTAGCCCCAGGGCAGCACCTTCATGCCCGTGCACATGAGCCCGTCTACCCACTGCAAGGAGGCCAACAAGGCGCATACCGCGTACAGGGCCACGACAAGGACCTTGACCCTGCGCCTCGTGAACCTGTCGATGAAAACAAGAATGAAGTGCATATACAGGGCCGGCAGCATGCACCAACCGGGCGCAGAGATCCTGAATATCAGCTCCGCCGTCTCCACCGTTGGCGAGATCTGCGTGGTGGCCTGGGTCAGCCCCCAGTACGACAGCGAGAACGTCAGGGCCGCGTACACGCGGTTGACGGGGTTCTTGCTGTCGATGCTCAGGATCACGCTGCCCAGGATCAGGTTCGCTGCGAAGCTGACGAACAGGACGAGCGCATATGGCGTCCACGGCCCCATGGGTCTCGGTATTGTACCGCAGCACCATGCAAGGTCCAAGATATCGATCCCCAACGGTTTTCCGGGCAACCCCCCGGGGGGTTACGCCGTAAGGTCGGACGGTGCTAGCCTGTGAGAATGAGAATCACCATGTCGATGGCTGCGATTGCTCTCGTTTCTTGCAGCGGCAAGGCCACGCTCGGTACCGGTCCCGATCTGGACTTCTGCACACCGGCTACTGACGCCAGCGCGTCGTTCTCGGGGCCAGGCAGTTCCACGAGCATTTTCATCGGATCGCGTGGGCGAATCACGGGCCTCGGTTATAACCCCGACGTGGAGCCCGGCATCTTCGTTCTCACTCTCGACTTCACGGAGTTCTCCACCCTTCACGACGAGGCCACGTTCAGGCTACCGCTCCCCCCCGGCGCGGACGTGGACCTGCACATGGGAGACATCGTGGATGTGACCTACGATCACACCGTCATGGGAGCAGGGCCTCGCACGACGGAGCTATCGGTGACCAGGGATGGAACACTTCTCGTGTACGCGCTGCGCTCGAACTGGGAATCGATCCTACCCGATGCCAGAGGAGCCGTCACGCTCGATATCCTCCAGGGGACATGCGAGTCCGTGCCCGATGGCACGGGCTGCATACTGTGGGCCAGGCACGCGTTGCGCGCGGCCTGCGACGCCACGGGCGATCTCATCGACGTGTTCGACGGAAACGAGGGTCTCCTCGCCTGCGGTCCCGGCTACTACGTGGTGGTGGGCAGCCTGGTGCTGCGCACGGACGACGTGGCAGTGTGCGCGGACGTGCCATCGGCCGACATCGAGGTCGTGATCCTTCGCCATGGGGATGGTCTTCCCTCGCCGTAGATGGCGTGCAGCAGAAATGCTGGAGACGCAACAGCGTCGCACCGGCCGGCACCATGGCATCGTCCGACTTCCCCAAGAACCGCGGTGAGTTCGACACCGGCCTCCAACATGTTGTTGTGCCTGCCGAGCACCGAAGGTCACGACATCACAGGCCCAGGGTGGACACACCCTTGATACCCGTCTCCTTGCGGGAGTACATGAACACCTGCACCCTGATCGACTTGGTGGAGAGTCTCTCCTGGAAATCCTTGGCAGACTGGATGTTGTAGTGCCACTTGTTGTCGGCGATCTCGTAGCCGTTGGTGTAAGCCAGGGTCCGAAGGACCACGGACCTCTCGTCCACTGGCAGGGACCTGAAGCTCGCGCGCATGGCACCGTTGTAATGCACGAGCTCCTCCACGTTGGTCAGGTAGATGACACGCACTGGAATGCCGAGCGCTCGAGAGGCCTCGCCGATGCCGGCCACGGCCCGATCCGCAAGCAGGTTTCCCATCATGGGCCTTATACGTCCGGCCTCGAACATGCCACGCACGTAGGCGTAATCACCCTCGTCCGCCAGCCAGGTTGACGGCTTCCCCTTGTGCTTTCGGCCTGCAAGTCGCTCGAAATGCTCGAATAGCTTTCTGCGGTACTTGGTGTAGACCTGCTCGATCTCGCCGAGACGGGGGTTATCGGCCTCGTGCTCTCGAATGATGGCCAGGGAGGTCTGTTCGGACTGTGGCTGCCATTTTTCGACGAACACCAATGGAGTGTCGGACTCGAGGATGAAGGCCCTGTTGATCGCGTGCAAAAGTACGACGATCTCGTCGTAATCCAGGATCCAGGCGAAGTCCGCACGGCAGCGGGCCAACATCGTATAGTTCTGATCCGAACCCACGCCCAGGTAACCGCCGCCTTTGCAGTCCATGTACGGAAAGAACAGGTGATGCCTCTGTTCGTTGGTGTGCACGTAGTGCCGGTTGTCCACCCTGGATTCGGGTACGTCATCCTCGGGCGAGGACCAGAAGGTGCGGTGGGTTTCGTCGTCGAGCCGCAGCACACCTCCGGCGAGCGGAGCGACCTCGACCGTCGGGCGAATCTCATCTTGGCCCAGGCCATCGGTCACTCCGTCGGCTGTGGTCGAGGTGTCGGACCCGGGCAGTGAGGCACCCGGCCTCTCCTCCGCGAAACGCCCCGGACACCCGGCGCAGAAACCGGCTACCATGAGTACCAGCAAGCGTAGCATGGGTGGCGAGATTAGATGAAACACCGGCCCATTGCTACACCTCCGGACACTTCGAGAGCCATACCTCCGCCTCCTCGATTGTTCGAAATGGCTCTATCCTGATGGGGAGGCTCTCCGACATCGAGGCAAACATGCGCACGAGCCCGTAGCTAACGTCTCGTGGCACTACAAAGGCCCAACGACAGTGACCATAGGCATGCCGTACCGACCTGACGAAGAGGTACAGCTGACGTGCTATCTGGTAATCTCCCTTCATGGTGGCGTTCGTGAGATCGATGAGGTTGTCCATCCCCTGCCGGTACATGGGATGGGAGTGCATGAACTCGATGTGATGGATGGTATCCGTGAGGGTAACGGGGCCTTCTCCGGTCACCCGCACGAGTCCATGCGCCTCATCTATCTCGTAGACGAATGGAGGCGATGACCTGCCCTTGTTCGGTGCGTTCCCCACGGCTCTCCCCCTGAAAGACGAGCATGTTCGACCCCTATTATCATCCAACAACGGGCATGCAAGATCAACCGGGGCTCCTGGCCTCATCAGCCCGAACGCACCCGTCACCGAGGAAACACTGGCAAACAGTCGGCAGGGATAATAGAATCGGGTGAACGGGGTGAAGAGAATGACGCGAGCCATCGTGATGATCATGCTGGTTGGCCTGGGAATCGGGTGCGGCGCTGGCAAGTCCGGTCAGACGGGGGCAAAAGGCCCAGGGGAGGAATGCGAAAGCGTCCTCGAGTGCGCGGCCAACCTGGGCTGTATCGAGGGAGTCTGCGCCTACCCACCAGACGCGGCACAGGACTCGGGCATCGACATGGCATTGCTGGATAGCACGGACGTGCCTCCGGAGGACAGCGCCACGGAACTCGACGCTGTATCCGACTCGGCCAGCGACACGGACATGGACGCAGCGGACGTAGCGGATGCGACAGACGCGCCGCCTGATGAGGAGGGTGAGGTCGATGTCGTCGAGGAACTCTGCATGTACATGCCTCCCGTGGGTGAGTTTACGCCTCGGATGGAGTGCAAGTGGAACTCCAGCGATGTGGAGCCCACGAAGATAGACGTAGTTGCTACGCCTGCAGTCGCCAACATCACGGATGACAACGGCGACACCCTCGTGGACCTCGAGGACGTGCCCGACGTCGTGGTGGTGACCTACGACTACGTCAATGACGGGTGCTGCAACGGCCTGGGCGTGCTACGGGTCATCAGCGGACGCTGCGGCACAGACGGACACATGCAGGAGCACTTCACGGTGACCGACCCCTTGCTGGACAACTCCAGCGCGCCTGCCGTGGGCGATATCGACGGCGACAACCTGCCCGAGATCGTGGCGGCCAGGGGATACGACGGGGTCGTGGCGTTCGAGAACGACGGCACAGTCAAGTGGCGCTCTGAGTACCCGGACCGTGACACTCTGGCGGACACATGCGTTGCGCTGCAACCCACCCTCGCCGATCTGGACGCTGACGGCATCGCCGAGGTCATCGTCGGCAGGGTGGTACTGGACGGCTATACTGGCGCGGTGAGGTGGCGAGGCCTTGGGGGGCGAGGTTTTAACGCATTTCTGGGACCCATCAGCGTGGTGGCCGACGTCGATCTGGACGGCGCACCCGAGATCGTGGCGGGAAACACGCTGTACGAGGCGGACGGTTGGCTTGAGTGGACCTATGACTACGGCACATCGATTGGGACCTGCCAGGGCAGCTGCGGCCTGCCTTGCGACGGTTACAACGCCATAGGCGACTTCGACTCGGATCCGTACGCCGAGATCGTCATCGTCGTGGCGGAGCGGGTTTTCGTGCTTGAGCACGACGGAACGCTCAAGACCATGATCCCCATCCCAAGGGAGTCTGGGTACACGGGCCACAACGAGGGTGGCCCACCCACCATCGCCGACTTCGACGGCGACACGAGACCGGAGATCGGAGTGGCCGCGGCCAACTACTACGTCGTCGTGGATCTGGACTGCATGGACCCACTGCCCGCGGATTGCGAGGACTTGGGTATCCGCTGGATCGTCCAGAACAATGACGAGTCGTCGCGCGCCACTGGCTCGTCAGTTTTCGACTTCGAAGGTGACGGCATGGCAGAGGTCGTCTACAACGACGAAACGGACTTCCGCATCTTCAGCGGCACGGACGGCGCCATTTTGTTCGAGGCGGACAACTTCTCTCACACGAGGCTGGAGTACCCGGTCATCGCGGACGTCGACGACGACGGGAACGCGGAGATCGTGTTCATCGAGAACCGGTACGGCGGGGATGATCCCGGTATCGAGGTCTGGGGCGATGCGGGAGACACCTGGGTTCCCACGAGGCGCATCTGGAACCAGCATGCATACCATATCACCAACATCGATGAGGACGGCACCATCCCACTTGTGGAGCAGGATAACTGGTTCGTCTACAACAACTACCGCCAGAACATGCCCGACTTCTCGCCCTTCTTGGCACCGGACCTGACCATCGAATTCGTAGGCGTGGATACCACGCCCTGCACGGACCACGTGGACATGACGGTGAGGGTGTGCAACGAGGGCGACCTCCGGGTGGGAACCGGCATCGAGGTCCGCTTCTACGAGGGCGTCCCGTCATCTGGCACGGCCATCGAATGTACCGACCTTCCCGTGACGTCGACGACCCTCGATCCGGACGAGTGCGAGCTCGTGACGTGCTCGTGGGCGGGCGTGCCCTCGCATCCGGACAGCGCCGACGTGACCGCCTGCGTTGACGACGTGGACGGCGCATGCGCCGCACCAGGCGCGAACAACGAGTGCAACGAGGACAACAACACTGCCAGCATCGAGGACGTGCAATGCGATATCATCGGCTGAACCGTCTGCTCGGGCTCACTGCGCTCGCACTGGCGTGCACGGTCCCGGTCGATTCCGCTGCCGACGAGACACTGCTCGATTTCGCGGCGGCCGGACCGGACCAGGAGGGTGAGTACGTGGCGCTGGATGCGGCCTCCATCGATGGGGGCGTGGCGACGCTCGGCACGTGCGGAGACCCTGCCTGGTGGGATGATTCCTACAGCATGCGCAAGCTACTGACGGTCCAGTCTTTCGCGACCATCTCCGACGTGCGATTCACCCTGATTCTGGACGGGGCCGCGCCGGAGCTCTTCGAGCAGACGCTGCCTCATGGGGAGGACATTTGCCTCGTGAGCCCAACCGGGATCGTGTCGAGCCCGTGGTCTCTGGACTACTGGAATCGCATCGGGCGCGAGGGGGATATGCGAGTGGTCGCACCGGGCTTTATCCCGGCGGGATTCTCCAGCTTCCACCTGTACTTCGGGTCGGATGCACTGCCGGGCGACCGGGAAGCCGCCTACACCCACACGTCGCCCCAGGGGTTCTATCTCCCCGCGGACGCGCACGCGGCAGCAAACGATGATCTCGCCATCATCAGCTTCGTCGACTCCAACACCATCATCGCTCCAGGTGTCCTCACAACCATCGACGCGGGCGAGACGGTCATCCTGCCGGCTGGCACGTTGGTGGCTGAGGACAGGATCCAGAGCACCGGCCCAGTGTTCGCGGCCTTCAGCTCGTCGTACGGAGACGCGGCTGCGCCGCTTTTCATGCAGGGCAAGGAGTTCTTGCTGCCAACGCCGCGCCACACGGAACGGTTCACCGTGATCTCCGCTGGCGCTCCGGCCTCGGTGACGTTCACCGGGCGCGCGGGAGTGCTCTCGTCGTGCACGGTTGCGGCAGGCTCGTCCACGAGCGTGGAGGTAGAGGTGCCGGATGCGGAAGCAGTGCTCGTGAGCTCGGATGAGCCAGTGATCGTTTCCAAGCACGGGTACAACGCCGCGACCCCAGACTACTACGACTTCGTGATCCTGCCACCCACGGGGACCGATCTGACGGGCTCCAGCACGGGCACTACCATCGTGACCGCGCTGGTCGACGGAACGACGGCAACTGCATACTCGAGCGACGGTACAGAGGAAACATTCACGCTCGATTCTCTGGGGACCTATTCCCTGGCGATTTCCGGAGTTCACGGTGATGGACCTGCGGTGCGCATTCTGGCCTCTGCCCCCGTCGCGGCCATCTCCTATGCCGACAGCGATGGCGGCGAGATGCAGGTTTTTCTACCCACGAGGATGCTCGGCACCGAACACCGCATCCCTTTCGATGCACAGTATCTTTCGGTGAGCGCACCCTACCCCGGCACGCGATGTACTCTTACCGATGCGGCCACGACCACGTCCGTGGCCGCGGATATCCTGGCGCCTCCCTATGCCAAGAAGCTCTATTTCGGAACGACCACCTCGGGTGCCAGTATTCCCGCACCGTCCCGGCTCTCTTGCGACATGCCGGTTCACGTGGTTGCCGAACGTACCACGGGTGACGACGAGACCAACGTATGGCCCATGCGCTTTTTCAGGGGGCCTGACCGCGATCTGCGGTTCACCTGGGACCCGGACGTAGAGACGCGCTACGATACGGAGGCAACCGGAATTGTCACCACTCCAACATTCAGACCCTCCATCGGCGTCGTGGCCTGGGTTGGATTCGAGGAGCAAGGTGCCATGGTAGTGCCTCCTGGCACGGAAGTGCGGTACCTGCTGAGCTCGGACGGCGGGGCCACCTGGCTCACCAGCGCTGGCGATGCATGGCGCGAGGCGCTTGGCCCCCATGAGTCTTTGCGTGCCACCCAGGTAGATGAATCCATCGCCCTTTTACCCGTGGACACGGGCTCGGTGACCGTCCTGGCCGTTCTCTCGACGCAGGACGGAATCGTGGCCCCGATCCTCGACGACCTGGCGATCGTCTACCAGCCGCCCGGCCCTCTGGCGAGCTTCCGGTTCGGGTACATGCCCTATACCGTGATGTCTGGAATACCTTTCAGCGCGACCATATCGGCCCGCGACGCCGATGGAAACGTGGTCTCGGGATTCGACGAAACCGTGATGCTCGCCTGCGAACCTGGCGACGCCACTCCCGTTCCCGCCGTCAGTCCGGCCTTCGTCGGCGGACAGACGTCGTTCGAAATGGTGTTGCAGGGAGAGGGCTACGTGACGCTGGTGGCCGTGAGCGGCTCCGTGCGAGGCGAGGCAGGGCCCATCACCGTGCTGGCCCCCAGCGAGCCCTCGACACTCGAGAAGGTGGGAGGTGACGGGCAGTTCGGCGTAACTGGGACGGTTTTACCCGAACCTGTCATAGTTCGAGTGCTCGACACGGACGGTATGCCAGTTGCCGGTGTGACCATCGACTTCGCGATCACGGCAGGTGCGGGTTCGGTGAGCCCGGCCGTGTCCTTCACGGACGCGAATGGAAACGCTTCCACCGTCTGGACGCTGGGCGAGGCGGCCGGCGCCAATCGTCTCGAGGCGGATGCGGGCGGCATCGATGGCTCTCCGGCCATGTTCGAAGCTCGAGCGGATCCCGAGGGTGCGGTCAACCCCGAAATGGGCGGTGATGAAGGCTGCGGCTGCTCCTTGGTACACTAGGATCATCGAATGGGAAGACAGCGCACCTAGAACCCAAGATTGGTGAGGATCTCCGCATCGGTTCCGGAGAGCCTGCCACAGGGAATGTCTAGCATCAGGTAGACACTCGAGCCCGACTCGATGTTCTCGGGCATCTCGTCCATGTCGAGGTAGGTGCTCGACGGTAGATCGAACGGCAGGCGCTCGTCATGGGTATCGAACAGAACTGGCATGGGAGGCTCGGTGCCTTTTGCCCTGTAGAGTGGATAGCTGAAGTCGGTCATGTCGAGCGTCACGAAGCACTGATCGTCCGATGCGGGAGCCACCTGATCGAAGAATCCCGTCTTCACTTCCACCTTGTGCGTCACGCTCCGTCCGGAGGCTCCATCCGATACGACGATCACGTGCTCACCGCGATCGAGGTCCAGCTTCACATGCTCGCCCGGATCGAGGCTCATGGGCGAACTTCCGTCGAGCTTGACCTGGACTGTGCTCTCCACGGGACATACCACATGCACGGTGCCGGGCTTGATGAAGACCGCGAACCCGAGGACACCGCCGCCGATGAGGGCATAGAGAGAAAAGACGATGAGCACGGGTGCCACGCTCATGAGCAGCATCCCGAAAACCGCCACAAGGACGATGAGCACGGTCCTGTCCTTCTTCGGCGCAGTGACCGGCGCAGGTGGCATGGGATCGACCGCTGGCAATGGTGTCGACATCTCGATGAGCATCTTAGATCACAGGCCAACATGATGCCACCTCCTGGCTTATGTCGGTGAACAGGAACCACCAAGGATCACCTCAGGAACTTGGTGACCTTGACCCTGGTCCCCATGCCAGGACCCGTGTTTCGTCTCTGCCGAGAGGAGACCATCAGCCTCTGGCCCGGAGCGCCAGAGGCATTGCGTCAGAATTTGGCTAGCTGTAGCCCTGACCCTCGTGGACATCTTTGTCAACCTGTCGTCCATCGTCACCCTCGGAAAACCAGGAAGGTCTCAAGGAGTGCGTCAAGAGTCTACGCCGTGAGACGATAAACGCCATCGGCAGGGTGGTCTAGACGGATGGTCTGATCATACGGACACAAATCAGGGCGCGTTCGTCAAAGGCATGAGACAATTCACGCACTGCCATGAGGCGCTACGGGACCTCCTGCTCTTCCTGGGCCAAAGACTCCTCGAAGTCCTCATGACCAGTGTCGGAGCCGATCTCGCCCTGCAGATCGCTCAGGTCGGGTAACTCGTCGAGGTTGGGCATGAGGGTGATCTCGATCCTGCGGTTGCGTGCCTGTCCCTTCTTGTTCTTGTTCGATGCCACCGGGCGGAAAGGGCCGTAGCCTGCCGCCGAGAGCTGCCTGGGAGGCACCCCTGCATCCTTGAGGAAGATGACGACAGCGACTGCCCTGGCGGCGGAGAGGTGCCAGTTGGTAGCATACTGATTGTCCTTCGAGATGGCCTTGTTGTCGGTGTGCCCCGCGACCTGGAACTCGCGGCCTTTAATGGTCTTGAGCACCTCCGCTACCTCGGCGAGAGTGGCCTTGCCGGTCTCGCTGATCTCGGCGCTGCCCGAGTCGAAAAGGACCTCGCTGGGCAACTCCAGAACCATCTTCCCTTCAAGGACCTTCACGAGAAGCCGACCCGTCTCGATCATGCCCCTGAATCGCTGCAGCATTCCCTTGAGAGTGGACAGTCTCTCCTGGGCCTGCAACTCGCGCTTCTGCATCTCTAAGATGACGGAAGCCTGGGTATCGAGCTTGGCCTCCAGCTCACCGAGTCCCTTTTCTGCATTCTCGATCTCGGTCGAGAGCTTCGTGTTCTCTTCCTGCATCTTCGCGAGCGCGGTTTCGAGGTCCGCGACTTTCTGCTCCTGCTGCCCGCAGCAACCCAACGAGGCTATGACCGATGCCAGACCGATGACGAAGCGTACAGTCGATGATGGCGCCGACATGTCAATCTCCCTTCTCGTGCGGCGGGGTGAGGTCACCCGCTCGATGCCCACAGTATAGCATCCGAAACGCACATTGACAGGGTAAGGACAGGCTCTGGATCGTCAATCCAATATGGATCGAGGAAATCGAGGATACTACTATGATCAGAGTCTATGTGGTAATCTCCGGAGAAACCACGGAGAATGCCACTGACCTTGGCGGTACGGGGTCGATGAGACATGCAGCGCAACACGAGATATCCGGGCACACCACCCGCCGATCGCGTGGTCGTCGATGATCCCAGGACGATGTGCCTGCTAGGCCTCCTGATGCGCGATTTGCTCGCCCGCAACCTTGCCCGCGACACCCTGTACGAGAAGGTGAAACACCTCGAGACCGTGGTCCAGGTGGGCGCTGGCGACATGACAGTGAC
>JBFYZU010000233.1:0-6263 GCA_041309365.1 Myxococcota bacterium
GACGCTCTTCCGATCTCCTCGCGCATCCTCGAGGCGCGGGGCCACGAGACCACCATCGTCGGCGACGTCCAGGCTGCCGTGGACAGGCTGGCCGTGGACGGCGGATACGACATCGTCCTTCTGAACGTCCCCATGATGGACGAGGCCATGGGCAGCGCGGCGTCCCGCCTGCGCGCGTCGTCGGACGCCCACGCCGGACTGCCGGTTCTGGCCATCATCTCCCGAGTCAACGCCGACGACAGGCTGGCCTGCCAGCGGAGCGGCATGTCCGACTACGTGTCCGGCCCGGTGGACGGCGCCGAGCTTTCGGCCGTGGTGGATCGCTGGACGCGCAAGGACGCTGCCAGGCCCGCTGCCAGGAAAGCGCCCATCGCGCCCGTCGAGAACGTGCTCGATCGCGACATGGTGCTCGCCCGGATGGGCCGCGATGCGACCCTCTACGCCGACCTGGCGAGGATGGCCATGACCGAGATCCCGGCCGGCATCGAGAAGGTGATGAGGCTCGTCTCACAGGGTGACGGCCCGGGGTCCATCCTGGCGCTCAGGAGCCTCGAGGAGACGGCCCAGGCCGTGGGGGCCCAGCAGATGGCAGGCGTGGCGCGGGACCTGGAGCGGGCGCTGGACCAGGGTGAGAGGGACGGAAGCGTCCTGAGGAGGCTGGAGGCGGCCTTCGACCGCCTGCGACCCGGCCTCGAGAAGGCTGCCGGCCGATAGCCTTCCCGACGTCCCTTGCTCGAGCTTCATGCACATGCGAAATCACGGTATCAACGCCGCCTTCGCCTTAGACCGGCACTTCAAGGACGCCGGCTTCGTTGCGCTGCCGTCACGCCGATCACCCTCGAGTCCCCGTGCTTCGCGCGGCCGCCGGCCGGGCTAGAAACCCTTGCGCTCGATGAGCGCGTCGGCTGTGCGGCTACACGCCGCAGATTAGGGACCTGGTGACGCTGCAGGACGACTACGGCGACCAGGGCTTCCAGGTGCTGGGCTTCTACTGCGACCAGTTCATGCACCAGGCGGGAACCGAGGAGCAGCGCGCCTCCTGCGAGGAGTACTACGGCGTCAACTTCCTGGTCTTCGACATCATCAACGTCGACCCGCCCGGAGAGCACCCCATCTTCACGTGGCTCAAGTCCCAGCCCGGAGGCGCGGGCCAGGTGCTGTGGAACTTCGAGAAGTTCCTCGTCAGCCGCGACGGCCGGCTGCTGGGCCGCTGGGCCACCGGCGTCAACCCCACGTCCACCGAGATCCGCACCGCCATCGATGCCGCCCTGGCCGAGTAGCCGCCGTCCCTCTCCTCGCGGACGCTCTCGAAGCGCGGCCTCATCCCTACCGCCGGGATGCGTGCGCGTGATGCAGGTCGCTGTGCCGTGGTCAGTGCATCGGGTTGAACACGATGCACGGCAGCATCTTCGAAAGCGACGCCATCCCGTCCTCCGTGACCTCCGTCTCCCAGAGCACCAGGCCGGAGAGCTTGCCCAGGCTGGACAGGTGCCCCAGCCCCACGTCCGTCACCCCGGTGAAGAACAGGTCCAGGTGGGCCAGGTCGTGCATGTTGGCCAGGTGGGCCACCCGGCGCCAGGTCGTCGGGGTCGAAGTGGGCCATCGGAGACGTTGATCGAGGGGACGGATTGGTCAAGGGGCTGCCGAGGAGCACATGGGTGAGTTGTCGATGTCTCTGGCAAATGATACGCTTTTGGCATGGCTACGCGACATGATCCTGGCGTCATCGAGCAGTATCGAGAAGGGCTCCGTGAACGCGAGAGGCAAGAGCGCGAACTCGCACTTCGACGCCACGCTCGGGCGTGGGAGGTCGCACGGCAACTTGCCGGTATCCTGCGCTCACGGTATGGAGCGACACGTGTCGTGGCATTCGGTTCGCTACTGAACGAGTCGATGTTCACGTTGCAATCGGATATCGACGTGGCCACGTGGGGGATCAGCGCCGAAGACTCGATGCGGGCCATGGGCGAGGCAATGGACCTGGATTGCGAGTTCGACGTGCAACTCGTGTTCTCGGACTCGTGCTCGTGCTCATTGCTCGCCTCCATCGAGAGCGAGGGAATGGAGATATGAGGGAGTCATACCTGCTTCTCGCTGGTCGCATCCGTGCCGAGATGGCTGATATAGAGAAAGCCGTCGCCAGAGTGGAGCGGGCGATGCAGGGGTCGAGGACGAATACGGAGCAGCAAGACATCTTTCTCGACTCCGTCGCCCTTAACCTGCACGATTTCTACTCCGGCATCGAGAGGGTGTTTCAGCGTATTGCACAAGTCGCGGATCGCTCCGTGCCGACCGGTGATGACTGGCATTCGGAGCTACTCAGGCAGATGGCTACCGATGTCCCGGGCATACGTCCGGCCGTCCTGAATCATGAAACCGTGACAGCCATGCTGGAGTACATGAGGTTTCGGCACGTTGTCCGGAACATCTACTCTTTCCACTTCGATCCGCAAAGGCTCTCGACGCTCGTCGATCGACTCAGGCCCACGCTCGAGCTTGCCAGGAGCGACCTCGAGAAATTTACCAAGCTTTTGGGCGAGATCGCTTCAGACGATTGAATCCAGACTCGATCTTCCTGCTTGCCTTGCTCGGTGCGCCGGGGGCTCAAGCTACCGCGTGGGTGTCGACGGCATCCGGTTCTTCCTCCAATACCCCGAAGGATCCACGCTTGTGAGGTTGTCCCTTCCAGAAACCTCATTGGTGCTTCATGGACCGCGTCATCGTCGTGTTGGGGGGCCACCCGGCGGCCGCCGGCCGGGCTAGAAACCCTTGCGCTCGATGAGCGCGTCGATGGTGGGCTCCTTGCCGCGGAACCGCACGTAAAGCTCCATGGGGTCGGCCGTGTTGCCCGCTGCGAGGACGTTGTTCCTGAAGGCCGAGGCACGCTCCTTGTCGAAGATGCCCTTTGCCTTGAAGGAGGCGAAGGCGTCCGCGTCGAGCACCTGCGCCCAGACGTAGCTGTAGTAGCCCGCCGAGTAGCCGATCACGCCGGCGAAGACGTGACGAAAGTACGGGCTCTTGTAGCGCACGACGATCTCGGGCATGAGGCCTATCCTGTCCATGGACGCATCCTCGAACGCCACGGGGTCGACCTGGGGCACCTGCGCGAGGGTGTGCCAGTCCATGTCGAGGTACGAGGCGGCCAGGTACTCCACCGTCTCGAAGCCCTGGTTGAAGTGCCTGGACTTGCCGATCTTCCCGATCAGCTCGGCGGGCATGGCCTCGCCGGTCTCGTAGTGTTTCGCGTAGAGCGCGAGCACCTCCGGATCCGTGGCCCAGTTCTCCATGATCTGCGAAGGCAGCTCGACGAAGTCCCTGGAGACCGACGTCCCCGAGAGGGAGCGGTACTCGCTGTCGGAGAGCAGGCCGTGGAGGGCGTGGCCGAACTCGTGGAAGAGCGTCTGGACCTCCTCGAGGCTCAGAAGCGACGGCTCGTCCCCGGTCGGCCGCTGGAAGTTGCAGTTGTTCGTGATGACCGGCGTGACCTTGCCGTCGCCCTTTCCCCACTGATCCCTGAAGGAGCTCATCCACGCCCCGCCCTCCTTGGTGCCGGTGCGGGTGTAGTAGTCCACGTAGAAGACGCCGATGTGCGTCCCGTCCGCCTCGCGCACCTCGAACGCCCTCGCGTCCTCGTGATAGCGCGGGATGTCCGGGTTCTCCACGAACTCGATCCCGTAGAGGCGGGTCGCGACGTCGAACGCCCCCTTGCGGACGCTCTCCAGCTCGAAGTAAGGCCGCAGCTCCTCTTCCTCCAGGTCGTATTTCTTTTCGCGCAGCTTCTCCGAGTAGTACCACCAGTCCCAGGGCTCGAGATCGGAGCCCACCTTGTCCTTCTTCATCAGGGCCGAGAGCTCCTTTTTCTCCTTCTTCGCCACGCCGAGGGCGGGCTTCCAGAGCTTGTCGAGGAGCTCGTAGACCTCGCCGGGGGTCTTGGCCATGTTCTCCTCGAGCACGAAGTCGGCGTGGGTCGGATAGCCGAGAAGTCCGGCCCGCTCGATCCTGAGCGCCACGATCTTCTCGATGAGCTCGTTGTTGTCCAGCGCGTCGCCGTGGCTCCCCTGCCCGACGTAGGCCTCGAACATCCGCTGGCGCAGCTCCCGCTTGTCCGAGAACTGCAGGAAGGGGATGAGGCACGACTTGTCGATCGTGAACACCCACTTGCCGGCCAAACCCTTCTTTTCGGCCTGGGCCGCGGCGGCCGCGACCTGGGCAGCGGGCAGCCCGGCCAGATCGGCCTCGTCCTCCACCACGAGCGAGAACGCCTCCGCCTCCGCGAGCACGTTCTCCCCGAACTTCAGGGTGATCACCGAAAGCTCCTCGTTGATCTCCCTGAACCGCGCCATCTTCTCTTCGGGCAGGTTGGCCCCGCCACGCACGAAGTCCTTGTAGGTCTCCTCGAGGAGCCTCTCCGCGACCGGGTCGAGGCCCAGCGTCGCCTTGCGATCGTGCACGGCCGCGACCCTGTCGAACAGCGCGGCGTCCAGGTAGATGTCGTCAGCGTGCTTGGCCAGCAGGGGCGCCACCTTCTTGGCCACGTCCTGCATCTCGTCGCTCGTGGTCGAGGAGTTGAGGTTCTGGAAGATCGAGTCCACGCTCGAGAGGAGCTGCCCGCTCCTGTCGAGAGCCACGATGGTGTTCTCGAACGTGGGCTCGCTCTCGTCGCCGACGATCCTCGCGATCTCCTCCTTGTGGACCTCCATGGCCCGCACATAGGCCGGCTCGAAGTGCTCGACCTCGATGAGGTCGAACGGTGGAACCCCGAACGGGGTGTCGAACTTTGCAATAAGCGGGTTGTCCGGGGCCGCCTCCTCCTCCACGACAGGCTCCGGATCGGTCACCGCGACGGGTGCCATGCTCCCGCCGCAGGACATGGCGAAAGCGACGAAGACGACGGGCGCGGCCCCAATGGCCTGTGGCATTTGCGACTGGGCTTTCATGTTTCCTCCTCGAGTCATCCGAACAGGAGAACACAATACAGCATCGGCTGCTCGATCGACAGGCGGTTTCGCGCTCGGATCGTACGCGCGCCAGCCGCGTCCACGTCGGTGTCGATGGCCGGGTCTGCGGCCATGTCATGGGCCACGTCAGCGGGCAGGTCGTCGGCGGGGTCGGTGGAATAGATGGCGTCCGCCGGCCTCGCCCGTGGTGTCCAGACCTCTTTTGGGCAGGCAGGCCACGGGGTCGACGAGCATGGGCATCTCGGCCAGCCGGCCGGGCTTTCCTGTTGACGACCGTCGGTTTTTCGCCATTACTGGCCTAGAAGGAACCGAATGCTTCGGCACGAGCCGACAAGGGGGTCCATGATGGATCGCGGAGCCGTCATCGCAGTCACGATGTCCCTGGGCCTCCTGGTCGCCACGGGTTGCGGGAGCCCCGGCGGGGGGCACGACGCGTCGGACACCGAGCCCGCGGACGTGCAGGCCGACGACCTGGCGCTGGAGCCGGACACGAGCGACGTGCCGGCAGACACGGGCGACGCTCCCGCGGACACGGAGCCGGATGTGACGGTGCCCTGCACCATCGACGGCGACTGCGACGACGGACAATGGTGCAACGGCGCCGAGGTCTGCGGATCGGACGGGTTGTGCGACCCGGGCACGCCCCCTGCGTGCGACGACTCCGATCCCTGCACCATGGACGGCTGCGACGAGGTGGACGACGAGTGCACGAGCGACCCGCTGGACGGCGACGGCGACGGGTACGTGGCGGCGATCGCACCGGACGGCACGACCGCGTGCGGCGGCGCCGACTGCGACGACACCGACCCCGACGCCTACCCGGGGGCCGATGCGAGCGAGCTCGCGTGCGACCTGCTCGACAGAAACTGCGACGGAGACACGAGCGAGCACATCGACGACGACGGCGACGGGTGGATCGACGAGGCCTGCGACGGGGTCATCACCGACCCCGGCGACGACTACGAGGGGCTCGACGACTGCGACGACACGGCCGCCGACGTTTACCCCGGCGCCAGCGAGGGCTGCGACGGGACCATCGACAACGACTGCGACGGGGACGCCACCGAGATCGACGCGGACGGCGACGACGACGGTCACGCCCCCTCGAGCTGCGACGGCGGCGACGACTGCGACGACACCGACGCGTCCATCCACCCGGGGGCCACGGAGCTCTGCGACACGGTCGACCAGGACTGCGACGGCGAGGTTCTCGACGCCGCCGGCGCGGACGACGACTCGGACGGCCACCTCGACGTGAGCTGCGGCGGCAGAGACTCCGACGAGACTGCAGGCTCCGACAACCAG
>JBFYZU010000234.1:0-5988 GCA_041309365.1 Myxococcota bacterium
CCAAGTCGTCGGCCACGGGGTCTGTCGTCTCCAGCTGGTCCTGGGCATCCGCGTCGGCATCCCCTGTCCCGGTGCCGGGATCGCCGCAGCCGGCGACGAGCGGCGCGAGAAGGACGAAGAGGAAAGAGGAAAACGGCATTGCATGCGAGCCTCGGGGTCTTTGCCTCATGTGCGGCCCTCCATCTGTGCAAGGGAGTATTCTATGCCAGACGGGGATGGACGCATAGTGGGCCGTGCCAGGGCCGCTCGAAGAGACGATGCCCGAGGCCGCTCGGTGAGACGATGTTCGAGGCCGCTCTCCTGCAAGGCGCTGGCGTCGACGGGCCACGATGTCGCCACGCACGACGATCGAGCCCCTGACGAACCCGGACAGGCTCGAGGTGCCCTTCACTACGGGAACGAGCCTGGCTACGGGACGACCACGTTTCGTGATGGCGACCGTCGTGCGCCCCCTGCCGAGATCCTTGATGGGACGCGAGGCCCTTGCCTCGAGCTCGCTTTTCTTGACCTCTTGACCGTCCATCCGTATCCACCCCTGGCCGTTTTGATCGGTCCACCTCGATCACACCCGTCATGCGCGGTTCATTCGAAGCATCCCTGACGGCCTCGCAAAGACGGCGGCATGGATACGGAGCGCTCGCCCACGACCACGCCCCTGTGCCGGTGGCGAGGATCCTCAGGGGGTGCACGAGACGGTGTTGAAGTAGAGCTCCGCATCACCGTGGCGCAAGTCCTCCCAGACGATGGCGAAGGCATCGCCGGCCCAGGCCGTGCTGGAGAAGCGGGCAAAGGCGGACGTGGAGCTCGCCGGCATGATGGGCACGGCGACGCTGGCCTCTGCGGTCAGGCCCCCGAAGTAGATATCGGGGGCCGAGGGATCGTCGCGGCCGTCGGTCCAGGCTATTCCCAGCACGAGGCCGCTCCAGGCGCCCGAGGGGCAGGTCGCCGGGTAAGCGCCGCTCGTGACCGGGGCCGCACCCGACACGGATGAAAGATCGGGCATCGCAACGTGGAGGTAGATCTTCTCCGGGTCGGGGAAATCGCGGCCCCAGATCACCGTGATGTGGGTGTCGATGCTCAGCGCGGTCAGGCTGTCGACGTGGCCTTCCACGACCTTCACGGGATCCGTGAGAGGCTCCCCCGCGGCCGAGATCCGGACGGTGTTTATCAAGGAGCCGTCTGTCCAAGTCGCCACGTAGCCGCCGGCTATCCACGTGAGAGCCGAGAGACTGCAGTCGGCCAGGTGGCCGTGATGCAGAACGAAGGACGCGGACAGGGACGTGCCATCGAGACTCCTGCGATCGAACACCAGATCGGCATGGCTCGATGCCGGATCAATGTCGCAGTACAGAACGCCGATCTCGCTCCCGCTCCAGGCGAGGGTGGGCGAGTGGAAGGCATGGGAGCCGGAGGTGAGCTGCACGACGTCGCCCGAAATGACGCCCGCGGGTGACAGGCGAACGAGGTGGATCTGGTTGTCGCCCGAGTCGTTCTCGTGCCAGGCGAGCACGAGCTCGCTGCCGGTCCAGACCATGGAGGACAAGCCGGAAGGCACGCCGTCCGTTCTCACCCGCTGCGGACCGCCCAGCGACTCGCCCGCGAGGGTGAGCCTCTCGAACCACACCTCGGGGATGCCGGTCCTGAAGTCCTGCCAGGCCACGGCGAGCTGGCTTCCCGTGAATACGAGGTCGGGGTGGAAGGACTCGGCGGCCGAGGTCGTGAGCCGGCGCTCCGTCCCCGCGCGCCACGTGCAGGGCCCGGTGTCCGGCCACGGTTCCGTGATGGCGTCCCAGGGAGCGTCCCAGGGAGCGTCCCAGCCCGTGTCGAGCGGTGGATCCACGACAAGATCAGGTGACGTGTCCGAAAAAGTGTCCAAGACGTCGGTTGCGTCGGGCACGTGAACCGTGTCCGGATGGACGGAATCGAGCGGGGCGCCATCGGGCACGACCACCTGTCCCGCCAGGGACGTGTCGCTGCACCCGGAGGCCAGGCCGGCCATGAGCAAGTACACCAGCTCGTCGATCCGAACCATGAGATGAAGAATATGATCCATATCCGGATGAGACAAGCAAAAGATGGGATCGGGTTCGAGCGGGCCTTGGCACGGAAGGGCTGTAAGGTCGCGCCTGGGGCGTCCCGGCGGCCGGAGAAAGGCTCAGCCGGTGATGCCTGAGCAGGTCTCGAACGCGGCGTCGCAGCCGGCCTCGGCCACGCAGGCCTGACACGCGGCGCCCGTGGGATCCAGGGAGCACTCGGAGAGGCAGCTCTCGAAGGAGCACTGCACGGCCGCGCCGTAGCACATGGCGCAGTCCCCGGTCAGGCCGGTGGAGGTCTCGAGGCATGGAGCCACGCAGGTCACCATGCTGGGCGCGCTCAAGCAGCCCATGGCGCAGGTGGCGGCCGCTCCGTACACGTCGGTCGTGCCGATGATGTCCTGGTCGGCAGTGCCCGTGCAGGCGTCGACGGGCATCTCGATGGGGATGTCCCCGATGGCGTCGCCCGTGTCCGCCGTCGGGTCCGGATCCGCGTCCGTCTCGGGGTCGGTGCCCGTGTCCGGCCAGGTGCACAGGCAGGTCGTGCCCTCGCAGAAGCCGGCCAGGCCCCATATGCCCAGGCACATGCCCATGCAGGTGTCGGGGTCGCAGGTGGGGTCCGCAGGCTTGGTATCGTCGTTGCAGGCCAGCGCCGCGGCCATGGCCGCCACGGTGAAGGACATCAGGATCCAGCGTGCACGCATGTGCTGCCTCCAGGGGATGAATGTATTCCCCGAGGGCACGATGTAAAGGGGGCAGCGTGAGGGCATATGGACCGAGGCTCACCGGTGCGAGCCTGTCCCTTGGGAGCCTGCAGAAAAGCCGCAATCTGGGTACAGGCGAATCGGCCTGGATCCTTGTGGATATTGCCAATTCTGACGATATTCCATTTTCAGCAATGCTTACGTGAGGTTGCAATCCATCCCTTGTCGGATTATGTTTGAAATAAGTGCAGACTTTCAACTTGCCGGCATTTCTGGCACCGAGAGGGAGCTGTTGAGCCAGGACCCGTCATCCAAGGCCGAGGACAGGCAGAGCCGGCCCACGCTGCCTGCACCTGCGAGCAAGTGCGCCTCCGGGCCTCCGAGATCGAGCACGTCCTACTGCTTCGTGAACAGGAAGGGGCAGCAGGTCGAGCGACCTTCCGTGCCTCCGATGATATCCAGGATCGAGCTGGAAAGGACGTCGGGGCGGACCGAGGACGACGAGCGCCATACCGCGGATCTGACCGAGCAGGCCCTGATCGTGGTGCGTGCGACGCACGAGGTCGTGCCCGAGGACCTCTTCTACATCATGTTCTCTCTCATGCAGGGTCAGTTCAAAAAGGAGCTGGCCGAAGACCAGAGGTTCTTGCGGGTGCGGTACTTCGTGCCCACCCCGGACGCCCTCGTGGACGTGTGCGGGCCCGTCACGACGGCCTACGACGTGTGCTTCTGCGACGTGTCGTGGACCGAGCTGCAGGAGGTCATTCTCGCTCACGCGGGCCGGACGGCACCCGGAGAAGGACCCCGCGGGATCCACTTCGTGCACGAGCCGAGGGCACGAAGGGGCGGGGGGCTCTCGGTCCACGAGAAGGACAGGCCGACCTTCTCCTTGGACGTGAGCATCGACGGCAAGGGGAGAATCCCGGAGGCCACCGCGGACGTGGAGATGTGGACGAGCTTCACCATGGTGAGCCCGGGTCCGGAGCACGTGCAGGCCAGCCTGAGGTGCGCCAGTGGGCTCATCCTGAACTTCGTGCAGAACCTCGTGCGCCTGGCCGAGAACCTGGAGCACCCCATCGGGCGCGACTCGTCGCTGGTGGATTTCTTCTTCCTTCTCGATGCCATGCGCACGGCCGATGCCGAGAACCACGAAACCGACCTGGCCCTGATCCCGGCCGGGGCACCGCTCTACGAGTTCGGGGCCACGGCGATGTTCCACGGGCGCGAGCTCGAGGTGACCGTGACCGACAGCACGGGATTCGTGCACCGCACGGCGCAGCACATCTGCGACGTGAGTCGCAGGATCAACCAGCCCCTGCGGGGCTTTTCCGTGAGCATCAAGGGCGACGGGCGCACCGTGATGCTCGAGAGGCGCTTCTCCGACCAGCGCCACGGGCCGGATCCCGTGAGGGTCGAAAAACCGCAAGGAGCCTGAACCGGACAACGGCGTGGCGTGCTAGTATCCTCTCCATGAGCTGGTTCTCGACGATGGCGCTCGCGACCCTGGCGTGCGCATGCACGGGCATGGGCGAGAAGGACACCTGGACGATGCCAGACGTGCCCGCCACCGAGGAGCTGCCCGAGCACTGGCGCACCGGGCTGGAGCCGGGCGTCAACCTGGGCATCGCGCAAAACTACCCGGGGGACCGGGGGATCGCCTCGAGCCCGTGGGTGCTCGCGGCCGAGGACTTCGAGACGGGCGCGGTGACCATCCCCACGGAGGAGGACCGCTACGCGCTCAACGTGACCGTGGTGGACACGGAGCACTACACCGGCAGCCACGCGGCCGAGCATGCGTGGCCCGAGGGGCTCAACGGGCCCACCACGCGCTTCGTGGTGCCTTCGTCCGCGAACGAGGAGGATCGCCCGGCGTACTTCATGCGCATGTGCTTCAAGTACGACGACAGCTTCCACCCCGGCGACTTGACCCTGGGCGTGGGCGTCAAGGGCTTCGGGATCTACTGCGAGAAGGAGCCCGCGAACGTGTACACGCCCTGCGACGGCACCAACTGGTACGACGTGTCCGTGCAGTACGTGGGCTGGGGCCCGAGCAGCAAGCCCGAGGCCAACGATGGGTACCTGTGGGTGGGCCACATGTACTCGTACAACCCGTACCCGGAGCGCGCCGTGCCCGCGCTGGGCACGGTGGAGGTCTCGGACCCCGCGGCCGGGGACGACCCGTACAGGTTCTCGTCGTACGCAGACCCGTTCTGGTACCTGGGCTTCGGGGACTGGCACTGCTACGAGACGGGCCTGTACCTGAACACCCCGGGCGCGCACGACGGCGAGGCGCGATTCTGGATAGACGGCGTCCTCGAGTCGCGCGTGACGAACATGCGGTTTCGCGACATCGAGGACCTCTACCCCACCCACATGCACCTGAACCTGCACCGCACGACCGAGGGCTTCCCGCAGACCATGTACCGCTGGGCGGACAACATCGTGCTGGCGACACGCTACATCGGCCCGGTCGCAACGGAGTGACCCGGTGAGCCGCTGGGGGGCGGTGGTGGTACCATCCGTGAGGAGAATAGAGGTGCAGGCCGGAGCCGCAAGAGCGGCGTCCGTGGTGGAGCTGGGCAAGGGCGAGTGGACGGACGAGCGCATCATCGAGGGAGTCGGACGCGGGGATCCGGCGGCAGGGAGGGCCCTTTACGACAGGCACGGCAGGCTGGTCCACAGGATGGTGTGGCGGCTCCTGGGCGCGGACCTGGAGCACGAGGACGTGGTGCACCAGACGTTCGTCAACGTGCTGACGTGCATCGGCCAGGTGAGAAACCCCGCCTCGCTGGGGTCGTGGATCGCGGGCGTGACGGTGAACACCGTGCGCAAGGAGCTGCGGTCGCGCGGCTACCGGCGGATCCTCGAGCTCGTGGACGAGGAGCGCGGCGTGAGCGCAGGCGCGGATCCGGCCGTGCGCAGCCTGTACGCGGCCATGGGCAGGCTGGCCACCGACGACCGCATCGCGTTCACGCTGCACCACGTGGAGGGACAGAGCCTGCCCGAGGTGGCGGCGATGACCGGGTGCTCCCTGGCCACGGTCAAGCGGCGCATCGCGAGGGCCCGCGAGAGGCTCGCGCACGACATCGAGAAGGACTCGCGGCTCGCCGCGAGCGTCGAGGAGCTTTCACATGCGAGATGAGACCCACGACTGGGACGCCGTCGGGCGCACGGTGGCCGAGAGGCTGGGCGAGGGCCCGTCAACGGAACGCCACGCCGGGCAGCGCGAGGCCGTGGCCATGCTCGTGGCC
>JBFYZU010000235.1:0-7936 GCA_041309365.1 Myxococcota bacterium
GGGAAACCGGGTAGAACGGTTGTCGACCGCTGGCGTCCAGGGTTGCGATAGTACAGGTCGGATGACGAAAGTAGCCAGGACAGGACGATGATGGCGTCACTGCCGGTACTCGATCTCGTCGAGCAGGATGGTGGCGCGCTCCGAGGTGTTCTGCACGGTCACCGAGGTGAGCAGGTCGAAACCGCTGCATGCGGTCGGCAGGTCGAAGGTGATCTCCTGCCATTCCGGGCCCAGGGTGACGGTCCTTTCGGTGCAGCGGTCACCCTCGTAGCTCGGGGCGAAGGCGATCTGCGCGGTCGAGGACTCGGCGCGGGCCCAGATGGACAGCGTCGCGAAGGTGGTCGCGGGGAAGGCCTGGCGCAGATACAGGTGAAAGCCGCTCCACTCGTTGATCGTGGCACGCAGACAAGAGCTGCCCTGGTGGCAGCCCGAGGACGTCTCGCGCACGGACGCGCCGTCCCACTCGAGGGCCGTCCACTCCACCTGGTCGATGCCGCCCCACTCGTCGCCGTAGACCAGCCCGTCGGGCACGAACTCGCAGGTGCCCGGGAAGGGACCGTCCAGGTCGTCCACCTGCAGGCCGAGGTCTTCGGTGATGACGTTGTCGTGGCCAGGCGATACCTCCTGGAAGGGTATGACCCGCGTGCCTTCCACCGCCTGGCCCTGGGCGCTGGTGAGCCGGAACACGAGCCCGTCACCGCCGTCCACGCTGCCCGGGCAGTCCAGGCAGTGCCAGGCCCCGCCCGAGCGCTCCATGGCCACCCAGTCGCCGCCCGGGTCCACCCGCACCTCGGCCGTGCGGATGGCGATGCGGTGGTTCATGAAGCTCAGGCGCAGATAGCCCCACTGGTTCCAGTCCAGGATGGCCGCGTGGACGTTGCCCACGACCGGGCAGGCCACCCGCCGCGCCACGGCCGCGTCGTTGCCCCCGCCCTGCAGCGCGTCGGCGGCCTCGGGGGTCAGGTCCAGGTGGAAGTGCTCCCCGGCGCACAGGGGGTTGCCCTCGATGGGGCACAGGTCGTGCACCATGACGATCTGGGTGGCAAAGGACGTGGAGATCTCCCAGCACTCCCCGCAGGCCTCCCCCGGCGCGCCGCCGTAGGAGCCCCCGTTCCAGGGCTCGGCGATGGCCATGGTGATCCCATCTTGCGCAAAGGCGGGCAAGAACGACCGGTCGCTGGGAAACTCGCACCAGCCCCAGGTGGTGGACCAGTACTGGGTCAGCCGCACGCTGGTGCAGCTCGGGTCCACCTCCATGGGGTCACCGTTCCAGTCGGACGGTCTGGCTTTGCCGCCGCAGGCCCCCTGGCCCAGGGCCAACAGCAGGGCCGATATTGTCGCCGTGCGTCGCATGGTCGTCTCCAGGCCTGTGAACGGGTGATCGATCTTCCTGTGGATCATGCGGTAAAGCGATGCACTCATCAAGCCCGCCGCCATCGACATGGGCAATCCGGGGCTTATACTGGGGTGACGGGTCGCCCGGGACCGTGACTGCACGTGGGTCACGACCGTCTTGCGGGAGGAGTGCACCGGCACGGCCGAGGTCACGATCTGGATCGCGCAGACCTCCGACGGTCGGTACACCGTCAGCTACACCATCGGGCCGCTCCAGCTCGCCACCACCGGGCAATGCGGCTACCACAGCGAGGCAGGCATCCCGGCGACCGAGAGCGGCGGGGCGCTCACGTTCTCGTTCTTGAACGACCCCATCTGCGACCTGATCTTCAGGACCATCGTCGCGACGCCCGATCCGGGGTGCACCCAGCTCACCCTGGACAGCGCCATCGAGGGCTGCGTGTCGTGCGACGCGGGCATGTGCGGGTGCACGGACGGGTCTCTGACCTGCACCCAGAGCTTCACCGCAACGCGCCAGTAGTCGAGGATCGAGGGGGGCTCGTCAGGGCTGGATGATCCTGCCGGCGCCGGCGAGCGTCTCGATGATCGAGAACATGTTGGAGACGCTCCCCACGGCGAGCCTGTCCTTGATCTCGAAGTGGTTCAGGCAGGTGCCGCAGACGAGCACCTGGACCCCCATCTGCTCGAGCTGCCGGAGCTGCTCCAGGACGGGCGAGCCCTCCACGGCCAGCCTGGCACCCGCATTGACGCAGACGAGGTGCGAGATCCGTGTCGCGAACTGGCTCAAGGTATCGAGAAAGGCTTCCATGAGGACGGCGCCCAGGGCGTCGTCGCCCTGTCCCATGTGCTCGCTGGAGACGTAGACCACCAGGCTTTTCGTGATGGAGCACGCGATGGGCGGTGGCTCGGTGGCCACGGCGCCCGCGACGGGCCTGATGGTGAGGCGGTAGTCGTTGCCGTCTCTTCGCAGGGTCACCTCTGCGCCCTGGCTCTGAGCGAAGCGGGTCACATTCGTCATGGACCCCTCGTTGTCGACGATCACCTCGATGGGCGACGTGGCGCCGTCGAGGGCCTCCTTGGTCCTTATCACGGGCAGCGGGCAGGAGAGCCCGCGCAGATCCAGCGTCCTTGTCTTCATCGTCAACCTCCTTGGCTTTCGCACATCGTGACCGAGAGCGCCGCCCCCATGGCCGCGACCACCTGGGGCAGGGGCGGCAGGTGGACCTCGCGGTCGAGCGCCCTGGCCAGCACCTCGAGAAAGCGCCCCGTGCCGGCGGCGCACCGGTCGTTCATCTCGAACTTGACGACCGCGCCGTCCGGATCCAGCGCGATGGCCTGGTGTCCTGGCCGCCGATGTCCAGGAGCGTCCTGGCCATGGGCCGCATGCGGCGCGCCCCCAGGGCCACCGCCCGGATCTCCGTGAGGGTCTGGGCCGGCCGGTGTGCGGCCAGAAGGTGTTGGCCGTAGCCCGTGGCGACCACCCTGTCGAAGGGCCGCCCGTCGAGCAGCTCGTCGCACACGGCCAGAGGGTCGTGCGAGTTGGCCACGACCACGTGCTCGACGGCCTCGCCGTCTTCGACGGTCACCCGCTTGACCATGCGCCTCGCCCATCACGATGTCGAAGTAGCCCATGCCGTCGGGCCGGCCCTTCTGGGACAAGAAGATGTCCTTGTAGGCCTGGCCCAGGACTCCCAGCAGGGCGTCGTGCTTCGCGAGATCCAGACCCAGCCCGGTCCACATCGGTCGGTAATCGATCGCTTCGCTCATCGTGTCCTCCTCGGGCCTCCGGCTGCTCTTCCCGCAGCCGATCGCCCGCGGAGGCGGGGGATCAGGTGCGGAGGGTCACCCGGGGGCCTGTCGTTTCCTGGAGCCGGACCGGCTCCAAGCCTCGCCCTCAGGTGAGGTCGTGAATGTGGTGACGACGGTACATGCCGTTCTCCATGGGAATGCCGGGATGGTCATTGCCCGTGGTAGGTTTTGAGTGAAAACCACCCACCGTGTCAATACGCGCGACTGGCAGCTCGCAAGAAGAGGTGGCGGGAGCCTGGCCGGTCAGAAAGACGGGCGCACGTCGATGACGTGGTAGAGGCTGTCGTGGGTCACCCACACGGCGGTGCCGGCATCGAGGGCCGCGCGCAGAAAAGACAGAAACAGCGCGTAGCACGTCTGGTCCGCGGGCAGAAGGTGGATGGCGGCCGAGGTCTCGAACTCCATGAGGGCGCCCTCGTCCTCCTCGGTGATGCGCAAGACCCTGTACGGCATGGGCAGGCCCAGATCCACGACCACGCGGGTGTCGCGCACGTACTCGAAGAAGATGGGCTCGTGGCGCTCGTGGCGCGACTCGACGATCTCGACGAGCCCGGTCGTGGACGGGTCGCTCGTTTCGAAAAGGTAGTCCTGCCCGTCGGTCAAGGTCACGCGGACGTACCCGCCCGACGGCGCCGACACGGACACGACGTGAAGGAGCACCGAGGCCGTGGACGGGTCGCCCGTGCAGTCGTAGCCGGCCGGCAGGTCCTCGCGGACGTGCGAGGTCCAGCAGCCGCACGCGATGAGGCCGGCCAAGACGATCGCTGTGTTCCGTCCCGTCAACATCTCTCGACCCTATCCATTATGACCACGGTCCGGGCCCTTGGCCAGCGCGTTGATGTCGCGGTTCTCGAGGTAGGGGCGCTCGTAACCGTCCCTGGCCACCCGGATCATGGCCAGGCCCACCTTGCGCGTGGTCGTCACGAGGTCGGGTGCGAGCCTGTTCAAAAGCGGGTACAGAGGCGAGGCCACCGCGTACAGGGCGCGATAGAGCCCGGTCTTCGACCGGATCCCCCTCAGGGGCTGGATGTAGCCGGGCCTGAACATGTAGGCCGCCCTGAAGGGCAGGCCCAGAAGGTGGTTCTCCGTCCTGCCCTTGACGCGCGCCCACATGATGCGGCCCTTGCCCGTGCTGTCCGTGCCCGTGCCGGACACGTAGCAGAACACCGAGCCTGGGCTCTGTGTCACGAGCGTGCCGGCCGCCGCGACCGTGAGATCGTACGTGAGGCGGCTGTAGCGGGCCTCGCTCATGCCGGCCGCGGAGACTCCGAGGCAGAAAAAGCAGGCGTCGAGGCCCGTAAGCCTCGTCTCCAGGGCGGAGTAGTCGAAGAAGTCGTCGTGGATGACCTGCTCGAGCTTCTCGTGGACGACCCCGCACCCGGATCTTCCCACCACGAGGACCGAGCCCACGTCGGGGTGATCGAGGCACTCGAGAAGCACGCCCTTGCCCACCATGCCGCTGGCTCCGAAGATGACGACTCTCATGGGCCGACCTTTCTGCCCCTTGCATCCATGCGTCACGAGGCCCGGCTGTCCAGGCCGGGCCCGCCGTTTTTCTTCGCGCGCAGCCTGCGCCTGTTGACGAGAAAGGCCGCGGCCGCGAACAGGGCTCCCGCGAGCGCTCCGGCTGCCACGTCCGACGGGTAGTGCACCCCCAGCGCGATGCGCGAGAGGCAGACGGCCAGGGCCAGGCCGACGAACGCGGGCGCTGCAACGGGGTAGAGGAAAGACAGGTACACGGCCGTGGCCATGGAGGTCTGGGCGTGCCCCGATGGAAAGGACCTGTCGATGGGCGTGCCGGGCGGGTCCGGCACGACGACCCTGTCGGTGCCGAGCGCCTCGGCCGGCCTGGGCCGGTCCACCACGGGCTTGACGACGTTCACGAGAAGGCCAGATACGGCAACGCCTGCCACCAGGGCCAGCGCGTGCTTCGTGAAGCGGCTCCTGTCGAGAAGGAACATGGGCACGAGGACCAGGCCGGCAAGGACGAGCCCGTCTCCCAGCCAGGTGATGGCGACGAAGAGCGGGCTTGACCACGGCCCCGACAGGGCGTGGTTCAAAAAGAGCATGAGCTCCTGGTCGGTGCCTGCCACGCGGGCGAGTATATCACTGCCGGATGCGGGCTACTCGGGCTTCCAGACCTTCCACACCTTGCCCACCAGGTCCGGCCCGGGCTTGAGCGTGGGCTTGCCGGGCTCCCAGCCCGAGGGGCAGGCCTCCGCGCCCTTGGTGGCGCGCACGTGCTGGAACGCCTGCACCTGGCGGATCGACTCCTCGACCCTGCGTCCCACGGGCGGGGTGAGCACCTCCATGGCCTGCACCACGCCATCGGGGTCGATGATGAAGCGGCCGCGGATGTCCACACCCGCGGCCTCGTCGTACACCCCGTAGACCTTGCCCAGGTTGCCGCCTGCGTCGGCGATCATGGCGAACGGGATGCCGCCCTTGACCATCTTCGACAGCTCCTCCTCGTCCCAGATCTTGTGGACGAACTGGCTGTCCACGCTCACGGAGAAGACCTCCACGCCCAGCTTCTTGAGCTCTTCGTACTTCACGGCGACCGCCGAGATCTCGGTCGGTCAGACGAAGGTGAAGTCACCCGGGTAGAAGCACAGGAGCACCCACTTGCCCAGGTTGTCCGAGAGCTTGACCCTCGTGAACTTGCCCTTGAGGTAGGCAGGCGCCTCGAAGTCCGGCGCCTTGCCTCCGACCCTGACTTGACTCATCTTGACCTCCTGCTTCGCGCTGGCAAGGGCAGCCTTGGGCTCCTCGCCGCTCTTCTCGCCGACCAGAGCTCCGGTCGGCCTCGCACATCCGGCTTTTTCTTCTTCCACTTCCGTCGCCTCCTATTTCCCGGCCCGTCCGCCCTTCTGACCGGCGGGCCGAAGCCGCATCATACAACAAGCTCCACGCGCGGTGAACGGGTGCAGCCCGATGCCTGGCACTGCTCGGTCGATTCGATGGCAGGGTGTCGAGCTGCCAGGACGGCGAGCGCATCAAAGAAGCCACGCCGCGCTTTTACGCCCGCGTAGTGCTTCTCGTAGAGACCTTGGACCGATGCTGCGGTCATCGTCAATCTCCGAGAAGCTCCAGCATTTCAGCCTCGGCGCACCACGAAGAACTCGTAGCCGTAGTAGTCCGAGTGTCGCCGGTGCATCTCGGGCTCGCGGGCGATCTCATCGAGCGCGGCCAACGCGTCGGCATCGCCCGCGTACTTGCCGCGTAGCTCCCCGATGCGGCGCTCCATGGGCGTGTAGAAGTCGTCCCACCAGTCTTGGTGCGGCAGCGTGAAGTGGCCCACGAGTAAGAAGTCGCTCTTGTCGATCTTGGCCAGTACGTCTCGTGCCGAGCCCATGCCCGCGTAGTCCTCGAAGGCTGCCTTCGCTTCTGGCGGTGGGTTCTCCTTGCGCCAGACCGCCTCGGTGAAGGCGAAGAAGCCACCGGGCTTCAGGACCGGATGGTAGAGGCGCAGCGCCTCCTCGATGCCGATGTTGTACAGGGCGCCCTCGGACCAGATGAGATCGAAGCTCTCGCGCTCGTGTTCCGGCTTGCCGATGTCGCCCACCAGCGGCCGAATCCTCTCGTCCAGACCTCGCTCGGCTACCTCGGCCCTGAGCCGCTCGATGTTCGGCGTGTGGTTGTCGATGGCAGTGATGGTGCCCGTCGTGAGCTCGGCCAGGTGAAACGTCTGCGCCCCTGCGCCAGAGCCGAGGTCCAGGACGGCTGGTGACGGGGGCAGACCGGTGCAGAGATCCAGGGCGCGCTTGGCGCTCGAGCGACTGCCCGGTCCCTGCCGGGGCAGGGGCTCGAAGACCTCGAAGAAGAGCTTCTCCATGCGCTCTGTCGGGTCAGCCATCGTGGGTCTCCTTCTTCTCTCTGGAATCTGACGACGGATCGTGAGCTTGAAAAGGCGCTCTCCGATGACACCGCCCATCATGGCCGAGAAGCGTTCGAAGTGTTTGTCGCCGTCGATGGGCCACGCCCAGGTGTTGCCAATCACGAGCCCACGAACCTGGTCTGCCCGTTTTCCGGCGACCCACAGCCCGGTGGGGCCGCCCCAGTCCTGGACCATGATGGTGAAGTCCGTCAAGCCCAATGCGGCGACGAATCCATCGAGAACCTGCGCATGGCTTGCCGGCAGGAAGTCGTAGCCGTCGGCTGCACGGGAGAGGCCGAAGCCAGGGTAATCGAGCGCGACGCAACGGAACCGAGCCTTCAGTCGCCGCACGATATCCCGGTAGAGGAAGGACCAGGTCGGGTTGCCATGGACGAACAGGAGCGTCGGACCGGTGCCTTCGTCGATGTAGTGAATCGAGTGCCCGTCGAGATCGATGAACTTGCTCTCGAAGGGATAGAGATCCCTGGGGACCCAGCTTGGAACCCCTCGCTCTGCAGCCGAATTCTTCATCCTCTTCCCTCTCTCTCGGACTGTCGTAGCCCGGGCCCGAAAAGAAGGGTATCGTCCATCTCCTCGGGCTATTCCTCCACGCGGACCGAGTTGCTGTCAAACAGAGATCACGGCTCTCGACTCGCTCTCTGGGCCTTTGAGAGAGCTCTTTCGCCCTTTGCGAGTGTTCCAGCTTTCCCGCTACGGCGGTGCCGATGACGTCCGCGATCGCGGCTTGCTCGAGTCCGCCCTTGCACAGCCGCAGGCGACGTTCGATGGTGTGTTCGTCCACGATGGTGTGTTCGCCATGGCTGCCGCGTACCTCTTCCACATCGTTCAGAACCACCCCTTCATCGACGGCAACAAGCGCACCGGGCTCCTTGC
>JBFYZU010000236.1:0-3344 GCA_041309365.1 Myxococcota bacterium
GCGGTGAGAAGGAGGCTGGCCTTGCCGCTCACCGTGGGAGGCGGGGTGCGATGCGAGGACGACGCGAGCGCCCTTCTGGACGCGGGCGCGGACAAGGTGGGCGTGAACACGGCCGCGGTCGAGGACCCGTCGCTCCTCGAGCGCATGGCCGGCCGGTTCGGGTGCCAGTGCACGGTCGTCGCCATCGACGCTGCAAGAAAGCAGGGGGGCGGCTGGGAGGTGGTCACCCTGAGCGGCCGCGTGCGCACGGGCAAGGACGCCGTCGTGTGGGCGAAGGAGGCAACAGGGCGCGGGGCTGGCGAGATCCTGCTCACGTCCTGGGACCGCGACGGCACCAGGGAGGGCTACGACCTGGATCTCATCGCGGCCGTCGCGGACGTGGTGAGCGTGCCCATCGTGGCGTCGGGCGGCGGCGCGACCGCAGAGCACATGGCCGAGGCCGTCCAGGCCGGCGCGGACGCCGTGCTCGCGGCATCCATCTTCCACTTCGGCGAGCTCACCGTGGCACGGCTCAAGGACAGGCTCGCCCAGCTCGGCGTGGAGGTCAGGCGATGATCGTCCCATCCATCGACATCATGGACGGCAAGGCCGTGCAGCTCATCGGCGGGGAGAAGATGGCCATCGACGCGGGCGATCCGTTCCCAGTCGCGGAGCGCTTCAGCGTGGCGGGCGAGATCGCCGTCATCGACCTCGACGCGGCCCTGGGGCGAGGAGACAACACCGAGACGATCCGCGGGCTGGTGCGCCGCTTCGACTGCCGCGTGGGCGGGGGGATCCGCGACGTGGACGCTGCCGTGAGGTGGCTGGACGCGGGAGCGCGCAAGGTGATCCTGGGCACGGCTGCGAGGCCCGAGATCCTGTCGAGGCTGCCGCGCGAGCGCGTGGTGGCGGCGCTCGACGCGAAGCACGGCGAGGTGGTCGTGGAGGGCTGGCAGAAGGGCACGGGCCGCACCGTGGTAGAGCGCATCGGCGAGCTCGAGGAGCACGTGGGAGGCTTCCTGGTCACGTTCGTGGAGAGCGAGGGCCGCATGCAGGGCATCGACCTCGTCGCGATGAAAAGGGTGGTCGAGGCCGCAGCCGGCGTGCGCGTCACGGCCGCGGGAGGCGTGACCACGACGGAGGAGATCCGCGACCTCGACAGGATGGGCGCGGACGCCCAGGTGGGCATGGCCATCTACTCGGGCCGGATGGACCTGGGAGACGCGGTGGCGGCGCCTCTGGTGTCGGACCGCGAGGACGGGCTGTGGCCCACCGTCGTGACGGACGAGCTGGGACGCGCGCTGGGGCTCGCGTACTCGGACGCGGAGTCGCTCAGGATCGCCGTGAGCCGCAGGGTGGGGGCGTACCACTCGCGCAGGCGCGGGCTGTGGATCAAGGGAGAGACGTCGGGCAGCACGCAGGAGCTCTTGCGCGTGGACCCCGACTGCGACCGCGACGCCCTGCGCTTCACCGTGCGCCAGGGCGGCGGCGGGTTCTGCCACACGGGCAGCTACACCTGCTTCGGCGAGGACCGCGGGCTGGGCCGCCTGGCGCGCAGGCTCGCCGCGAGGTTGCGCGAGGCGCCCGCGGGGTCGTACACGCGCAGGCTCCTCGAGGACCCGGCGCTGCTCGAGGCCAAGCTCGTGGAGGAGGCGAGAGAGCTGGCCGGCGCGGACGCGGGCAACGTCGCGCACGAGGCCGGCGACGTGATGTACTTCGCTTTGGTGGCCATGGCGCGTGCGGGGGTGGGCCTCGAGGCCGTCGAGGACCAGCTCGAGCGGCGCAGCCTCAAGGTCACGCGCCGGCCGGGCGATGCCAAGCCTGCCCCAAAGGAGGGGACATGACCGATCCGCTCGTCACCCGCGCGCCGGCCGACATGAGGCGAAAGCGCCGCGATCCCGTGGACGCAAAGACGCTCCGGCAGGCGAGGGCCATCGTGGACGACGTGCGGGAAAGGGGCGAAGAGGCCCTGCGCGAGCACGCTGTCAGGCTGGGCGACCTCGCGCCGGGAGGGCCCCTCGTCCTGGGCCACCAGAAGCTGGTCCAGGCCCTCGACGCCATCGATCACGGGCAGAGAGAGCTCCTCGAGCGGACGGCGGATCGCATCCACCGGTTCGCCATGGCGCAGAAAGACAGCCTGACCGCCGTGGAGGTCTCCATCCCCGGCGGCACGGCGGGCCAGGACATCGCGCCCGTGGCGCGCGCGGGCTGCTACGCGCCGGGCGGGAGGTTCCCGCTGCCGTCGAGCGTGCTCATGACGGCCGTGACGGCGCGCACCGCGGGCGTGGCCGAGGTGTGGGTGGCGTCGCCGCGCCCCACCGCGTTGACGATGGCGGCCGCGGCCGTGGCCGGCGCCGACAGGCTGCTCGCGGTGGGCGGCGCCCAGGCCATCGCCGCGCTCGCGTTCGGGGCAGGGCCGGTGCCGGCCTGCGACGTGGTGGTGGGGCCGGGAAACAGGTTCGTCACCGCGGCCAAGCAGCTGGTGAGCGGCCACGTGGCCATCGACATGCTGGCAGGGCCGTCCGAGCTCGTGGTGCTGGCGGACGAGAGCGCCAGCGCCGGCACGGTGGCAGCGGATCTTCTGGCGCAGGCCGAGCACGACCCGGACGCGGTGCCCGTGCTGGTGACCACCTCGGCCGACCTCGTGGCCCGGGTCAACAACGAGCTCGTCGTGCAGCTCGCGGACCTGCCCACCGCGGGCACGGCGGGCAAGGCCCTCGAGAACGGCTGCGCGGTCCTCGCGGGGAGCCTCGATGAGGCCGTGGACGTGACCAACATGCTGGCGCCCGAGCACCTGGAGCTTCACGTGAAGGACGTCGGCAGGGTGCTCTCGAGGCTCGCCCACTACGGCGGCCTGTTCGTGGGATCCGGCGCGGCCGTGGTGCTCGGTGACTACGGCGCAGGCCCGAACCACACACTGCCCACCTCGGGCACGGCCCGCTACACGGGCGGGCTGTCCGTGCTCGATTTCCTCAGGGTGCGCACGTGGATGCGCATCGACGACCCTGCCGCGGCCGCCGATCTCGTCGAGGACGCGGCCAGGCTCGGCGAGCTGGAGGGCCTGGTGGCCCACGCCCGCGCCGTGCGCAGGCGCCTCTGTTGACGATCCACCCGGGCCCGGGCGCACCGCGGACATCACGCCCGGCCCGAAACAAAGGTGGGCGCGGTATTCCAAAGATGCGGTATTTCTGTGTATATTCTGAAGGCGAGACGCTCGCCTGGCAGATGGGCATCCTGGTGAATCCCTGAGTCAGGTGAGGCACTTCACCCTTTTTCACGACTGGCTCGAGGAGGCCGAGATGAGCACGAGGTGGCTTGTGGCGATCGCGATCGCCCTGGGTCCGGGTGCCTGCGCGACGGAGTTC
>JBFYZU010000237.1:0-2915 GCA_041309365.1 Myxococcota bacterium
CGTCGTACCGTACCCGTCGTCGCGCGCCGCGATGAGAGGGCCCACGCAGCTCGGCTTGCCGGACGGGCCCACGCCGCAGATCGCGATCTCGACGTCGTCGATGTCGTTCGCGGACTCCTCGAACCACAGCACGACCTCCGGGGGCTCCCCGGGCACCACGTCCTTCATCTCGAGCGAGACCGGGTCGAAGCTCACCCAGAAGAGGTGATCCCCACCGCACAGCTCCCCGTCCGTACCGAGGTAGCGGAGCAGGAACCACCCCTGCTGGGTCCTCACGCCGAGGTGGTAGCTCGTGTTCTTCCTGTCCCCCGGGGCGGGGCTGGACCACTCGCTCGACAGCAGGGCGACCTCGAGCAGAGGCGGGTGCGCGGGCCCGGCCGGCTTCTGGACCTTCTTGCACCCGGGGCACACCTCGCCGAGCTTCGCGTACGGGCCCTCCATGTGCGTCGCGACGATCACCTCGGGGGCCGCCCCCCCGTCCGCCGCGTCCGCCTCCGGCTCCTCTGGTGTGTCCTTGTCCAGCGTCCCGGGCTCTGCCTCGGGCGCCTGCTCCTCCCGGCCTCCCGCGTCGACGGCGGGCTTCGCTCCCCGTCCCGGCGAGGCGACGGGAGCGGCCTTCGTCCCGCAGCAGACCGCGAGCAGGCACGCGGCCGCCCATGCCGTCAGGCGTCCCACAGGTCCCATGGTACACCCGCCTTGGCCCGGGGCTGAAGGGGGGATCGACTCCAGGGGGGATCGACTCCATCGACCGCCCCCGGGGCCGATCGCGGTACGGCCCCACGGGTGATGTGGGGGTGCTCGACCCTGTTCGTGCAGAAGTGTCTTGCTTCGACTCGCTCGAGCCGTCATCCTGTAGCCGGCCCATCCCGGAAGGAGGTGGGGCACAGCCGGTTGCCAGTCACGAGGTGGGGAGTTTCGCGCGAGGTCGAGCAAGCCGACGGCTTGCTGGGGAGAAGCACTCCCGTACGTCGCACAAAAACCCCGGAGGCCGACGCCGTGATCGTGTGCAAGGGCCGTTTCAAGACGGCAACCCGCTGTCGATCGAGATAGGGAGGGCTCGACTCATGGAGAGCTACCTGTGGCTCGTCGTCACGGCGGTCATTGTGATCGGGGTCGGCGTCTACGTGCTCGTGAAGATGCCAGGACGCAAGAAGGCACGGGTGCTGGTGACACCGGGTGAGGCATTCGAGCTTCGCTGTGCGCCGCCCGACGGCAGAGGCTACAAGGTCTGGGTCCGCTACAAGGTCGCCTTCACGTCTTCACAGGACATGGACACATCTGGCAAGGAGCAGTTCGGCCTCCTCTTCGACGTGAAGGTCACTGCATCGAGCCGCACGATCCTGGACCGGCCCATGCACCTGGGCTACCGCCAGACGGACAGGGACCACCGCTTCTCGCCCGACGAGTTCTTCACCGGCACGAGCCGTGAGGGCAACCGCTACGTGCGAGCCGGCACCTTCGCTCTGACCGAGGTGAGCGAGCGCGAGCCGGGGACCGAGATCGCGATCGCGGGAACGATACGCGCGACCGAGGGCACACGGGTCAAAAAGCTCGAGGTCTACGTGGCAGCGTGACGTCGCAAGGACGATTCGACGCAAGCATCGCCGACACATCATCGCCTGTGCCTCGCCAGAACTCCATCCGCGCCGTGATCGTTGACCATTTTCCTGTACCCGGGCATCGTACCGCGTCATTCTACGCGTCATCTCGATGACCGTCCGGGCCCAGCTCACCGGCTACCAGCGGACCACCGAACTCAGCCACGTGAACTGCGGATGCGGTTGTGGCGAAGGGCGGGTGTTTCTTGTGACTGCTCATGGTCCTGCTTTTCTGCTTCGTGACCTGCCGTGACGGATGCTCGTCGCCGGTGCGGGGAGGGAGGCCGCGTCGCGGCGACGGCGACGAAAGCCGCGCCCAGTGTGGTGGTCGCACTGAGCGAGCGGTCGAATGGCGCGAGGAGCCGTGCAACGGATTCGATCGGCGGGTAGGTGATCGCCCGATCTGCGCGCTCCACCTCGAGGCCGGCGCTCGTGACGAGCCGGGTGAGCCCACCGGCTGAGCAAAACCTCGCGTGCCGCCAGGTGCGCGAGCCGAACAGGGCGCGCACCCGGCGCCAGGCCGCCCACGTGCTCCAGCGGTTCAGATCTGCCAGCACGAGCCTTCCACCCGGAACCAGCACTCGCGCCAGCTCCCTCACGGCGCGGGATGCGTCCTCGACGAAGCACAGGACTGTCACCGCCAGCACGACGTCGAACGATTCATCGCTGAACGGTAGTCGGTTCGCGTCGCCTCGTTCGAACCCGATCTGCGCACCGGAGTCGAGAGCCCGCTGTCGCGCGGCCTCGAGCATCTCATCAAAACGATCGACCGCGGTGCAGAGTGCCCCTCTCGAAGCTGCCGCGAGGGCGTAGGTGCCATCGCCACAGCCCACGTCGAGGACGCGCCGGCCGGAGAGCGGACCCGCAAGGTCGAGCACCAGTTCGCGCTCGATCCGCTCGGTCAGCTCACCGAGCCTCGTGCCGCGCCACCGCGCGTACGCTCCCGGGGACACCGCGTCCATCGAGCGTGCTCAGAACACCAGGACCCGGTCGGCCCACAGGGTCCACTCTGTCAGCTCGTCGAGGGTGCTGCGCTTCGTCCCCTCGGCGAGCTCGTCGGGGGCGATTCCTCGGGCGTCCATGCAGGTGCCGCAGACACCTATCTCGCCCTTCTTGTTGGTGACCGCGCGGAGCATGCGCTCGAGGTTGTAGTAGCCGTTGGGCGTCTGCTGCCCAGCCTTGGCGCAGCTCGCCGCATCGCCCATGAGGAACACGCGGACCCGCTGCTCCTCCTGTCTGGCCAAGGAGCCGGCCAGGCGCAGGCCGTTGTAGCTTCGCTCGGTCCCATAGGGCGGGTCGTTGAGAATGAACAGAGTC
>JBFYZU010000238.1:0-3314 GCA_041309365.1 Myxococcota bacterium
ACGGTCCTTTCCGCCCGCAGTTTGTCCTGAGAGACGGTCTCCGACTCTCCAAAAGCAGAGCAACCTCCATCCAGCGCCCCGGCCTGGCGTGCATCGTCGGGCTTCCCCGATTCGGCCATGACCTTCCAGGCAGACACGAGCGAAAGTGCCACGAGTGGCTCCTCGAGGTGCTTGAACTTGAGGACGCTCTCGTGCAGGGGAGCGAAGATCGCCTGCAAGGCCAGAAAGCCATCCCTCAACCGTTCGTGGTCGGGCGCGTCCAGACCGTACACCTCGCGCCTGTAGCAACCGCCTATCAAGCCACCGCCCTTCTTGCTCTCGAAGAAGAACCGGACGCACTTGTTCAGGTGGGGCAGGGTCCACCACGACGAGCAGGGCGTACCGTCCCGCGACCGGGCCCATTGTTCGTGCCAGACGTTGTCCTTCTTGGCCGCCTTGTTCTCCATCAGGACGCCGGCGTTTCTGCACATCCGAGAGAAATCTCTCGTGTCCCAACCAAGGCCGACGATCTCGCCCATGGCGTCGAGGGACTCGATCCCGGGGCATGGAGGGGACGTGCGAGAGAGCCAGCTCGCCTGACGTGCGACCTCGGATCCCGGCGTGCCGCCATCCGCCCAGCACTCGAATGCCTGAAGCAAATCCTTGGACAGCGGGAACAGCGACGGCGACCCGAACGGTGGAGGGAATGGCCATTTTTCGCCTTCGACCGTCACGAGCGGGGCGTTGGCTTCGCAGAAGCGCACGACTTCGACGTCATCGGACAAAACGGGTACGACTGCGACGGCATCGCCGTCGAAGTCCGCGCCCAGCGGCGGCAGCACGCCCAGGGGTAGCCTGGCAACTGGAGCAGGGTCGGGGCTGAGCCTCACGCGCATGGGCCACTTGCTCGCGAAGTGGATGACCGACGATCTGTGCACGACGGCCCAGCGAGATTCTCCGACGGCCTTCTCGATGAGATCGAGCCGCTCTCGATCCAGCGACCCAGGCCCTTCGCACCCCTGCCATCCCAGGCGCTCGATGCCGTCCTCGAGAGAACGCGCTGAGGCGCCCGTAACCTCCTCGACAAGAAGCTCGTACTTCCCGGGTGCCCAGAAGGCCAGACCCATCCACCAGGGGATGCGCACCTCATCCAGCGCGAGCCCCGGATCCGGAACGATGACCAGCCTCGCGCTCGGCAGGACGCGCCTCTGGAGCATCCAGTCCACGAACGGGCTTCGCCGCAGCTCCGAGGCCATCAGCAATCTACCGGGAAAACCCCTGAGCTTCAGCGCATGATCCCATCTCCCCAGAAAGCTCCTCGAAAGCTCTCCAACCCATTCTATCGCAGCCTTTCCATGGTCATCATGCTTCTTCGATCTCTTGAAATGCGCGTGAGCGTTGACGGCCTTCTCCAGGCGATCCTCTATCCACCTGGGCCACATGCGTTGATCGCTTTTTCCCACGCGCTCGAGCACGGGAACATCGACAGTGGCGGGGGGATCCTTCTTGTATCCAGGGACCTGGCGGGGTTCCAGATCTATCTGCGATTCCTGTTTCCAGGAATAGGGACAATCACCTATTCCCACACCCACAGACAACCTGCAGAGCAGATCCCAGGCAGCGATGGGGTCGTTTTCCGAGCACCTGGCGACATGGTGGTGGTCGATAAACCTGTCATTGGCGATGAGGTCCTTCTCGACCCAGGCACGCCCCCCCGCACGAGCCCCCAGGGCCCAGGCGTTCATCTCGCCGTACATGGTACCGCGCATCTTCATGAACCCCGGGATCGACCCTGGCTTGCCGTCCGGATGTCTGGCCAGACGCGCCTGGTGGCAGGCCTCGTGGACAGTCCTCATCCAGAAGTTGCGGCCGCACACGGTGCTCAGGGTGCCTCCACCGGGCCAGCGCAGGCCGAGCCGACCCGCACCGTCGAAGCTGTTCGAGGGATCTGCAACCAAGCGACGCAGCTCATCTACTTGAAGCTCATCCGTCCCGAACCACGAGGCGATCGCCTCGGCGATCTGACCGAAGTTGCCGCGACCCAGGACGCCGATGGGGTTGGCGAGGACCTCCACGGCCATCGCCTCGCCAGTGAAGGGGTGGTGGACCTCCGGCATCTTCCTGTCATCGACGACCGTGGCGACGACACCCTTGTTGCCGTGAAGGTTCGAGAGCTTGTCACCCGGCTGCGCCGGACGCGGGACCTCCTCGATATCGACGACGAGCACCCTGGCGAAAGGCCCGACGAGGTGACCGTCCATCGGCACACGATCGTGCACGGCCACATCGAGGATCCGGGCAGGCCACGGGAAGACCCGGCCTTCGAGCGGGATCGGAAACGACCCCAGCATCCTTTTCGCAAATCCCAGGTCCGAGGGCAGATCGAGGGCTTGAAGCTCGGTCCAGGCGGTCTCGACCTCTATCTCGGGGATGTACTTTCTCCGGAGGACCTCTTTTCTCGAGGCCGCGTCCCGGAGCCGATTCTCCAACCGCTGGATGGCCTTGCCCGAGGCGAAACACGGCACCCCGTAATGAAGACTCGCGCGACGACGCAGGGCGAGCCGCCGGGCGGCGGTCACGGAGACGACCATGCCGTCCTCGTAGTTGTACCCACCGAAGAACGCATAGGCCGTGAGCAGGTTCGTCCCGGGCACGAGGGGCTCGTCAAATGCCATCGTCCGGGACATCCCGGACCAGGCCGCCGTTCGCACGCAGGGCGCCTGTTCGCAGTCGAGCCTCAGCGCGTGCATGATTGTGCCGCTGGACACGAGCACGCGCCTTGGCTCGTCGTGCTCGTGGTACGGGATCGCCGTCACGACCGGGCTCACCGGGATCCCGTGAGCCTTCGGCGGATCGGTCGAAAAACCGAGGTATCTGACGATGCCCGCACGATCCTGGCTCGTGTGTATGGGGCACAGGGGTGGAGTCTTACCGGGCGAGACCATCCTTCGATCCCAGCCCCAACCGTCCCACGATACGAGCCTGCCTTTCCTGAATTCAGCCAGAACGACCACGGACTTCGCCATGGAAGCGATGCCTCGCGTAGATGGGTCGTGGAAGATCAACCAGGGACTTCGTGTGCCATACAAGAGTTCCTTGAGATTGAAGAGAAGCTTGTCTGGGGTGAGCTGGTCTCGGCGCGAGGCATGGCCATCTTCTATCGAGCCGTCACCATCCACCGATGCCGTCGCTCCTTCAGCCGGCCCGGCGCAGGCCGGTGTGTCACCAGAAGGCGAAGTGGACGCCAAGTGCTTGACCAGGTGCTTACGCCAGCTTTTGATGACCTTCTCTGCGTCGAGCACCTTGTACCCCACCACCGGGTCCGCCGCCCCCCC
>JBFYZU010000239.1:0-17848 GCA_041309365.1 Myxococcota bacterium
GACGGACGCGGACGACGACGGAGACGGCTGGCTGGACGCCGTTTGCGGCGGGGACGACTGCGATGACACGGTCGCCTCGGTGCACCCCGGCGCCGCGGAGGACGGCTGCGACGCGGTGGACGACGACTGCGACGGCGACCCCGTCGACGGCGTCGCGGACGCGGACGGAGACGACAGCATGGGGACGGCGTGCGGCGGCGCGGACTGCGACGACGACGACCCCACAAGATACCCCGGGGCCGCCGAGCTTTGCGACGACATCGACCAGGACTGCGACGGCAGCGTGTGGGACGCGCCGGGCATCGACGACGACGACGACGGCTTCGCCGAGACGTCCTGCGGCGGCAGCGACTGCGACGACGACGACCCCTTCGCGAACCCTGCCATGGTCGAGCTGTGCGACCTCGTGGACAACGACTGCAACGGGACCCACATGGACGCGCCGGGCATCGACGACGACGGCGACACGGCGGAGGACGCGACGTGCGGCGGCACGGACTGCGACGACGGCGACCCCACCCGATACCCAGGGGCCGTCGAGCTGTGCGACGACATCGACCAGGACTGCGACGGCAGCGTATGGGACGCGCCGGGCATCGACGACGACGGCGACGGCTACGCCGACACGTCCTGCGGAGGCAGCGACTGCGACGACGACGACCCCTTCGTGAACCCCGGGGTCGCCGAGTCCTGCGGCGACCTCGCGGACAACGACTGCAACGCGCACACGGATCTTCTGTGGGCAGTGCCCGGCACGACGCGCCTCAGCACGGGCAGCGGCGACGGCCGGCAGCCCGACGTGGCCTGGAGCACGAGCGGGATGGGCGTCGTCTGGCGCGACGCCAGGGACGGCAACGAGGAGATCTACTTCGTGAGGCTGATGCCGGACGCGAGCGTGGGAGGCACCGAGGTGCGCGTCACGTCCCAGTCGGCCGTCTCGCAGGATCCCTGCCTCACGTGGTCCGGGACCCAGTTCGGCGTGGCCTGGTCGGACGAGCGCGACGGCAACGCGGAGATCTACTTCGCCAGGCTCACGAGCACCGGAGGCAAGTCGGGCTCGGACGTGCGCATCACGACCTCGCCGGGTCTCTCGCTCAAACCTTCCATCGCGTGGACCGGCTCGGAGTTCGGCGTGGCCTGGCACGACGACCGCACCGGCGACTACGAGGTCTACTTCGCGAGGGTGTCCGGCGCCGGAGTGAAGACAGGCACGGACGTGAGGGTGACGAGCAGCGCGGGCCTCTCCGCCGGGGCCTCCCTCGTGTGGGCCGGGTCCCTGTACGCCCTGGCCTGGCACGACGCCTCCTACGGGAACGAGGAGATCATGCTCGCAACCATCTCGCCCGACGGCGTGCCCGGGACCAACGTCCGCGTGACGTCCTCGACGGGCGCCGCCTCCTCGCCGTCCATGGCCTGGGACCGGGGGACGGGCCTCGGGATCGCCTGGCGCGAGGACGTCCTTTCCAACCTCGAGATCATGTTCGCCTACATGTCCCTGTCCGGCACCAGGCTGACCAGCGACGTTTGCGTGACGAGCACCGCGACCGCATCGGAGAACCCGAGCCTCGTGTTCGACCGCCAGGGCACGGCCTTCGCCCTGGCTTACGACGACGAGCAGTCCGGCGACCGTGAGATCCACCTCGTGCAGATCGCCACGGACGGAACGCTGGGCAGCGTGCTCAGTGTCACCACGGAGACGGGCGTTTCCAACACCCCCTGCATCGCCGACACCGGTGCGAGCTACGCCGTCGTCTGGAAGGACGACCGTATAACCGCTCCCGAGTTCGAGATATTCTCGATCCTCGTCTCCTGCTTCTGAGTCGGGGCCTGACTTGTCCAGGCAAGGCTCACCTGAAGTCCTGCACGGCCCAGATGCTGCCGGAAGGCGTCTTGTAGAACCCGCAGGCCACCTCGGTGTAGGAGGTGCTGCTCATGTTGATGTAGTGCCCGTGGTCCTCGAAGGGCTCGCCAGGGCCCTCGGCCCACATCTGGGCGAGGCAGCTCGTGACCACGGCCTCGGCAGAGGGCCAGCCCGGGCACTCGTTCTGGGCCCACTCGTCGCAGGACGGGAAAGCGCCGTGGAAGATGCCGGTCTCGCTGTCCGACCTGGCCTCCGAGTCCGCGCAACCCTCGGCAGAGGTCCAGCGCTCGTAGGGCGGCAGGTCCAGGGTGGCTCGATACTCGTTGATCCTGTCCACGCACGCGACCCGGTAGGAGTCCCAGGGGTCGTCCTCGGAGCACGACCCGGCACCCGCCCCGACGAGCAGGCCGACGACCACGCAGACAGGCGCCCTTCGAGTTCTTCTCGTCATGGAGGCCATGATAGCGACGATCGTGCCGGATTGTAAACCGCTGCGACCAGCATGGCGCCCGGATCGCGGCATGTGGCCGATTCGACACACCCGGTGCATGGGGATCGTCCGGGGGTCGCCCGGTTTCCCGTGGGTTGGACCCCCGAGCGCGTGCGCCAGGCCGTGGAACGGTGTTTGCATGATTCGCGACACCACGATGCCCAAGCGGGTGGACATGCACCATATGACCGTCCTCGTCCCCATCGTCGCGATGGCCACGATCGCCTGCGGGCCCACGTACGCGCCGCCCGTGAGGTCGGGCCACCACGGCACGCCCGGGAGGATGCAGCAAGGCCACATGGAGATCGCGGGGGACGTGGCAGGCCCCGCCGGCAGCCCGTCCATGGGGGGGCTGTCCACGGGAGTCGTGGTCGAGGACTGGCTGGAGATCCAGACCGGTGTGGATGCGTCGCTCCTCAACGAGGACCTGTCCTGGACCATGGGATGGATGGGGCTCGCGCTCACGGGACGCCAGGGCCCGGTGGCCATGGAGGTCGAGGTGGGGCTCGGGGGAGGTGCGGGAGGGCAGTACTGCGAGTACATCGACGACTGCAAGGACAGGTCGGGGCCCTGGTACCGCCGCCCCGCGTTCGGCGCGTACTTCGGGGCCGGTGTCGGCCTGCACCTGAAGTGGTTCTCCTTTTTCGGGCGCATGAGGTTCCAGGTGAGCAATGCCAGGGACGTGCCCACGACCATGTGGGCGTCGGGAGTCGCAGGCGTGCAGATCTCCATCCTCCGGTCGTTTCACATCCACTTCGGCGCAGGGCGAGGCGGGTACTGGAACGAGAAGGAGAGCATGACGTTCGACATCCTCGACATGGGGGTGTCCATCAGCTTCAACGTCATCGGGCCGGGCAAGAAGGGCATCAGGCTCGTCAAATAGAGCGACTGCGCCGGAGCCATCTCAAACCGATCCGGCTGACGGCGGCTCAGCGCTTCGTGACGACCCACACGTACTTGCGGTAGAGCTCCTCGGCGCCCGTCTTCACCAGCGTGAAAAGCAGCATCTCTTTTCCGGCCGGAAGCGCGGCGAGGTCCATCGTGCCGTCCACGGACACGGGGACGCTCACGGCCGCGCCGTGGCCGGCCACGTGCATCGCAAACGGATCGCCCATCATGAGGCGGTGCTTCGCCGGGCACGCGGGCGCCGGGCAAAAGAGAGAAAGCACGGTGTCGGGGGTCACGACGATCGGCACGTAGCGTTCCGGAAACTCGGTGGTGTGCACGGTGTCGTCCGCGTGCACGAACCTGCACTCGTGGACGGCCTCGGGCTTCTTGCAGAAGTACACGTCCACGGCCTCGTGCACCTCGAGCCCGTCGCGGATCACGAGGAGCTTCTTGGCGATGAGGCTGCTCTCTGCGAGGGAGGCCTCCCAGTCCACGCCCGTCTCGTCGAGGGCTTCGAGCATGAGACGCTCCAAAGCCACGAGGCGGCCGAGGTCCTGTTTGGGGGTCGGCTCGGGCAAGGCAGGCCTGCGACAGCCCGGGCCGACGCAGATCGCGACCACGGCCAGAAGGACGAGGATGCCCGTCCCGATCGGCGCGGCCATGAAGGAGCGAGCCACGAGGGTGCAACCTGCCCGGCCGGTCGATATTCCCCGCGGTAAACAGGGCGGGCTTGACTTCGGGGGGAACTCGTCGAATATTTCGGGGGCGAGGCAGCGCTCGCCCGGAGAGTGATCATGAGGAAGGACGTCAAGAAGAACGAGAAGAAGAAGCTGAAGATAACGAAGCTGGAGAGGAAGGTCGTCCCCTCGTCCGTCACGGGCAAGAAGCCTGCCATTCCAGTTCCGTACTCGCCGGGGACCCGCTACGGGCTGTCGAGAAGAGAGAACATCGAGGGGTAGCCCCCTGCGGCTCAATCTCGGCTGCGGCTCCATCTACCGCAAGGGCCACGTGAACGTCGATGCCTTCGACGCGTCGGTGGCCGATCTGCTCTGCAGGCTCACCTGCCTTCCCTTCGCCGACGGGACGTTCTCGCTCGTGGAATGCCACCACACCATCGAGCACCTGGGCCCCATCCACGCGATCTACGCCCTTTCGGAGTGCTTCAGGGTCATGAAGCCCCGGGGGAGGCTGGTCATCGAGACACCCGACATAGAGGCCTCATTCGGAAGCTTCCTCGAGGACAGGTCGGCGGGTTCGAGAGCCTCGCTGCTCACGTGGATCTTCGGCCTCGATTCGCCGGGTATGGGGCACAGGATGCTCTACCCCGCGCGGCTGCTCGGCAAGATGCTCCGGGAGGCCGGCTTCGACAGGGTGCGGATCCGAGAACCGAGAACCCACCTGTACAGGGAAGGGCTCCGCGTGACCGCGGTACGATCGGCTCGCACGGAGGCGGAGGTCCTCGCCCGCTGGAGGCAGAAGGCGCTCGCGGGCGGAGTCATCGACGCCGACAACCACCTCGAAGCGCTGGAGCTCGAGAGGGTGTTCGTCGGGAACCTGCGCAGGTACCACTCGAACCCGGCCGCGGGAAAAAACCGGATCCTCGACAACGTGGTCTGCTCGCCGCTCGGTGTCCTGCTCTGGTGCGAGGCGATGAGGGAGGCGGGATGCAGCATCGCGGAGCTGGAAACGATTGCAAATCTCGCGAGAGCCCTGGCCCGCCTCGACCTTCCCCGCCGACTTGTCCGCGATCTCCAAGCGACCATCGAGTCGCCCGCAGGGCCCGGCGACGCGTACGATCGCGTTTTCTCGCGGGCGAGGGCGGCCGTCGGGAGGCTTGCATGCCGTCCGGAGAGGGAGGTCGCCTCCTCGGTGAGAGGGGCCTTCCCGGCAAGGGGGGGGCCTGCGGTGCGCGCATTCACCCGCCATCTCGTCCTGACGCAGGTCAGACGGATGCGCGACAGGGGGACGAAGTGCATGGCGCTCGGCAGGCACGCCCAGGCGGCGAGACTCTTGAGGCTGGCGGTGAACTCCGGCATCGAGAGCTACTACGCGACGGTCAACCTGGCCATGCTCGACGCGATGTTCTCGAGGCTCGGCGAGGCGGTCGAGCTGTACCGGACCGCCCTGACCTGTCGTGCGGGCGAAGGGGTCGATGCCGTGGCGAGGGAGGAGCTCGTGAAGTGCCTGCTGCACCTCCGAAGGCGCGAGGAGGCGTACGAGGAGGCGGAAAGGTTTTGCACGGCGAGGCTCGGAAACCTGTGGAAGGCCATCATCCTCTACCACGGCGGCGATCCGGCCGGGTGCCACGCGAAGCTCGCGAGGCTCGCGAGGACGGGGTTTCGGCACGAGCATCTGGAGCGCTACCTGGAAGCATCGAGAGGGGACGGAGGCGAGAGCAGCGTCCCGCTGCCCCCCCTCAGGACCGAGCCCCTCGTCACGGGCGAGGGCGTCCACCACCTCTTTTGACAGGTCGCCGCGAAAAAACAGCTTCCACGTCCGGCCGCTGCGCTCCCCTGCGACCTGGCGCTGCCATGCCCCTGTCGCGCCGCCCCCGGGGTGACGGAGTCGTTCCCTGGCGGTCCCCGGGAGCGCACGTTGTCCCGGCCGGAAATCTGTATTAGTATCACGATGGTACGCGGGAGGACGAAGATGAAGGGCAAGAAGAGCGCAAGGAAGCGGACCGGAGAGAAGCGCAGGAGCCTGAAGATCCGGGAGCTCGAGAAGAAGGTCGCGCCGTCGAGCTTCATCGGGAAAAAGCCCGCCATCCCCGGCCCCTACTCGCCGGGCACGTACTACGGGCTGGCGAAGAGAAGCAACATCGAATGAGCGGTGAGAGCATCGCCTGACAGAGGCCGGCGCCCTGGCCGGCCCTTCCCCCCCCCGGACTACCTGCTGTGGGAAATCACGCTCGGATGCAACCTGAGGTGCCTGCACTGCGCCGCCAGGGCCGGCAGGCCGAGGAAGGACGAGCTATCGACCAGAGAGGCGCTGGAGCTGTGCGATCGGATCGCCGAGCTCGGGATCCCGGCGGTGGCGCTCATGGGCGGGGAGCCTCTGCTGCGCAAAGACTGGAAGGAGATCGCCGGCAGGCTGGTATCCCACGGCATCAGGGTGGGGCTCGTGACGAACGGGTTTCTGTTCGACGAGAGGGCCAGGGCCGCGTGCGAGGAGATCGGCGTGTGCCAGGTCTGCGTGAGCCTGGACGCGGCGACCCCCGAGATCCACGACCGCATCAGGGGAGTCAAGAGGTCCCACGAGAGGGCCATGCGCGCCATCAGGCTCGTCAACTCCATGGACATCCCCTACCGCAACGTCCTGACCTCGGTGAACAAGCACAACATCGGGGAGCTCGAGCCCATGCTGGAGCTCCTGATCGAGAACACGCGGGACTTCATCTGGATCATCAACCACTCCTCGAGCCGGCCGGGCGAGGACGGCGGGTGGACGGCCGACAGGAAGGACCTGCTCAGGCTGGCGAGCTTCATCAACGAGAACAGGCCCGCAATGGCCGGCAGGCTCGACATCTCGGGGACCCACGGGCTGGGGTACTTCTCGACGCGCTACAGGCACCTGCACGACTTCGAGTGGGAAGGATGCCTTGCGGGGACCAAGGCGCTGGGCATGAGGAGCAACGGCGACGTCACGGGGTGCCTGATCCTGCCGGACCCGTTCGTGGAGGGCAACATCAGGCAAAGGAGCCTGGCGGAGATCTGGAACGACGGGAACGCGTTTTCGATGACGAGGAGATTCGACGCGAGGAAGCTTCGCGGCAAGTGCAAGGGATGCAGGTTCGGAAAGACGTGCAGGGCCGGTTGCACCAACATCGCCATGAGCTCGCTCGGGACCATTTACGAATGCCCGTTTTGTCTCTACCATGAGCAGAGAACGTCGCGAGACCCGCATGATCGACGATGAGATCTTCCCCTACAGCGTCAACGTGGAACTCACGCTCGCCTGCAACCTGAGGTGCCTGCACTGCGGCTCCACCGCGGGCCGGGCCAGGCGCGACGAGCTGAGCAAGGAGGAGTTCGAGAAGATCTTCAGGGGGCTGGGCGAGCTCGGGTGCCACGAGGTGTGCCTGCTGGGGGGCGAGCCGTTCGTGCGCAAGGACTGGTACGAGGTGGCCGGGAGCGCCATCGAGCAGGACATCGACGTCCTGTTCATCACGAACGGCTTCAACATGAGCCAGAGGATACTCAAGAAGCTGGGGCGGCTCGGCAGGGTCGACCGGATCGGCGTCAGCATCGACGGCGCCGACGCAGGCGTCCACGATCGCATCAGGGGCAAGGCGGGCTCCTTCGACAGGGCCTGGCGGGCGGCGTGCATGATCCGGGACGCCGGGTTCGAGACGGGAATCATCACGACGGTGAGCCAGATGAACATCTCCGATCTGGAGAGGATGAAGGAGATGATCATCGGGCAGGACTTCACGTGGCAGATACAGACGGCGGCGCCTCAGGGCGGAAGGTTCGACAGGAACTTCATCATCACGCGCAAGCAGTTCTACGAGCTCGGGACGACCATCTCGAGGTGGCGCAACTCGATACCCGTCGACGATCTGCCCGTGTGCGGCAGCCACGACCTCGGCTACTTCTCGCGGACGCTCACGCGCTACGGCGAGCTTCCCACCTGGAACGGATGCGGGGCGGGGCTGTACACGCTGGGCATCATGAGCGACGGCAGGGTGAAGGGATGTCTCAGCCAGCACGACGACTTCATCGAGGCCGACCTCAGGCAACGGAGCGTCGTGGACATCTGGAAAGACGAGAAGCTCTTCGCGAGGAACCGGAAGTTCTCCGTGGACATGCTCGTGGGTCACTGCGAAAGATGCCCCCACGGCCTGCAGTGCAGGGCCGGGTGCAGCAACATCTCGTACAACATGACCGGGTCGACGTACGACAACCCGTACTGCTTTCACGGTATCGAAGAGAATGGGATCGAATGAAGGAGCCGGCAAGGATCAGGCTCATACGGCACGGCACCGCCGAGTTCGGCCTGTTCGAGGACGGGCTCGAGAGGGAGCTGGGCAAGGTCCCGGCGGACTTCAACGCGGCGGACGGGAGCGCCGACACGCTCGTGCTGGGGAGCTTCGAGGGGCAGGGGCTCGTGGCGTTCGCCATCTTGAGGTCGTTCCTCGATCCGACGCTCCACATCGGGGGCATGATCGACCCCGGCTACATGAGGAGCCTTGAGGAGCTGGATGACGTCGCCATATTCAACATAAGCCTCATCCGGACGATCGGCGGCACGGAGGACCTTGGCGAGCATGCGAGGCTGCTCATCGGCGAGGCCGAGAGGCTGCTTCTCGAGAGGCAAGAGTCCTACTGCCTGCTCATCAGCCTCTTCGCCAAGGCCAACAAGAAGGCCTTCCCCCTGTACAGGTCCCTCGGGTTCAAAAAGAGGGGGGGCACGTCGTACTACATGGACATAGATGCCGCCGACGTCCCGAAGAAGTACGGCGTCTCGGAAAGGAGGGCGGGGAGCTTCTCGTTCAGGACGTTCGACGCGATGGACGAAAGCGACCTGGACAGCCTGGCCCGATGCTACGCGCGGGTGTTCACCGCGGGGATCGACGGTCCCGTGAAACAGAACATCGGCAGGATCATCGCGAGGCGCGCGTTCATGCAGGAGCTGTCCGTGATCGTCTGCGACGACTCTCGCGATGGAGAGGTCGTGGGATTCTGCTTCATCGAGAGGGAAGACGCCGAGAGCGTCTTCATCGATGCGGCGGGGCTTGTGCAGGAGGTCCGGGGGGGCGGGATATCCACGAAGAGCTTCTCGTGGATCATGCAGAACTGCCTCGATCACGGCTACCGGAAGGCCTCGCTGGTGACGGCCTCGAAGAAGCTGAGATACGTGTTCGCGAGAGCCATCTGCGCGCGCCCCAGGGATTCGATCGTCTGGTACATCAAGTGCGGTACGAGGGATGGGTGACATTCCCGAGAGGCCGAAGGTGAGAGGGGACCTCGTCTTCGTGGAGCACGGGCGGGAGGGGGCAGGGGATGGGAACGGGGACGTGGATGGGGAGTGCTATCACGTCGTCAAGGATCGCATCTCGGACAGGTACTTCAGGATCGGGCGGGCGGAGAGGAGGATCATCGATCTGCTGGACGGCACCAGGACGCCCGGCGAGGTCCTTTCGGCAATCGGCCCCGATGCCGGGATCGACCTCGAGGAGATCGAGAGCTTCGCGAGGCAGCTCGACGGCAACCACCTTCTCGAAACGGGAAGGCCGGAGGATCGGACGCGCCGGCCGGCCGCGGCCAGGGACCTGTCGATATTCCACCTCAGGATGAAGGTCGTGAATCCCGATGGGATCGTCGGGGTCCTGGCGAAGCATCTCGGGTTTCTGGTCAGCGTCCCCGGCCTGATCGCGGCCGCGGTGCCGATCCTGCTGGCCGTCTTGCTCACGTGCTCGGAACTCGGCGTCCTCGTGAAGGGCGCCACCGTCCTCAAGGACCCGCTCAACATCGCCCTGTTCTACGTCATCGTGTCGGTGATCATGACGATACACGAATTCGGCCACGCCATAGCCCTGAAGAAGCTCGGCGGCGACGTGAAGGAGATGGGGTTCATGCTCCTTTATTTCATGCCCTGCTTCTACACGGACGTGAGCGACATCTACATGATGGGCAAGAGGTCGCAGAGGATGGCCGTCATCGTGGCGGGCCCCCTGGCGGAGCTCGCCACGTGGTCGGTCTTCACGATCGGGTACTTCTTCCTTCCGAAGGGAAACGGCCTTTCGACGTTTCTGTACCTCGTCATGATCGCATCCGGGGTCAAGAGCATCCTCCTGAACGCCAATCCCATGATCAAGATGGACGGCTACTACCTGCTCGAGGAGATCCTCGACGTCGTGAACCTCATGCAGAGATCGAGGGCGAGGCTCGTGGCTGCGATCGCGCCCGAAAGACGGCGCCGCGGCGCGGGCGAGAACGGGGGCGATGAAGAGGACGACGCCGGCAACAGCGCCCGGGAAGACAGGGTGCTGCTGATCTACGGCATCCTGTCGTTCGCCTACGTGGTTTCGATGATCATCGCCTCCGCCTGCTTCGCGGCCCTGCTCGCCGCCGAGTACATCGGCGCCTGGTCATGGGGCTTGTCCGGAGTCGCGGCCGCCGTCCTTCTGGCCCTGTTCCTGCGGACGTACCGGCGGGGGGGACGGCGTCCGATCCGAAGCCCGTCGTGAGGCGGTTTGGACGGCGAGGGTTTTCGGGATATAACTGATGCGGTCACGAAGAGATGGAGGCAGGAGATGAAGACGAGAAGCACACGGTCGATGCTCGTGGCGTTCGCACTGATCGCCTTTTCGGCACGCTGCGGCGGCTCGAGCAAGGGGGGAGACGACACGGGTACGGATGCCGACGTGGACGTCGATGACGTCTCGCCCACGGACGGCGTCGACACCTTGGATGACGCCGAAGACACCCTGGATGCCGCGAACGACCTGACGGACGTCGCGGACGACACGCTGGATGCAGCGGACGTCGAGGTCCCGGAGACCGTCACCATCTCCGGCCAGGTGTGGTCCTACTCGCTGATGATGGGAACCACGTACTACACGGAACCCGTCGGAGGCGTGCAGGTGACGGTGCGCGGGGACGGAATCACCCCGGGCGATCTCACCGCGACCACCCTGGACACGAACTGCGCCGACTGGTGGGATCTCGGAACGCCGTTCGACTGCGGCAAGTTCACCATCGAGGACGTCCCCGCAGGCGCCGAGATCATGCTCAAGGCGACGGCCCCCGATGCCGGCGACCCGGACACGCTGTCGGGGATCTTCGTCGCCGGGTCTGGGATGCACCAGGTCCTGGTCCTGGTAGACCAGGATCTCATCGATGCCATGCTGGCGACATGGTCCAAGACGCAGAACGCGGCGAACGGAATGGTCGTGGGGCTGCTCGCGCAGGATCTCAACCCGGATCCCATCTACGAGATGGGAAACCCGAGCGCGTGCCCCGATGCCCCGTCTGCCTGCACGGTGTCGGATTTCATCGGAGAGGCGACCGTGGCGTGCACGAGCTGCTCCGAGATCGTCTACTTCGACAGCGCGGACTACACGAATACCGACAGGACGAACACCGACCCGGCGCAGAGCCTGTTCTTCATCCTGAACGTCCCGGCGTCGGACATGTCCACCCCGAACACGATCTCGGTCACGCACGCGAGCATCGCGATGGACGACGTCGATTTCGCGGTCGAAGCGGGGAACATCACGTACCTGCTTCTCATGCCCTAGGCCCGGAGAGGACGTCTCGCCGGCAGAATGGGAATCGAGAAAGGGAGAAGAGATGAAGAAGGAAAAGAAGAAGGCGGACAGGAAGCCGAAGCTGAAGATCAAGGAGCTCGAGAAGAAGATCGCCCCGGCGCCGTTCGTGGGCAAGAAGCCCGCCATCCCGGGCCCGTACCCGCCGGGCGCCGACTACGGCCTTGCCAGGAGAGCCAACCTGAAGAAGTAGGCCCGCGAAAGCCGCGCCCTCGCCGGCGATGGAGGCCACGGTATGAAGAAGAAGAAGCAGCAGCCGCAGAAGGACAAGAAGCGCACGAAGCTCGGCGTCAGGGAGCTCGAGAAGAAGATCGCCCCGGCGCCGTTCATCGGCAAGAAGCCTGCCGTCCCGGGCCCCTATACGCCCGGGACCCTGTACGGTCTCGCCAGGAGGGCGAACCTCGAGTAGCGACAGGATACTCCCGACGTCGAGCCGCGAGTCCTTGACTCTCGCGGGTACGGACGAACCGGCTCGCACGCAGGCGTGGTGATGGCGTCAGGGCCATCGACGATCCGCACGGAACCGGTGACGCTTCCGATGTCGGGCGCCCGGTCGCCGGGTCCGGCCGGCCGGTCCGCTCGTCTCTCGTATCGGTGATGAAGCCCGCCGAGGACGGGGAACCAGCGCTCGCCGGTCAGTTCGGCAGGTTCACGGCACCCTGCAGTATCCAGAACGAGCTCGGTGAGATGGCCCCGGGATCGCTCTCTGCCGAGACCAGGACGTCCATCTGCTTGTAGGGGACCATGAACTCGAGCTCGGCATGACGGTCCTCGTCGAGGATCATGCGGCCCTGGCTCATGTAGGCCTCGTTCTCGTCCCGGCGGACCCATACGATGTACGACGTGAGCTCGGGGCTGATGTCGGTGATGACGGGCAGGTAGTCCACTACGAGCGTGAGGACCCTGTTCTCGTTCTTGTCGACCTTGCCCGTGATGGTGCCCTTGGAAGCCGGCGTGAGTGTCGTGGGATTCAGACTGTATGCCTTGGCGGCACACCCTGCCAGGACCAGTGTCACTCCCAGTGCCATGGCGGTCATGTTCGGGTGTCTCTTCGTCATGCTCGTCACCTGTTCCTTCTCTCTGTTGCTGGATAACATCTCCCGGTTCCTTTCTCATCGCCACGTTCTCGAGTCGCGGATCCTCGTCCGCTTCCTCGCGTGGCTGCACTGCTCTCCGCAAAGTACATGCCAGTGTCTCGCGCAGGCCGTCCCGTACAGGGCGCGTCGACGCGCACGCACGGAAGTCTTCCCTTCAAGCGATCGTGTCCACAAGCTCAGAACCAGAAGCTGACACCGATGCGGAACTCGAGCGGAGCGCCGTCGGATCCCCACCTCAGATACTTGCTCAGAGTGGTGTCGACCTCGAGGACGATCCCGAAGAAGTTGACGATGTGGATGTCGACGCCGAGGCCCAGCATCACCCCCCAGTCGAAGTGGTCCTGCTGGATCTGCAGGGGGAACGCGAACCGGAAGTACAGTGGCATCATGGGAGGGGTCACCCTGCCACCCGGCCGGAAGGTGAAGTTCCAGTACCCGGCGCGAGAGTCCCCGAAATGGAGGTGCTCCAGCGTCGTGGACAGCCCGAGGTCGAACTTGAACCAGGACCATCCGAACGAGGGCACCACCTCGAAGCTCACGGGTCCACGATAGACGTGCTGATCGATGACGTAGAACCCCTCCCCGAACGTGAGCGCCAGACCGAACGTGTAGCCTCTGCCCTGAGGGGCCTCGGATTCGCCCTGGGCCCTGGCCTCTGCCGTCGCAAGTGCGAGCGCGACGACGAACATGGCACATGCAACTTTTTTCATAGGACCTTCTTTCTGGAATTCATGATGCCTTCCTCCCGGGCCTCCCCGGTGTGACAAGACCTGCCCATGCGACACCTCGATGGCACGACGCGTGTAATGCATCTTCGAGGCCAAGGACAAAAGCCAGCAAGATCGGGAGCTTGGCTCGAGGAGCGCTCTGGCGGGTAGGCTGATTCAATCAAGATGAAGCACCTGGCAAGTGGAACTCGTATCCACCCGTGCACGCTCGTTAGTTGTGACATGAGTCATTCCTCTTTCGTTGTTTCCTTCGATCCCGTGCGTGATCGTGAACAGCTCATACGAAGTCCTGCGCCGTCATGGCGCGCTGCAGAGCCCGGTGCAGGGCGTCATCTCGGCCGAGATCGGTGTCGATGCGCCGGGTGCCACGACGATGCCGTCCTGGTTGTACTCGTAGGTACCCTCGCCGAAGTCGTTCATGCCGCGGATCCGCAGGTCGAAGGTCGACGTATCGCTCAGGTCCGGGATCAACAGGGAGTCGTTGATCTGGGTCAAGCAGTCGTAGGTCTGGTCGTGGATGAGGGACGAGCCGTTCTCGTAGACACGAACCATGATGTCGATGACCTCGAAGCGATCGCATCCTCCCACGTCGTTGAACCCGAAGAAGATCTCCATGGCCGGGCGGATCTGATCGAGGACCACGTCGACCGGACCGTTCGTCTGGTCCGCCAGGACGGTGACCGGCAACAGCCCCTGGCCGCTGTAGATGGCGTTGTTGCCGCTATCGAGGCCCTTGATGGAGATCGTGTAGCTTCCCGCCTCGACATCGGTGAATGTGACCGATTGAGCGGCCGGAGAGCAGGGGAAGGTCTCGCGGAGCAGCTCCTCCGTTTCGGAGATGGCGATGTGGATGCGGACGAAGGCGATGCCCACGTCCTCGCAGTTGCTGCTGCCGCTACCGACGCGGTAGGTGACATGGAGGTCGCCCTTCTCGACCTCCGAGCTCTTTTCGCTGCAGCCGGCGGCGACGGCGATGATCGCCGTCAGAATCGTGATCGGTACTGTCTTGCACATGTGAATCCTCCTTTGCCCGGTGGCACGGTGACCTGACTGCGAGATCGCGGCCAGAACACCGAACGCTCTCTTCTCCGGCCCAAGCAATCGCCGGAAGGTGGTCGCGACTCGGTGCAGTGCATGACACAACAACCATGCCACCTGGCAAGGATCTCGATCGAGCGGAGCGGCCCGCGAGGCTGACGTACATCTCGTCGAAGAGGTCCTGGGCCCAGACGAAGATGCCTCAACAGCCGTTCAACCGGGCCTCGAGAAGCAGACCATCGCGAGACAGGGCCCGCCCATGCCCTTTCCTGCCTAACCGTGGGTATCGAGACCATCCCGGAGACGAGAGGGATCGCACCCATCGCATCATATTGAAGAATCATTGCATCATTCCGATGGAACCGTACTTACCCGAGCACGCGACGCCCGAGTGGTACGTCATCGATCCGCTGCAGCATCACGACATGGCCGGCGACCGTACTCATCGAACACCCGGGCCGCAACGTCATCGGCGCCCGGAATGCCCGACCTCGCAACTCTCGTGATTTCCAGCGCTACGCAGTATTCGCAAACCACAGGCTCGCCTGGATGCCAAGGGGCATAAACAGCAGGGTGACGTCGGGGCCCACGATCAGCCGTCCAGCCGGCCGGCCAGATTCTTGATCGCGTCCTCGAGGCCGGGCGGCAACCCCTCGATCTGCGAGTCCGTGATCAGCCCGACGTTCCACCGCGCGGTCCTGATCATGCATCCTCGCGACTCGTCACGCGGCTCCACGAACAGGCTGTATCCCGCGCCGCCCTCGGACAAAAGCCCGATCTCGGTCGTGCCCGACCTGGAGATCCCCATGGTCTCGATGCGCCAGCCCATCCCCACGTCCATGCCTTGCGCGAGGCCGGAAAGCGCCTGCAGGGAGGCGGGGGCAGCCTTGTCCATGACGAAACGCCAGAACGGGGTCCCGCGGACATACGGGTGATCGCAAAAGCCGTGCGACTCGACCCACGCAACGAGCCTCTGGCGCCTCGATGGGATCGAGTAGAACTCCTGCCAGGCCTCCCGCCTGATGTTCCTCAGATCCTCGTCCGGGATGGACGACGCATTGACCAGGTCGTTGTCGTACTTGAACTCGAGATTGCTCCACCTCTCCGGATCCAGGCCGTTCTCGACCGCCAGATCGAAGAGCTTCGTACCCGGATACGGTGTCACGTGGAAGAACATGGCCGTGTCGAAGCCGCTCTCGACCATCCGGTCCACCGTCGCCCGCATCTCGTCGATCGTCTCCGTTGGGAAGCCGATCATGGCGAACCCGCGCGTCAGGATGCCGCTGGCGGAGCACAGGGCCGCATTCTCGAACGTACGATCCAGATCCAGCCTCTTGCCTATCATGCGCTGCAGACGCGGCGAGGCCGTCTCGACCGACATGGTCACAAAGTAGGCACCCGTCGAGGCCAGAGCGCCTATGTCATCGGCTGCGAGGAGGTCCCCCCTCAGGCCGTTCGGGAAGGCGTACCTGACGTCGAGGCCGTGCCGCCCGATCTGCTCGCACATCTCCAGCACCCGTCCGGGCCTGAAGTTGAAGATGTCGTCCATGAAGTGGAAGTCCCGGATCCCGTGATCGCGCACCGCCATCTCCATGAGATCGACCACGGCGGCCGGCCGGATCTCGCGGACCTTGCGGCCGAAGAACTTGTGGCAGTAGATGCAATCGTAGGGGCAGCCCCTGGTGCTCATGAGGATCGCGCACCCACCGGGATCCAGAGGCGTGTGCGCGACGTTCATGGCCTCGTTGTAGGCCTTGATGTCCACGGCGGACCAGTCGATGGGCGGGAGCTCGCCCAGGTCCATCATCATCCCCCTCTTCGCCGTCCTGTAAGGCGTGCCGTCCCCGCGCCTGAGCGCGAGGCCGGGCACGTCCTCGAGGCCCGTGCCGGACTCGATCCTGTTCGCGATGTCCACCATGGTCCGCTCGCCCTCGCCTAATGCGGCCGCGTCGATCTCCGGCAAGTGCTCGAGCAGGCCGAGCGGGAAGGCGCTCGCCACCGGGCCGCCCGCTATCATGGGAACGTCCGGACGCACACCTCGAACCGCCCTCGCGAGACCCCTCACGTGCTCGATCTCCAGGCTCAGGCCGCTCAGCCCCACGACGTGGGGATCGAGGTCGCTGACGATGGGGGCGAGATCCTCGTACCGCGCCAGAGAGATCCCGGCGTCCACGATGGTGACCTCGTCCGACGGCCTGTGCCGGCCGAGGAAGGAGGATAGCTGCAGGATGCCGAGGGGCGGGGCGAGCACCGGCGGCACGTATCCTTTCGCCCTGGTGCCGGGCGGAGTGGTCCTGACCAGGAGGATCCTGAGCCCCTTCCCGGCGGCCTTTCCTCGTGCCGTGCCGCGACGTACCGGCCCGTGCCCCTTTCCGGCATCGGCCGGGCCATCGCCGGCCGCCGTGCGGTTCTCGTGCGGGAACTTCGCGGCCGGCACCGGCCTGCCCACGAACGGGCAAAGGACCTCCCACCCCTCGCCAGCGCACACGTCCATGACGAGGAGGCGATCGGTCCCGGCGAAGTGCCTGCGGACCCTCTCGTTGTGCGACTCGTAGGCGTCCAGCATCTTGCCGTCGTCGGCCGTGATCAGGCTGCCGAGAAGCTGGATACGAATGACCATTCCAAGGTTCAGCTCCAGCGGGCCAGACACGTCCCTGAAGCGGTACTGCTCCTGGAAGCGCCTCATCGACACGAGCCACGACGCCGGATCCCGGACCGTGAGGATGAACCTGCTGCCGGGGTTCTCGCGATCGATCCTGTCGAAGATGGGGAAAAAGAGGCTTCCCACGTAGTCCCACCGAGCGAGGGCGTCGAATTCGACGCGACCCGACAGCCACTTGGCGAAAAGGTCGCGGGCCGCGGGGGTCCTCTTTGCCCATGGCCTGTTGCACTCCTCGATCAGCGTGTGGGTCGCCCTGAAGCCGAGCATGGACATGGCGCGCGACAGGCTCGTCGTCCCGGTTTTCGGGAATCCGATCTCGATATACCTCTGAGCCACCCCTGTCGCTTCCATCACGGGTCCGGACCTCCAGGAGCCCGGCCATCCCATCTCATCATGCTTGAGGCTTCGGGGCAAGTGCGCCTGACAGCGGGTGATGTGCGTCATGACCCCCGGATGGGATTTCTGGCAAAGACAGCCGGCGAGCATGGGGTCCCGCGCCGTTTCGATGGCGCCCCTCGAGAAGGCGGGGTGGACGCCCCGTTACATTACATTTATGACATCCAGATATCTGTATTAACATATGTTCATGGCTCCAGCTTGCACGACGGCAGGCTGGGCGTGGCCGGGGCCGCCAAGCCCTTGTCCTGAGCCTTCTTCTTCTTTCCCGGCGAGGCCGAGGCAAAGACCAGACAGAGGATCATCCTCGGTGCGATGGGCAGAGAGCCGGCTCGATCGACCGATGGCCGGCCTTCATCGACGACGATCGGGCCAGGCCATTTCTCGCTGGGCAGCGGACAGGCCGGATCCGTGACCGT
>JBFYZU010000240.1:0-6944 GCA_041309365.1 Myxococcota bacterium
GATTGCCGGTGCACCACGGACGATCCGCTGGATCACGAGGAGTGCAACGACATCGATGACGACTGCGACGGCGAGGTGGACGAGGGGCTCGTCGATTGCCGGTGCACCACGGACGATCCGCTGGATCACGAGGAGTGCAACCACATCGACGACGATTGCGACGGCGTCATCGACGACGGACTGACGGACTGTGGATGCACGGGGGGTGTTGCACCTGCCAGCGAGGTGTGCGATCGGATCGACAACGACTGCGACGGCGAGGTGGACGAGGAGAATACCCACGTGAGCCCTGCCGGGACGTGCCTCGGGTTCGGTGAGGCCTGCGTTCCCGTGAGGGAGGAATGCTCGAGCGGCCTGTGCGTGGGCGACCAGTTCGACATGTACTGCACCGAGGAGTGCAACCCGGCTGCGCCGGATCCACCCTGCACGTCACCGGAATACAGGTGTTACGACGACCCCGGCATGGGTGAGACGGATCACTGCAGGCGCAACTACGATGCTTGCACCAAAGAGTCCGACTGCGGTCTGGGCGAGACGTGTACGGTCGTGCCCACCGACGATGGGCTCGCCCTGGGCACGGAGTGCCGTCCCGCGCTCAATATGCGAGACCTGGATCAGGACTGCGGGGCGGGCATGCAGTGCGGCAACGATATCTGCGTCCAGAGCACGTTCTGTTCCGAGATATGCCATGAGAGCTCCGACTGCGGTGCCACGACGATCTGGGCCTGCGTCTGGACCTGGCGCACGGTCGACGGCGCGACTGGCTACATCCCCGAGTGCCAGCACCGCTGCGGAGATGACACGGACTGCACTCGAAACGTCACCATAGGTGCGTGCCAACCCGGTGCGACCAGCCCAGCACCTTACCAGGGAACGGGGTACTGTTCATCACTTGGCTCTGGCCAGCCAACGGGAGGCGACTGCGATCACACGGCCGTCCCGCCCGTGGTCTGCGATCACCGCATCTGCAACGACGGTGGCACGGGTGTCTGCACCGAACCCTGCGATGACAGCGGCGACTGCACCATCTCGGGCTGGACCTGCTTGGACTCCTCGGTCACCTTCGACGGCTTCATCGGGACCGTGCCCATGCGCGTCTGCGATTCGCTGTAGCCGGACGAGGACGGTGTGGGATGGTTACCCGGATGGGTGATGACTGACCCCGTGCCGTGCAGCGAGATCGGACAGGAGGGCTCCGATCATATCCGGGAACCCGTTTTCGCCAGGATGGCCTCGGCGCTCGTTCGCAGTTCGAAAGTCGATCCGCCCGGCGTATCGAGCACCCGGTGTGCCATGTCGGCGGCTCTCTCTCCGTTGCCTGCCCTGATGTGGGCGTCCGCCATGTCGATCAGCACCTCTGGTGCAACTTCGTCGTTGGATGCGGCGAGCCAGCGGTCTGCGGCCAACGAAGCGAGGTCGTGCTTGCCCAACATGGCGCTGGCGCGCATCCGTGCTTCCCACGCCCGAGGCAGATCCTCGGTGACCGGCTCCAGCACTGCAAGCGCATCTGCCGGCTTGCTCATGTCCAGGGCGATCAGGGCTCTCTCGATGCGAGCCCAGACCCAGTAGGGTTCCATATCGAGCGCGTGGTCCATGATGGCAGCCGCGCTCTCGAGCAGCTCGGATCCCGCAGGCTCTCCGTCCTCGACGAGAGAGGTGTTCCATGCGCGCAGCGAGTGCGCCAACATGGCGATCACGGTGGGGTCGGTCGGCTCGCGTGTGGCGACGTCGCGGAACACCGCCGTGGCTCGCGGATCTCCCGCCAGGACAAGCAGCCTGCCCAACTCGGCGAGGATCATGCTCGTGTCCTCGCCCTGCTGCCCTGCGGCATCCTCCAGCACCTGGACGGGGTTCTCGCTGCGTGCGCAGATATCCCTGAGCCCGGGTAGCGAGGCCGCAGCAGGTCCACCTCCAGCAATCGCCGCACGCCTGAGTACCGTCTCCGCTTCCTTCTTCTTGCCCTCTTCCTCCAGGGCCGAAGCGAGCTCCACGAGCACATCCGGGTTTGCCGGATCGCGGCGCGAGGCCGCGAGCCAGAGGCCAACGCGATCCTGGATGGCCGATCGTTTACGGAGCATTCCGTCCAGCCTGCGCAGGGTCGTGATCCGCCCTGGCTCCCTCGCGAGGGCCTCCAGATACGACTCGCGAGCATCCTCATCCTGCCCGGCCGTTTCGTGGGCCAGCCCGAGCATCTCTCGCGAGCTGGCTGATGCGGGATCCAGCATCAGAAGGGTGCGGGCGGTCTCGAGCGCGTCCGCGGCCATATTGAGTTTGGAGAGCACCTGCACGAGCCTCGTGCGAGCCTCGATGCTGGATGCATCCCGGCTGGCCACCATGGCAAGCTCGTCACGGGCTTCGGACCAACGTCCGAGATCCATGAGGTTGACGCCCCGTTCCAGGTGAGCCCAGTCCGTGTTGCTTCCCAGTGCCATGGCTCGGTCAATGGAATCGAGCGCCGCTGCGCTGTCGCCACGTGCGCGATGCACTCTTGCCAGGATCTCGTGACCAAAGGCTGAGTCGGGTGCCAGGTCCAGGCCGCACATAGCATGGTGTTCGGCGCCTTCCAGATCCGAATGGCTCGCGAGAAAATCGGCCAGGTCCAGGTTGGGGCGTGGGTGGTGAGGCGCCACGGTCAGTGCCTCGCGAAAAAGACCTGCGGCTTGCTGGCCTGCACCGGTGACGAGGAGACACGATGCGCGCTCGCACATGACGTGAATATCGTCGGGCGCCGCCTCGGAGGCTTTCGCGAAACAGGCCAAAGCACGTCTGTGCTGGCCCATCATGGTCCTGAGCCTGCCCTCGAAGGCGTTGACCATGGCACTGGACCCTGGTACCTCCGAGGCGTCATCGAGAGCCTTCTTGAAGTCAGCGTACGCGCCGTCATCCGCGGATATCCGTCCCATGAGCACGCCGAGCAGCCCCGAGTGTCCTGGCAGGTGTCCGTGCGCACGAGCGATGACATCCCTGTAGAGAGCCTCTGCGCCGGCCAAGTCACCCGAGTCGCGCATGCTGTCTGCCCTGGCACAGAGCTCCAGGTGTGCATCGTGTGCGAGCCCGGCCTCATCCAGCACGGACTCTGATCTTCCTTCGTCTGCCATCGCGATCATGGTGACCGTGGTCTTTCGATCTTCGCCTGTAAGGGTGTCGAGCGGGATGCGGCGCAGCAGACCAGTAGCCGGGTCCATGGCGATGGCTTCGTGGAATGTGTCGTCAAGACCCACGATCACGCTGGGCAGGCCGCTGATGTGGGCATCCTCGAACGTGATCACGGGCAGGTCCGCCTGCACGGCAGACCTGATCGCTGCCTGTGTGCAAGCAACCATGCGCGACAACATCTTTGCGCTGCGCAGCATCGAGAGCACTGACCAGGGATCCGTGCGACCGGACGTGCCGCCTGCTCGTGGGGGCTCACGTCCCGCGATCCTCACTGCCAGATCCACGGCGCCCGGGAGGCCGCAGTCCTCTCGTGCGATCACAGGCCGGTGAGAGATCATGTACGTTTGTGACCCCGACGGGGCGATGCGCAGCCGTTCCATCATCCTCACGAGGCGCATGGGTGGCTTCTGCCCGGAGACCAGCAACGGTTCGAGCGTCTCGATGGCGGCTCTCGTGTCACCTGACTCGTGAAGGCTGCGTCCCAGTGCCATGACGTCCATAAGGGCGATATCGCCGTCCGGAGCTTCATCGAGAGCCCTGCGAAGGTGCGAGACAGCGTCGGCTGGTCGCCTCGATGCCATGGCATGGTAGGCCAGAGCCCTGTGCGTGCCTGCCCAGCGAGGTTCGACCTCGAGCAGGTCGGCAAGCACGGCATCCGCCTCCTCGACGTCGCCCGCGGCGCGCAGGACCTCGGCCAGACCCTTGTACGCGAACCGCCGATCGGCGTGGTCGCCGAGACATCTGCGATACAGTGTGGCCGCCTGCACGATGCGGCCCTGCTCGGTACGGATCATGGCCTCGCAGAGATCGACGAACGGTCCCGCGCTGCCCGCGGGCCTCGCCCTCTCGAGGGAACCAGAGGAAAGTCCGAAACACCGCTTCAGGGCGTAGCCCAGTGCCATGAGCGCGTGCCGGCAGGCCCGATCCTCGATGCTCTGGGGCGAGCCGTGCGCCAGCTGCAGGATTGCCGTGTCCACGTGTCCCATGTTCATGCGGATCCGGGCGAGCAGAAGAGATGCCTCATCGAGCGTGTCCGCATGCCTGCCCTCGATCATGATCTCGTAGAGCGCATTGTGGGTGGCTGCGAAGCGCTCGCTACGGAACCAGTCGTTGAGCTCGGAGATGGAAGGCGTCATGGTTGGCCTGTGTAGCATCATGCCCGGCGCTCCGCAACGCCCGGATACGGGCCCTCGTTGACGTGCGTTTCTCGTTACAGTATTTCTTTCTGTACGTGTGGGATTCGACCCGACATGTGGCCTGATATACCCGGAGGAACACTCCCCCTGCTTGCTTGGATGGCACCGGGATCGCCGAAAGCCTCGATCCGCTGCTCTGACGGGTTCACGCCGGCAAGTACCGCGTGTTCGGGCTGATCGGGGAGGGAGGAATGGGCCGCGTGTACGCGGCGCAGCACGTGCACGTGGAGCGTTGGTTTGCAGTCAAGGTGCTGCCCGCTGAGCTGAGCCCGATAGGGGGGCTGTGATCTTCTGTATGCGCTCGAGCAGCGCGCCGAGGTGGAGTCGCAGCTCGTGGGGCTCACCGGAAGGGTCGGCCATGCGCGCCGAGAGTCATCCCACCTTGACGATGCGGTAGCGGAAGTTGGTCAAGGATGCCGTCTGGTGGGGCCAGGCCATGAGCACGTACTCCTCCCTCACCGGGTAGTAGCGGAACATGGCCTTTGCCTGGGCGACCATCATGTTTGCGAGGAAGTCCCAGCTGTCACCGCTGGACTCCACCATGGAGCGAGTGGAGAAGGCCATGACCTTGAGTGGCGCCTTCACGAAGGCGAGCTTGCTGAAGGCACCCATGATGCAGCGAACGTCCTCCCAGTTCATCTGGCCGTCCTTCACGTGGTACGGAGTGTCCGATCCCCACTCGCACATGAACGCGGCCACGAGCCCGGTCTGACCGTGCTCGTAATCCTCGAGGCAGAACCTGTGGTCCCGCATCCAGGCGACGTCAACCACCTGTGGCATCCTGGCCGCCTCCTCGTCGTGATCCGTGCTGCTGCGCGTGATCCTGCGGCTCCGGACGTGGAACTTCACCTGCGGGGGCAAGACAGTGTACCCGCCCATCTTCATGCCCGCATCGATGAACGCCTTCATCACCCGCCAGTTCCAGTAGCGTGACGATTCCCTCGCCTCTGCGTGGAATCCGGGCGTGGGTGTGCTCTCGACGACATCCCGGATCCTCTCGAGGAGCACCTGTGCCACGAGCTCCATGGCGCCGGAACATATCATCACGGCAGTGCGAGGTACAAGTCAGCGCCCGGTCGCGGCCTCCAACTCGCCCACGGTCTTAGGAATGTGCGGACCGAGGACACGGTGACCGTCTTCGGTCACGAGGACGTCATCCTCGATGCGGATCCCGCCCCCTTTCCTGAACCGCTGCACCGCATCGTAGTCGATGAACTGCGCGTGAAGGCCTCTTGCGCGCCATTCGTCGATGAGGGCAGGCACGAAGTAGATGCCTGGCTCAACCGTGAACACGAAGCCGGTCTCGAGCTTGCGGGCCATGCGCAAGAAGGCCAGACCGAACTGCGATGAACGGGACTCGCCCTCACCGTAGCCCACGATGTCTCCGAGGTCTTCCATGTCGTGCACGTCGATGCCCAGCATGTGGCCCAGCCCGTGTGGAAAGAACAGTGCGTGAGCACCTGCGCGCGCGGCCTCGTCCGGGTCCCCCTTCATGAGACCCATGTCGATCAGGCCCGCGACGCAGGTGCGAGCTGCGCCCATGTGTAGCTCGAGGTTCGTGATGCCGGGCCGCGCTGCCTCGATGGCACCCGTCTGCATTGCCAGCACGATCTCGTAGATCTGCCTCTGAGTGGGCGTGAACCTGCCGCTCACGGGGATGGCCCTGGTGATGTCCGAGGAATACCCGATGGGCGACTCGGCTCCCGAGTCGACGAGCAGGATCTGCCCTGCCTCGAGTGTGTTGCCGTAGGTCTCGTTGTGCAGGATCTGGCCGCGCACCGTCACGATGGGAAGAAAGCTCTGCTGCCGGTCGTGCGAGAGCGCCAATCCCTGCATGGCGCCCGCAATCTGCATCTCCCGCACACCGGGCCGCACCATGGACATGGCAAGGGCGTACATGCTGGCCGTGACGCCCAGGGCATCCTCGATCTCTGCCACCTCCTCTGTGCTCTTGTGGAGCCTCTGCTCCACGACAGCGCGCTTGAGCACGTTGGACTCGCCCTTTCGCACTTCGACCGCGTCCATGCCCCAGAGCGCCTGCATCCTGTCCATGGCATCCGCCTGGAACGGCGCGAGGTAGTGCACGGGCGTTCTGTTCCTCCCGAGCTCCGTCATCACATCCACGAGGCGAGGCAGCGGCACGGCCTCGGTCAGCCCGACCGAAGCCGCTCGCTCCTCGAGGCCCGGCAGTTCGCCGCTCCAGATGATGTCGTCCATGCTCACCGGGTTGCCGAACAGGACCTCCCGCTCGCTGTCCATGTGAATGAGGACCACGAGATCCGGGTCCGCCAGGCCGGCGTAGTACATGAAGTGGCTGCTCTGCCTGAACGGGTAGGTGTTGGCAGGGTAGGGACGAGGCTGAAGCGAGTTGCCCATGAGCAGCACGACACCGTTGCCGATCAGCTCTCGGAGCCTGTTGCGCCTTGCCCTGTAGATGGATGCCTCGAACATGCGACCTCCCGGGATTCTATCTGTCCAGGCTACGCCATCGGACGACGCTCTTCAACCACGGGCCGGGGAGTATCACGACAAGCCCTCGCAGCGGCCGGCGATGTGCGGTAGCCTTTGAGCTCCATACGAGATGCAGCGACA